>JBPCTE010000088.1:0-19930 GCA_051006495.1 Candidatus Planktophila sp.
GCGCGCTAGAAATTTCAATCATAATGAATACAGATTAGTAGATGAAAAGAAGAACGGGGGCCTGGTTTCCCAGACCCCCGTTTGCTACTTCTTAATTACTTCCAGAATTTACTTCTGGTAGAGCTTTAGAAGTGGCACTGAGAATTGACGATCAAAGAGAAGGCCATCCACCTTGGCAACTGCTTTTTCAACTGTTGCATCAGATGGAACCGAACCTGTCTTTGCAGCAGCTGCAGCTAACTTCGCGACAGTCATAGTTTGATCGTATGAGAACTGGCAGTGACCAGTTCCGCTTGGCCACGCAGTACTGCTGGTATCAGGAGCACCGGTTGCTGTGAACTTTGTCCACTTATCTGCAGTTACAACCCAAAGTGGCAAGAACTTCTTTGTGTTCTTGAGGTTCTTATTTACTAGCCACTGTGAATTTCCTGCTGGTGTGATCATGTCAGCTGTACCGGTCATAGTAATTGTTGGTACTAGCGCTTTGCCCTTGTGAGCAACTTGAGCCTTAAGGCCGTTAGATCCTTGATCACTTGCAGTGATTCGCTTGCCGTATGGAGAGCTAAGGATTGCAAGCATTCCATCGATAGCTGTGTTGCCACTGAGTGCGACGTTAAAGCTTGCGCGCTCATCAGCAATTCGCTTTGCGTAATCTGTTGCACTGTTGTCATAGAACGTTCCGCCTACGCGACGCTCCAAGTCAAGGGTTGCAAAGATTCCAAGTCCGGCTGCGTATCCCGCGTTTTCAGCAATAGCAAGTGCTGGTGCAAGTGCAAGTGCGAAAGCTGTTTCTACGCCAGGAAATGATGAACCATCAATATGTTGGCTCTGTGTTGGAACCCCCGCCATTAAACCAACAAGTGTCAACGCGCTACGGGCAGGAATTGCCTTGATGCTCGCTGGCATAACTGAAGTTGCTGGCCATGTCTTTGCGCTGTCAGTTTCTAGAAGTGTTCCACTGATGTGACGAAGCACGGCAGCTACTTTGCCTAGATTCTGTGCAGCTTGTCCAACACCTGCAGCCCCATCGGCGTAACCGCTGACTGTGATGCTTGGATCAAAGAATGTCTTGAGACCCCAGAGGAGATCTCCAGCCATTGTTAGTTCGCCATTTACATTTCCTGCTGCAGTACAAATTGGTGCAGCAGATTTAATGAGTTTTGGAAAACGCTCTGCAAGTGCTTGAGTGATAAATCCACCCATTGACGCACCCCATGCGATGACACCCTTTGTATCAGGTATTTCAGACTTGAGGATTCCAATGAGTTCAACGTTTGTCTTTACTGCAGATCCAACTGTCCAGCCTTGAGAGTCAAAGCCTGAACCAGCAACGCCGTAACCAGATGCAAGAAGTGATTCAACTACTTCTGGTGCTGGACCAACTTCTGCGCTCATGTCGATGATGTAAGGCTTAGCACTTACAACACCAGCAGGAAGGTTGACTGCGTAGCGGTATCCATGTGACCACAGATAGATGGTTCCGTTGAAGTTTTCAGTATTGGTGCGATACTCGTAATTTGCACCATCTGAAGTTTTGCCTGAGCAAACCTCTGCAATAAGGCTACCCAGCTGTTGAGCTTCACAAGTTGAAGCGTTGGCTGCTGGTGCTATTGCAACCATTGACATTGTTACGAGGGATGCTGCAACAGCAATTGCTGCGAAGCGTGATTTCTTCATAGTTAAGTTCCTCATGAGTTTGATGGCAATCCGTTAGTAGGAAGTGGTGCACGGGAAATCGTGGCAGAGACAACTGCTCCAGAACCTGAGTCAGTTGTGTAAAGAACTCTCTTGCCATCAATTGGTTGTAGTGAACCTGTAGCTGTGTACTTACCAATCCAGTAGCCGGAGTATCCGACGTGTGAATTAGCTGAGTACTTAAGCGGTGTGAATCCTGCGCTAGCAAACTTGGAACCCTTAGTTTCAATCGCTTTGATTAATCCAGCGCGTGTTGGGTTCTTGCCTGCAGCGCGTAGAGCTTGAACTGTCAGCATCGCTGAGTTCATGCCCTGAAGTACTGTGAGATCAAAAGTTGATCCTGGTACGTACTTTGCGTAGATGTTCTTGAAGAAGTTTACGTACTCATCAGTTGTATCTGCTGGGTCTGGTGCGAAGCTTGTTCCAATTGCACCATTAAGAATTGCTAGTGGAACTCCGCCAGCCTTAAGGGTGTTTGAATCTCCACCGACTGAACCGAGCATCCAACCAACTGTTGGACGATACTGCAGACCAGCTGCGGCACCAAGAACTGCTGCTGATGTTGTAGTAGTTGCAAAAATAATTGCAATATCAACTGCGGCTGGCTTTAGCTTTCCAGTAATCCATCCTTGAGCAGCTGCCAATGAATCAGCACCTGTTGGGAACTTGATTGTTACATCTGGCTTAAGTCCCGCCGTTGCAAAACCTGCAACAGCATCAAGTCCGAAGTCATCGTCTTGAACAATAAGTGCAACTTTCTTGCCCTTGTAATTGTCATCGATGTACTTCGCCATGATTTTTGCTTCCATAATGTATGAAGGAAGCACAGCAAAAGTTGTCTTGTACTTGGCCTTGTCAGCAAATCCGCTAAATCCTGTGTTCACAAATAGATCTGGAACACCGCGACCGCTGAGATTCGCAGAACGAAGTGCTGCTAAGTGTGGCGCAGTACCGAGTGCTCCAACGATCGCAAAAACTTTATCTTTCATGACCAGATCGTTTGTCGCCTTAACTGCAAGGGTTGGAACGTATGAATCATCTTTTGAAATGAGATTGATTTTGCGTCCGTAAACTCCACCATTGTCATTGACGTGAGAGAAATACGCTTTCATCGCTCCAGGAATTTTGCCGTAAACTGCTGCAACTTTTCCTGTAAGAGGCGATGTAATTCCAAGCTTAATTTCGGTGCTTGAGATACCTGGTTCACTTGCAGCTTGTGCTGGCATTGTTGATAACGCCATTGCTCCTGCTGCAATCACCGCAGAAACGAACAGTGCTCGTCTCTTAGGAGTGTTTCTGATCATGTAAGTCCTTCCATTGAGGGTTTGGTTAACCAGAGTGTGCTTTGCGTTTGTGACGCAGATGATGCAACTTTTCTCCCGGTCCATTCGGCGTGAATAGAACCGCAAGAATTAGTAGTGCGCTCACCAACAAACCTGGCAAGGTCGAAGTGATTTTCAATGAGTCACCGAATCGGCTTGCGACCGAATCGGCAATCTCAGGGATAACCACCAAGATCACTGCCCCTAGCATCACACCTTTTAGGTCATAAATGCCAGAGACAACGGCCCCTGTCACCAGGGCAAATGAGAGGGAAAGGGGGAAAGCTGAGGGGGAAACGGTGCTTATGGTCAGAACGAGCAGGGCTCCAGCCAGTCCAGCCAGTCCAGAGCTCAGGGCAAAGGCCAGAACCTTTTGGCGGCCTGTATGGACTCCACAGAGCTGGGCTGCAACATCATTGCCACGAAGCGCGCGCCATGTTCTGCCGTACTTAGATTGCAAAATATTTGCAAGCCAAAACATTGTTATGAGAGCAGCGAGCGTAGTAATCCAGAAGAACCACTTGTACTGAGAAAAACTTTCACCCAGACGTGCAGGTGGCAAGCCAGGATCTAAATAAATTCCTTGTTCGCCACCCAAAATTGAAAATTGATTTGCAAGAGATGGGAGTCCAACAGCTAGTGCAAGTGTTGTGCCCGCAAGATATGGACCAGATAACCGTGCTGCTGCAAAACCAAGAACGCCGCCAAAAATTCCTGTAACGAGTGCAGCCATGACAAATGCAAACCAAAGTGGCAATGATGCATTGGTTGCACATAGGGCAGCAACATAACCACCAAAAGCCATCAAAGCACCGTGACCGAGAGAAATCTGACCAGAATATCCAGTAAGCAAAATAATTGAACCGATTGCAATTACATAAACTGCAATTGATGCTCCTTGGTATACGCGTAATTCATCAACGCGATCACCAACTAATAGGAGCACCCAACCGAGTGCAATAAAGAGGAATAAACGTTTACGCACGGCGACTCCTCTTTCCAGAAATTATTCCCGAAGGACGAACAAGTAAAATTATTATCAGGAACACAAATGCTGTTGGAAATATCAATGAAGTGCTAACGTAATTTGAAACAAATGTAACGCCGAGTCCTAACACCAAGCCACCAACGACTGCGCCGATCATACTTTCGAGTCCACCTATGACGGCGGCTGCAAAACCAAAGACGAGAAGTATGTCTAACGAGTTTGGTGACAAATAAGAAGTCGGTGTTGCCAATATTCCTGCAATGGCACCAGCAGCTCCCGCAATTGCCCAACCAAGAGTTCTGATTTCATTTACTCGGATGCCAGAGAGTCGTGCGATCTCGGGTGAATAAGCAGATGCACGTAGCGATAATCCAAGATTTGTTTTCTGAAACAAGAGTGAAAGTGCAATTAAAACAATTGCAACAACTCCAATAACTAGTGCGTTATATGGAGCAAATGGCAGAACTTCTGAACCTAGGCTGTAACCATCTAATGACACAGGCGGAGCAATTGGTTTAAGTTCGACGCCCCAAACGAATCCAACTACTGCACGTAAAACTCCAAGAAGGCCAAGTGTTGCTACAACTGGTGCGATTGCAACGATTGGCCCTGAAGTAACTCGTTTGAAGAGGGGGCGCATAAAGTATCGATCAACAATTGCGCCTAACAGTGCGCCTGCAAGAATTGCTACAACAAATGCAAGCCAGAAAGAACCAGTGAGATTTACTACTTCATAGGCAATATATGTGGAAACAATTGCTTGACCTGCTTGAGCAAAGTTAACAACGCGCGTAGATCTCCAAACTAATACGAGCGAAATTGACATCAAGCTATAAATTGCACCGAGGGATAATCCAATAAGTAATGAGCTAATTAATTTATACATTATTAATACCCCAAGTAAGCCGCACGCACGGCTGGATCATTTAGGAGAGATTGCGCGCTGCCTGCCACGACAACTTTGCCCAAATTTAGAGCAATGCCCGTGTCTGCAATTTCTAAAGCACCTAATGCATTTTGTTCAACCAGGACAACAGTTAGGGCCATCTGATCGCGCAGCGATTTAATAGTTTGAAAGATTTGTTCAATCACTAGTGGCGCCAAACCAAGAGAAGGCTCGTCAAGTAACAAGAGCTGTGGTTTAGACATGAGTGCTCGCCCAATCGCCAACATCTGACGCTCACCACCTGAGAGAGTGTCAGCTCGTTGCTTCAATCGTTCTCCCAATCGAGGAAACAATTCGATGACATCTAGTTGGGTAGATTTCATCTCTTTTTTGTTCTTGCGCCAAATTGCACCAAGGTGAAGATTTTCTTCCACACTCAGTTCGGCAATTACTGATTTGCCTTCGCCGACGTGGGCAATACCGTGACGAACATTAAACTCGGGTTTGACAGAGAATAAGTCGTGTTCATCCCAGTGCGCACTTCCGTTAGATGCGCTCTTTAGTCCAGAAAGAGTTCGAAGCAGGGTTGTTTTTCCAGCGCCATTGGCACCAATAACAGCTGCAATTTTTCCACTTTCAACTGTGAAAGAAACTCCAGAAATAGCTCGGATTGCTCCGTGATCTACGTTTAGATTATTAACTACAAGACTCATAAATTTACCTTTGATGCGCCTAGATACGCTGCAATCACAGCAGGATCTCGTCTCACAACTTCTGCTGTGCCACTAGAAATGACTTCTCCGAAATTAAGTACGTAGAGGCGATCGCACACAGACATAACCACATCCATATGATGCTCAACAATTAATACAGACATTTGCGCGGTGAGATTTCTAATAAGCGAATTCATCCACTCAATATCTTGTTGTCCTAAGCCACCGGCTGGTTCGTCTAACATCAGAATTTTTGGTTCACTAACTAACGCACGAGCAATCGCCACGCGCTTTGTATCAGGGTATGAAAGTGTGTCGGCTCTGCGATCTGCAATACCTGTTGCATAAACGCGCTCAAGCGCAGTTTGTGCACGTTCGCGCAAAACTTTTTCATCTTTACCCGTACGACCAAATGCTGCTGAAATTAGCCCTGAGTTACTAAATTTTTGAGCACCAATCATTACATTTTCCAAAACCGTCAGATCGCCGAATAAGCCAACTCCTTGAAGAGTTCTAGCAATTCCAAGTTCTGTTAATTGATCAGTGTGTGGCCAAGAGTGCTTATGTCCATCGATAAATATCTCACCCGAATCGGGTTTTACAAGTCCGCAGATTGCGTTAAAAGCAGTTGTCTTTCCTGCACCATTTGGACCAATTAGCCCAACAACTTCTCCTGGATTTACTTCTAATGCGACATCGCTGAGTGCGCGTAATCCGCCAAATGAAACGGTCAGACCGTTTACTGCTAGGAGTGAGTTTTCAGTAGACATGAGGTTCGTAGATTCTAGGCACACGGGGGCCGATTCGGGTAACAATCTCGTAATTTATGCTCGAACTTGCACGACCCCAATCATCTGCGGTGTATTCACCGTGCGAACCATCTCCGAAAACAATTACCCAATCCCCCGATTTAGCACTGCATTGTGAACCGAGGTCAACGACAAATTGATCCATAGAAACACGACCGATAATTGGCGCTTTCTTTCCGTTGATAAAAACTCCTGCACCCTGTGCAATACGTGGGATTCCATCTGCATATCCCATTGCAACCACACCTAATGAAGTGTCACTTGAAGTAATTGCACTTGCGCCATAGCCCACGGGGGAACCTTTTGAAACTTTTTTAACCAAGTGGAGTTTGGCTCTTAATTGGCCGACTGGTCGCAAACCTAACTCTTTGCTTGTGCCCATGTGAATTAAATCTGGTGTTAACCCATACATAGCAATTCCAACTCGTACCATCGTGAAATACGAATCTTTATCTTTTAATGAAGCGGCAGAATTAGCTAGGTGCTTGATTGGTGGATTAATTCCAATTTTTTCCAGATCAGCCACCATCTGCTTGAATTTTTCAAGCTGATCTAAATTTTGTTTCTCTCCTGGTTCGTCTGCTCGGGCAAAATGGGAAAAAATTCCCATGATTTCAAGATTTGCAAAATCTTCAGATAAAAATTCCTGCCATTCATCGAAGAATCCGCCGCGCGTCATTCCAGTATCTACTTCAATATGCACTCTGGCGCTTTTATTTAATTTCTCTGCAGCAGATTTAATTTGGCGTAATGCTTTAATACTTGATACGCCCAAATCTATTTCGCGCATAATCGCTAATTCAAAATCTGAACCTGGTGAAACAAGCCAGGCTAAAATTGGGGCATCAATTCCGTTTTCACGTAATGTGATTGCCTCTTCAAGCAGCGCTACGCCTAACCATGATGCACCTGCCTTTAGTGCGGCGCTAGCAACACGAGTAAGTCCATGGCCATAGGCGTCTGCCTTAACGACTGCTAGAACTTCAACTGCGCACTCTTTTTTAATTTTTGAAATGTTGCTAGCAAGCGCGCTCAAATCAATCAAAAACTCGGCTCGATTACTCATGCTTTTTCCTCAATAACAACGATTGCCGATGCGATGCCGCCGTCATGAGATAGCGATAAGTGCACACGTGAACCGCTAATTAGTTCAGCGATTTCTCCACGAAATAAAAATTCAGGTTTACCATTTTCTAGATTGATGACTTCGGCATCATGCCATTGCAATCCATGTTTTGCACTTAACGCCTTTGATAGAGCTTCCTTTGCTGCAAAACGTGCAGCGAGTGATTGTAAATTCTTTGTCCGCTCAGATTCAGTAAAGAGTTTTTCGCTTAATCCTGGAGTTCGCTCCAGGGACTCTTTAAACCGATCGATGTTTACTACATCGATTCCTACACCCTCAATCATTTGGCAATAGTAATAAGAACTATGAGAGTTGGCTATTAGATGGAACAAATCGATCTACAGCAATCACCATCACCAAGAGTGCAGCGCCGATGAATAAACCACCTACCAAATCAGATAACCAATGCGTATTTCTAAAGAGTGAAACTACGCAAACACTGAGTGAGACTAAGGCAACGCCCGTACTAGCAAGACGTCCACGATAACGATCTACGTGTGCATATCTGTAAATTAAATATGCCAAAACTCCCCAGGAAAGAATTGCATTAGAAGCATGACCACTTGGGTAGGAAAGTCCACCTGCGTAAATCAAATCAACGTTTAGTTGTGGCTTGGTTCGACCAATCAATAACTTAGCAAGTCCAACAGTTAAGTTAAGTGCAACAAGGGAAAGAATGGCTAAATTTAGTGGGCGCCAAGTTTTAAATCTGCGTGCGATGTAAATAGCGGCAACCATCAATGCTGCACCTGTTAATCCTCGCAGACCTAAATCATCAATTCGCATTAAGATGAAATCAATCCACGCTGGAAAATTCACTCTCTCGGCATTTGCAATTTTCGCATCCAATGAAATGAGCGGACCATTTGTTATTACTTGTTGAGTGACAATTACAAAACCAACAAACAGAAGAGTGGACCATTTCACCGCGCGAATCATTTGCCGTCTACGTAGCGAGGGCATTTATTCCACCGTTACGGATTTAGCCAAGTTACGAGGCTGATCGACATCGCTTCCTCGGGCAACTGCAATTTCATAAGCAAAAACTTGTAAGGGAACCGTTGCAAGTATTGGTTGAAAGAGTGGGTCTGTTATAGGAATTCGAATGACATATTCGGCGCCAACTACTTCCGCTCCTTCTTCTGCGATCACTATTACTCGTGCACCGCGTGCTTTAACTTCTTGAATGTTGCTCGCCATTTTTTCATCCAGTGAATGCTCGCTTCCTGCTGGCAGAATTGCAATGACTGGAGTTGCTGATTCGGCATCAATTAATGCAATTGGTCCATGCTTGAGTTCGCCACCAGCAAATCCTTCTGCATGAATGTACGCCAACTCTTTGAGCTTCAGCGCTCCTTCAAGAGCTACTGGATAGCCGATGTTTCTACCCAAAAATAGAATTGTGTTTGCATCAGCAAACTTACGAGTAAGCGCACGAAGCGGTTCGACTGTTTCAAGAATTTGTTCAATTTTTCCTGGTAATTCGAGCATCTCGTTATAAAGGTCTGCTACTTGATTATCTGTAAGTTCTGAACGTACCTGAGCAAGATGTAAACCAATTAAGTAAACCGCAACGATTTGCGTGAGCAACGCCTTTGTTGAGGCAACGGCGATTTCTGGACCAGCATGTGTGTAAATCACAGCATCTGATTCACGAGGAATTGTTGAACTATTTGTGTTGCAGATGGCCAAAACTCGAGCACCTGCAGCCTTTGCGTGACGCAAAGCCATCAAGGTATCCATAGTTTCCCCAGATTGAGAAATCGCAATTACTAAGGTGTTCTTGGTGATAATCGGATCTCTATAACGATATTCACTTGCGATTTCTACTTCTACTGAAATTTTTGCCCACTTTTCAATAGCGTATTTTGCGATCATTCCAGCGTGATACGCAGTTCCGCACGCAATGACAACTATTTTTTCAAGAGACTTAATTTCGGCTGGCGTTAGGTGAATTTCATCTAACAAAATCTGATTGTTATCGCTCAAACGTGCAATCAAGGTATCTGCAACTGCTTTTGGTTGTTCGAAAATTTCCTTAAGCATGAAGTGCGCAAAGCCGCCCTTTTGAGCGGCGCTTGCATCCCAAGTAATTTCATACTCATTCGGTGTAAGAGCCTTGCCATCTAAATCAGTGATTGAAACCGTTTTGGGTGTTAAAGTCACAACTTGATCTTGTCCCAGCTCGATTGCGCGCTTGGTGTAATCAATAAAAGCAGCGACATCTGATGCCATAAAGTTTTCATTTTTACCGATGCCCACAACAAGTGGTGAGTTTCGACGAACTCCAACAATTACATCTGGGGTGTCCGCATGAATTGCGACCAGAGTAAATGAACCACGTAGAGATTTAACCGCTTCACGCATTGCAGCTGAGAGATCACCGTTGTTCTTCTTCCTTAAATCGCTGAGTAGGTGGGCGACTGATTCAGTATCGGTGTCGGATGAAAATTTATGCCCTTTACTTTCTAGCTCTGCTCGTAGCTCAGAATAATTTTCGATAATTCCATTATGAATAACAGCCAGTTTTCCATCGTTATCTACGTGCGGATGTGCATTGCGATCTGTTGGACCACCATGAGTAGCCCATCGTGTATGTCCGATACCAGAGTGAGCTGTAGGAATTGATGAGAGCTCTTGCTCTAAATTTGAAAGTTTTCCTGCACGTTTTTCTATAAATAATTTATTTGGCGTACCGAGTGCAATTCCGGCTGAGTCATATCCACGATATTCAAGGCGTCGTAAACCTTCAATGAGGGGCGTGATTGCAGTTTGTGGCCCTGTATACCCCACAATTCCGCACACGTTCCTACCTCAATTCTTCTTCAACAACCTTGGCAAGTTTTTCTGCAATATCTTTGGCGATGCTATCACTTTGAGCTTCCACCATGACTCTTACAAGGGGTTCAGTGCCGGATGCGCGCAAAAGAATTCGACCTGTATCGCCAAGCTCTGCTTCATAATTTGAAACCGCTGAACTGATCACCGATGATGATTCAAGTTTTTCTTTTGCTACACCTTTTACATTTATTAGAACCTGGGGGAAGCGCTGCATAATTGCTGATAGCTCTTTCAAAGTTTTCTTAGAACGCGCCATTTCGCTCATTAATTGAAGCGCAGTTAATAAACCGTCACCTGTGCCCGCAAATTCACGCATAATAATGTGTCCAGATTGTTCGCCGCCCAAAGTGTAATTATTTGCCAGCATATTTTCTAAGACATAGCGATCACCGACTGCAGTCTTTGCAACATTAATTCCTGCACTCTTCATTGCAACCAAGAAACCAAGGTTGCTCATCACTGTTGCGACAACAGTTGAGTCTGATAACTTCCCGCGGGATTTAAATCCTTGTGCCAAAATCGCCAAAATATAGTCGCCATCAATTGTGTTTCCTTCGCCATCAATTGCCAAGCAACGATCAGCATCGCCATCATGAGCAATGCCAATGTCGGCTTTATTCTTAAGAACAGCTTCGCGAAGAAAATCTAAGTGTGTGGACCCAACCCCATCATTGATATTTAAACCATTCGGAGTGTTTGCAATTGCAACAACAGTCGCTCCTGCTTTTTCTAGTGCAGTCGGTGCTACATATGAGGCGGCGCCATTGGCACAATCAACAACGACTTTGATTCCCGCAAGTGAAACATCAACGCTTTTTAATAGGTGTGCAATGTACTTTTCGCGAGCGCTCGAATCATCGATTACTCGACCAACGTGGTGACCAGTTGGACGCTGCCATGGTTCTCCCATACGTGCTTCGATTGCTGCCTCTAGAGAGTCCGCTAATTTCTCACCGCCACGAGCAAATAATTTAATTCCATTATCAGGTGCTGGATTATGTGAAGCCGAAATCATGACACCTAAATCAGCGCCTGTTTCAGCTACTAAATATGCAACGGCCGGAGTTGGCAATACTCCAACCCGATATACATCAACACCAGCACTTGTTAAACCTGCGACTATTGCTGCTTCTAGGAATTCACCGGATGCTCGGGAGTCTTGACCAACAATTGCGCGTGGACGTTTACTTGTATCGCCGAATGATTCAACCAAAATATGTGCAGCAGCAACTGCAACATCGAGAGCTAATTCAGCAGTGAGATCAACATTTGCTAAGCCACGAATTCCATCAGTGCCGAAAAGGGCCACGGAGATAGCCTCCAAATACGATAGAAATTAGCGCTTGCTGTATTGAGAACGCTTACGTGCCTTCTTAAGACCGTACTTCTTACGTTCAATCACACGTGCATCGCGTGAAAGGAATCCAGCCTTCTTAAGTGCTGGACGGTGTGCTTCTGCATCAATTTCATTAAGTGAACGCGCAACACCAAGACGAAGCGCTCCAGCTTGACCTGAAACTCCACCACCATTGATGCGAGCGAATACATCGTATGCACCTTCGGCACCAACTGTGCGAAATGGTTCAGAGACTGATTGTTGGTGAACTTTATTTGGGAAGTAATTCTCAAGAGTCTTTCCGTTAACTACCCAGCGACCTGTTCCTGGAACGAGTCGAACGCGAGCAACAGCCTCTTTACGACGACCTACTCCAGCGCCTGGTCCCTTAAGTGCTGGACGGTTAGTTGCTGCAGCTGGTGTTGCTGAAGTGTACGAAGTTGGAATTTCGTTCTCATCTAGATCGTCAACGAATGTGTTTTCAGACATGAATTATGTTTCCCTTTTTTCTTCTTCGATTACTTGACGATTTGTGAGACTTGGTTGAATTCGTATGGTTTTGGAGCTTGTGCAGCATGTGGATGTTCTGCTCCTGCGTACACCTTGAGCTTTGCAGACATTGCACGGCCAAGGCGATTCTTTGGCAACATTCCCTTGATCGCTTTTTCAACTGCGCGAGTTGGGTGCTTTTCCATCAATTCGCCGTAGACAGTTGAAGTCAAGCCACCTGGGAAACCGGAGTGCATGTGAGAAAACTTTTGCTTAGCTTTTTGTCCAGAGAGAGCAACTTTTTCCGCATTGATAACAATTACGAAATCGCCCATGTCCATGTGTGGCGCAAATGTTGCTTTGTGCTTTCCGCGGAGAAGAACAGCAGCATGACTTGCAAGACGTCCTAATACGACATCTTGTGCGTCGATGATGTGCCAATTACGCACTGCATCGCCAGCCTTTGGACTATATGTACGCATGCTCTTCACTTCTCTCTTTTATATCGCTTTTAAATCCTGTGTGCTGCGCCCGAGTTCGCGGCGCAAGAGGTTAAGGGTACCTGCGCGCTCGCGTAGGGTCAAAATGGCTCTTTGCCCCATATTTAATGCTCAAAAACCGGCTCTGGGCTCTCATAAACAGCGCCATTGGCTCCAAAGACCAAGAAGCGCGTGAAGCCCCGAGTGAACCAACGATCATGCGTTACTGAAATGACCGTTCCTTCATACTCTTCAAGGGCACGCTCCAAGCTCTCGGCGCTCGCTAAATCTAAATTATCTGTTGGTTCATCCAGTAACAAAAGTGTTGAGCCGGAAAGTTCAAGTAGTAAGACTTGAAAACGTGCTTGTTGTCCACCTGAAAGAGATGAGAATTTTTGTTCTGCCTGATTATGTATTTCGTACTTTCGTAGAACACTTTTGGCGGGCCCTAATTGAAGTGAATACGTTTGCCATAAAATTTCGAGCAGAGTTTTGCTCTCAAACTCAGGGTGGGCGTGCGTCTGAGCAAAATAACCAATCTCAACACGTGCACCTACTTTGAAAGTACCACTGTATTTCACACTTTGATCTCCTGAAATTAATCGTAAAAAGTGTGATTTTCCTGTTCCATTTTTTCCAAGAACTGCAATACGATCTCCGAAAAAGACTTCAAAGTTAAATGGTTCTGTGAGACTTTCTATTGCTAGATTTTCAAATGTAAGCGCACGTAAACCAGTCCGGCCTCCGCGCAACCCAACTCGTACATCTTGTTCAATGGGTGGCGCCTCAGGGGGGCCAGCTTCTTCGAATTTACGTAAGCGAGTTTGCATTGCGCGATACTTAGAAGCCATATCTGGACTGCTAGCTGCTTGTACCTGAAGAGTTCTTACTAAGTCTTTTAGTCGCTGATGCTCTTCCTCCCAGCGCAATAAAATTTCTGCAAATCTTGCATTTCGTGCTTTACGTGCTTCATGCCAAGTTGAGAATTTTCCACCGTGAACCCACGTTGTGTTGCCAGTGATTCCTTGCTCGAGAGTCACAATTCGAGTAGCGGTATGTTCTAGTAATTGTCGATCGTGGCTAACAAAAAGAACAGTCTTCTTTGTCGAAGTTATGACTTCTTCTAGCCATCTTTTCGAGGGAACATCCAAATAGTTATCTGGTTCATCGAGAAGTAATACCTCTTCAGGACCTTCAAGAAGTGCTCTTAAAACTAATTTCTTCTGCTCTCCTCCGGAGAGGGTATTTACTAATCGCTCTGCGACTGAATCAAATGATTTTCCAAGCGCTTCGGTACAACACAAATCCCAAATGACTTCGAAGTCATATCCCCCGGCATCGCCCCAATCCACAATTGCCTGGGCGTAATTCATCTGATCTTTTTCTGTATTACGAGAATTCATTAACTCTTCTGTCGATTTAACCAGCGCAGCCGCATCACGTATGCGAGGAGGCGCCACGGAAATTAATAAATCGCGCACCGAAGATTCGTCTCGAACTGATCCTATGAACTGTCGCATCACACCAAGCCCGCCGGTAATTGCAACGCTTCCTTCATCTGGAGAAAGATCACCGGAAATCATCTTAAGTAGCGTGGTTTTTCCAGAACCATTTGCTCCAATCAAGGCAACCTTTGCGCCATCGCCAACACGAAATGAAACATCATTGAGTAGAACGCGTCCGTCAGATAACGAGAAACCAACCCCACTGACATCTATGTGTCCCATTAATTGTTCTCTTCATTTCGTCTAGCGATAGTTACTTTCGCCCGCTCTAGTAATTCACCGTCGCTCGGATAATCGACTTGATAGAGCGTTAAACCGCGAGATGGGAAGACAAGAGAGTCCGAGACTCGCTCCTTATTATTGAGAACTCCAACAATCCACTCAGGGTCAAAACGCCCATCGGCTACACACACAACTGCTCCAACGAGGTTTCGTACCATTGAATAACAAAAGGCATCAGCCACAATATCGGCCTCTAAAATGCCTAGTGCGTTTCGTTTCCATTCATATTTTTCTAAGGTACGAAAAGTCGTTGCACCTTCGCGGAATTTACAAAAAGCAGCAAAATCATGCTCTCCTAATAGCAGCGCACTCGTTTTATTCATGACATTAACATCAAGCGGTCGATACCAAGTAGCAACATCAATGCGCGATAGAGGATCTAAGACTTTATTTTCATCAAGAATCTTGTATCTGTAATACCGTCGAAGAGCAGAAAAGCGAGCGTGAAATGCCTCGGGTGCGATTGAAATATTGTGAATACGAACATCTTCATCCAGTATGCGATTGAGCTTATAAACCAAATCATCTAAGAGAACGCTCTCTGGAACATCTACGTGAATTACTTGTCCCGTTGCATGCACTCCTGCATCCGTGCGACCAGCAACGATTGTTTCTGGTGATATGCGAGAAATTTTTGCGAGCGCTTCTTCTATGCACTCCTGAACAGTGCGGCGATCTGGTTGTTTAGCCCACCCTGCAAAGTTGCTACCGTCGTAGGCTAAATCGATTCTTAAACGACGGAACCCACTCTCGGGATAGAGAGTGGGTTCCGTCATAAGAGTAAAGAAAGCTAGTGCTTAGTTATCTTTCTCAGTTAAAACTTCGATGACCGCCATAGGTGCGTTATCACCTTTGCGTGGTCCAATCTTTGTAATACGTGTATATCCACCATTGCGTGAAACAAAGCGTGGACCGATTTCAGTAAACAAAGTATGTACAACACCCTTGTTTGCAATTGTTGCCATAACTTGGCGACGAGCTGCAAGGTCACCCTTTTTTGCAAAGGTAATTAACTTTTCAGCAAGTGGACGAAGACGCTTCGCCTTTGCTTCAGTAGTTGTGATCTTTCCATGCTCGAACAATTGCTCTGCAAGTGTTCCTAGGATGAGTCGCTCGTGTGATGGGCCACTGCCCAGACGAGGACCTTTAGTTGGTTTTGGCATGAGTTATTTCTCCTAGGCCTGATCTGCATCGACGAAATCATCGTCGACTGATGCGTTGTAGTTTTGGTGCTTCGTTGGATCAAATCCAGCTGGGCTGTCTTTCAGTGACATTCCCATAGAGACAAGCTTTGCCTTGACCTCATCAATTGATTTTGAACCAAAGTTGCGGATATCTAGAAGGTCAGCTTCTGAACGGTTAACGAGTTCACCGACAGTGTGAATACCTTCACGCTTTAAGCAATTGTAAGAACGAACTGTGAGATCGAGATCTTCGATTGGAAGAGCTAGATCTGCAGCTAGAGCCGCATCCATGACGGATGGCCCCATTTCAATTCCCTCTGCATCAACGTTTAATTCGCGAGCAAGACCGAAGAGTTCAACGAGAGTCTTACCAGCAGATGCAACAGCATCGCGCGGCTTCATTGATGGCTTTGTCTCAACGTCAACAACAAGGCGGTCGAAGTCTGTGCGCTGTTCAACGCGAGTTGCTTCTACCTTGTATGTAACTTTTAGTACTGGCGAATAAATTGAGTCAACAGGAATACGACCAATTTCAGCTCCTGCTTGCTTGTTTTGAACAGCAGTTACATAACCACGACCGCGCTCTACAGTGAGTTCGATCTCGAGGTTAGCTTTTCCATTGAGAGTTGCAAGGTGTATCTCTGGATTGTGAACTGCAACGCCTGTTGGCACCGCAATGTCTGCTCCAGTAACTGATCCAGCACCTGATTTGCGAATATATAGAATGCTTGGCTCATCGTTATCTGATGAAAGAACCAAGTTCTTAATATTCAAAACAATATCTGTGAGATCTTCTTTTACACCTTCAAGAGTTGTGAACTCGTGGAGTGCTCCTGCAACACGAATGCTTGTCACTGCTGCACCTGGAATAGATGAAAGCAATGTACGGCGCATACTGTTGCCGAGGGTGTAACCGAAGCCTGGTTCAAGCGGTTCAATAATGAATCGTGAACGGTTTTCGGAAACTACTTCTTCACTGAGGGTGGGACGTTGTGCAATTAGCACTGTTGCTCCTCTTTCTTCTCTCGGAGAACCTCTATTTGATCTCCTGTTTGGTACTACGGTCGTGCGGGTGTTTAACGACCAGGCGGCCGTTAAACTTTCAAAAAATTACTTAGAATAAAGTTCGACGATCAACTGCTCTTGAATTTGAGTATCGATTACTGCGCGTGCAGGAACTGAGTGAATGATGATGCGCATCTGCGAACCAACAACCTCCATCCATGCTGGAACAGCTTTCTCACCGAGTTCAGCGCTTGCAACAATAAATGGTGTGAGATCGAGTGACTTAGGAAGAACATCAACGATGTCCATCGCAGATACACGATATGAAGGAATATTTACCTTCTTGCCATTTACCAAGAAGTGACCGTGACGTACTAGTTGACGTGCCATGTCGCGACTCTTTGCAAAGCCAGCGCGGAAGACGACGTTATCTAGACGGGTTTCAAGAAGTACAAGAAGGTTTTCACCAGTCTTGCCTTGCTTACGGTTTGCTTCCTCGTAATAACCACGGAATTGCTTTTCTAGAACACCATAAATACGTGCGCACTTTTGCTTTTCGCGCATCTGTAATAGGTACTCAGACTCCTTGGCACGGCCACGACCATGTTGTCCTGGTGGATATGGACGTGATTCGATCGGACACTTTGGTCCATCGCACTTAGATCCCTTAAGGAATAGTTTTACTTTTTCGCGACGGCAACGCTTGCAGTCTGCTCCGGTATAACGAGCCATTTTCTATTCCTCCTTAAACTCGACGTGGTTTGGTTGGGCGGCAGCCATTGTGTGGAGCAGGTGTTACATCAGAGATGGCACCAACTTCCAAACCAGCTGCTTGCAATGAACGGATTGCAGTTTCGCGTCCTGAACCAGGACCCTTAACGAAAACATCAACTTTCTTAAGTCCATGCTCTTGTGCGCGACGTGCTGCTGCTTCTGCTGCAAGCTGCGCGGCGAATGGAGTGGACTTACGGGAACCCTTGAAACCAACTTGGCCAGATGAAGCCCAAGAGATAACAGCGCCTGTTGTGTCAGTAATCGAGATGATCGTGTTATTGAAAGTGCTCTTAATATAAGCATTTCCAACAGCAACGTTCTTCTTTTCTTTCTTACGCATTTTGACTTTGCCCTTTACTGGAGCAGCAGTCTTTGCTTTAGGAGCGGCCATTACTTAGTCACCTTCTTCTTACCTGCAATTGCTTTACGTGGACCCTTACGAGTACGTGCATTTGTATGTGTGCGCTGACCACGAACAGGAAGTCCCTTACGGTGACGAATGCCTTGGTAGCTTTGAATTTCAACTTTGCGACGGATGTCACCGGAGATTTCACGGCGAAGATCGCCTTCAATCTTGAAGTTTGCCTCAATGTATTCGCGAAGCTTTGCAAGCTCAGGCTCTTGGAGATCCTTTACGCGAGTATCAGGACTGATACCAGTTGCGGCTAATGTTTTTTGAGAACGGGTTAAACCCATTCCGAAGATATAGGTAAGTGCAACCTCTACGCGCTTTTCGCGCGGAAGATCGACACCAACAAGACGTGCCATGTGTTTGCCATTTCTTTAATCCGGAAGGTCCTCCGCCATGCTGTTCTCTGGCCTACCGGTCCAGAGGTCTTGAGTTAATTAACTTTTAGCTAATTAACTAAAGTCGCATAGCGCGTTTGTTCGCTTAAGGGATTTATCCCTGACGTTGTTTGTGTCGCAAGTTTTCGCAGATAACCATGACACGACCTTTGCGTCGAATGACTTTGCACTTATCGCAAATCTTCTTAACGCTTGGTTGTACCTTCATTATTACTGCTCCTAATTACTTGTGACGGAAAACAATTCGACCTCGGGTGAGGTCATATGGACTTAATTCAACGATGACACGATCACCAGGCAAAATACGAATATAGTTCTTTCGCATTTTTCCGCTGATGTGCCCAAGAATTTTGTGCCCATTCGTTAGCTCCACGCGAAACATCGCGTTAGGTAGCGCTTCAGCAACAGTGCCTTCGATTTCGATTGCACCATCTTTACTAGCCAAGCTGTACCTACTTCTCTATTCGTGCATGGAGTGCGAAGGTGCAGTCTAAAGGCAGTCCCCCTACAAAAGGAAATCCGGGCTTATACCCCTACTTTGGCCAGATTTCTCGCTATTCACACATAGATTTTCGGAGATTTTTGGGGCAAATCAGCCTTGGTGGGCTTAGGAGAGAAGTTCGCTTACTTCTATCCCGAGGCTGGCCAACTTGGCCCGGCCACCATCGATGGCGGTTAGGACAAATGGTTTTTCGTCAGGAGCGATCGCGTATGAGTTTTCAAAGTGTGCTCCACGAGAACTATCTTGGGAAACAACAGTCCACTCATCAGCTAGAACACGCGTCTTTGAATTCCCGCGAGTAATCATCGGTTCAATTGCAAGTGCGAATCCTGAAACTATCTCTGGACCATTTCCTGGCTTACCAAAGTTAAGAACGTGCGGTTCTTGGTGCATCTCAGTACCAATTCCATGTCCTCCATACTCTTGCAAAATTCCATATCGACCTTGTGAATTAATGTATTGCTCAATTGCATATCCAATGTCGCTAAGACGTGCCCCAGATTTTCCTGCGGCTATTCCGCGCCACATAGATTCTTCGCAGACATCGAGCATTTTTTGATCTTCTGGATCAGCTTGACCAACAATTACAGAAAATGCCGCATCACCATGCCATCCATCAATAATTGCGCCACAATCAATTGAAACTACATCGCCATCTTCGATAACTCGATTACCTGGGATTCCGTGAACAATTTCATCGTTGATAGAGATGCATATTGTCGCGGGATATCCGTGGTAACCCTTAAAGTTAGATGTTGCCCCAGCGCGCTTAATATTAGCTGCGGCTATGGCATCGAGTGCATCTGTTCGCATTCCAACCTTGATGGATTCGCGCATTAAATCTAAAGTTTGTCCGACTAATAAACCAGCTCGGCGCATAGTCTTTAACTCATCAAGAGTTTTAATTTGAATTGCCATGCGCGTACTACTTATTTGTTGCCAAGAGCTGCAATTGCACGCTTTGTTATTTCATCGACTGCGCCAGTTGCGCTAATGGTGATGAGTGAACCTTGAGTGCGGTAATACTCAATAATGGGTGCAGTTTGCTCGTGATATACCTTGAGGCGATGCACGATTACCTCTTCGGCATCATCTGCTCGAGATTCAACACTTCTGCGATTATTTAAACGAGAAATGATTTCTGAATCATCGATTTGAAGTTCAAGGACTGCATCAAGTGGCATCTT
>JBPCTE010000089.1:0-3049 GCA_051006495.1 Candidatus Planktophila sp.
GGACCGGCAATTAATTTCTTGACTTGCTTCTGAGTTTTACCGCAGAAGGAACATTTCAGCAGATCGCTAGTCTCGCCGATGCGTGTCATCTCACTCCTTTGTTCCCAATGGGGGAAATTTTTGAGAACGTCTAATGAGTAAGAATAGATTGAAGGCGCGCAAATACGCGGGATAAATAAGGCTTGCTCTGTTCGCCGAGAGAATAATTAAGCGAAAGAGTTCTTACTTGGCCTTTGCTTTGCGGCTTGCGAGCACTTGATCGATAAGACCGTATTCGACAGCTTCTGCTGCGGTAAGAATCTTGTCGCGTTCGATATCTGTTGCAATTTCTGCAGATGAACGAGATGAGTGACGAGAAATTAACTCTTCGAGCAATGTGCGCATGCGCAGAATTTCGCGCGCTTGAATTTCGATATCAGATGCTTGTCCGCCACCTTCAGAAGATGGTTGGTGAATCATGATTCGTGAGTTTTCAAGGGCATAACGTTTTCCTTTTGCACCACCTGCAAGAAGCACGGCTGCTGCAGATGCTGCCTGCCCAAGACAGATTGTCATGACATCTGGACGAACGAATTGCATCGTGTCATAAATAGCTGTCAGCGCAGTAAAGGATCCACCTGGTGAGTTAATGTAAATCGTAATATCGCGATCTGGATCCATTGATTCGAGAGTCAACAACTGAGCCATGACATCATTTGCAACTGTGTCATCGATTGGTTGACCGAGGAAAATAATGCGCTCTTCGAATAATTTTGTGTATGGGTCTAGGCGTTTGAAACCGTAAGCAGTTTTTTCTTCGATAGTTGGAAGAACATAGCGATTTGTAATCTCTGGAATGTTATTCATTATTTCGCCTTCCCTGAATTGCCTGAAACTTGACCTTCTGATTGTGCAATTTGATCGACGAATCCATATTCCTTTGCTTCTTCAGCTGTAAACCAGCGATCGCGATCTGAATCTGCAGTGATTTTCTCAACGCTTTGACCTGTGTGGTGCGCAATGAGTTCTGCCATCTTCTTCTTAATTGCAGCCATGTTCTCGGCTTGAATTCGAATATCCGTAGCTGTTCCACCGATGCCACCGAGTGGTTGGTGCATCAAGATGCGCGCATTTGGAAGTGCGTAACGTTTTCCTGGCGCACCAGCTGTAAGTAAGAACTGACCCATTGAAGCAGCCATTCCCATTGCAACGGTTGCGACATCATTTTTTACATATTGCATGGTGTCGTAAATTGCCATGCCGGCAGTGATGGATCCGCCTGGTGAGTTGATGTATAGAAAAATATCTTTTTCTGAATCTTCAGCTGCAAGCAAGAGAATTTGGGCACAGATTGCATTAGCCATGTTGTCTTCTACTTGACCGGCTAGAAAAATAATTCGCTCACGGAGCAAGCGGCTATAGACCTGTTCGTCTAATCCACCCATTGATGCCGGTGATGCTTGCGCAACTAAGGGCAATGATTGCGGGTTCATCTGCTCCACGTGAAGTCCTCCTGATATTTATTTCTCCTGTGGTGACCTTAACAATGTCAGCACAGAAATGCTTCCCAATTTCTTCGATTAATAGCGCTCAAGCACCGATGTTCGCTCAGGGCGCAGAAACTATTCCTCTACAGATGCTGGTGCTGCTGGCTTTGGAGCAAGCGACTCGAGATCAACTGTATTGCCAGATGCGTCCTTAATGGAGACGCGACCTAGAACGCCAGCTAGCGCTTTCGCGCGTGCAACTTCTGCTACTAGTTGCTGAATCTGTCCAGCCTTTTGAAGCTCTTGTGCAAATTGTTCTGGAGCCATTCCGTAGCGTTGTGAAGTGCGCACCAAATATTCTGTGAGTTCTACCTCTGTTACTTGAACATCTTCAGCCTTAACGATTGCATCGAGCAAGAAATCTGATTTGAGCGAAGAACGAACTTGTCCATCAACTTCAGCGCGGTGCTCAGCATCTTCTAGGCGACCTTCTCCAGATAAGTGATCATTGACTTCTTCTTCTACAAGATGATCAGGAACTGGAATTTCGGTTTCTGCCAATAATTTTTCAACGAGTAAATCGCGTGCTTGTGCGCCTTGTTCCATCTTCTTAACTCGCTCTAGACGAGTAGCAAAATCTGCTTTTAACTCATCCAATGTGTCGAATTCAGATCCCAACTTCGCAAATGCATCATCCATTGGAGGTAATTCGCGTTCTTTAACAACATTTACAACAATACTGACAACACCTTTTTCGCCATCGGTTTGTCCGACTAGTTGAGTTTCGAAATCTTTCGTATCTCCTGCACTCATTCCGATGAGGGCATCGTCAAGACCGTCAATCATCCGGTTGGAGCCAACCTCGTATGAAATATCCGAAGCCTTTCCGCCTTCTACTTCTTCGCCGTTTATGCGCGCCGTCAAATCAAGAGTTGGAAAGTCTCCACTCTTGATTGCGCGCTCAACTGTGTTGAGCGTTCCGAAGCGAGCGCGGAGTTCGTCGATCTGCTCTGTAATATCTGTATCTGTGACAACAACGTCATCAACCTTGATTTCTATCTTTGAAAAATCAGGTAGCTGAACTTCTGGGCGTACGTCTACTTCAACAGTAAAAACTAGTTTTTCATTATCAACGAACTCTTTAACATCAACAGTTGGACGACCAATGACTAAAACTGTGTGCTCTCGAGCAGCTTTACTATAAAACTCAGGGAGCGCGGAGTTGATGGCTTCATCCAAAACCGTACCGCGACCAACTCGTTGGTCAATCATCGCTGCTGGAATTTTTCCTTTGCGGAATCCTGGAATATTTACCTGCGATGCCACTTTCTTATACGCATCGGAAACATGTTGTGTGAGCTCTGAATATGGAACTTCGATATCTAAACGAACACGGGTTGGAGAAAGTGTTTCTACCGTGCTCTTCACGAAGTGCTCCTTTTATATAAGTAATATAAATAAGTTAGAAAAGTATGGTCGGGGCGGGGAGATTCGAACTCCCGATCTCCTGCTCCCAAAGCAGGCGCGCTAGCCACTACGCTACGCCCCGAGGCGCAAGTGGTGAGTCTAGACGAGATTTTCAC
>JBPCTE010000090.1:0-5882 GCA_051006495.1 Candidatus Planktophila sp.
AAATCTGGAGCCTCCTGGTTAGAAGCCAATGGAGCCACTTTTGGGCTCTGTCGTGTCTATGAAAACGAATGGTGGCACTTCGAACCGTTAATTGCTCCAGGTGGAATATGTCCGCCACTTCTGCCCGATGCATCTCATTTGAAGTAAAGTGCGTGCGTGAACAAACCAACAATCATTCTTGCAACTAGCAATGGTGTTGGAATGGGCCATCTTGCACGAGCAAGTGCGATTGCGTTGGCACTTAAACCAGTTGCAAATCCGATTATTGTTTCGATGGCTGGTGGGATCGCGGAAATTTCTGACTACATGGGAATTCGTATCGAATATATTCCTGGCAGAGATCGTGAGTGGATGACGCGCGATTTATGGGATCAGTATTTACGTGATCGGATCGTCGCGCTGATTGAAGAGACAGACGCAAAGCTGGTCTCATTTGATGGCGTTGTTCCGTACCCAGGTGTTATCGCTGCAAAGGTTAAGGCGCCACACATTTCACTCGTCTGGGTCCGTCGCGGTTTATGGCAGAAGAAACCGCAACGATTCGTACTTGGTTTGCAATCGGCAATGATGGATTTCATCGTAGAACCAGGTGATATTGCACGTTCATACGATCACGGCCCAACTGCAAATCGTAAAGATGCGCAGTTAACTTCGCCCGTATCTTTATTTCAAAAAGATACTGCGTTATCTCGCGCAGAATCTCGCAAAATTTTAGGTTTAGATCCCGATCGTCCTGCGGTTTTAGTCCAACTTGGTACGGGCGATAGCGATGTCAATGAAAAAATGAGAGCAGCGCTATCAGGACTGCTTGGCTGGAAAGATCTTCAGGTTGTTCTAACTAAAAAACCAGTTGATAAAGATGGCAACTCTTTAGCACCGGCTGGTTTTGATCTTAAAGTGGTCCGACACTTTCCACTTGCACAGGTTCTGCACGCTTTTGATGCAGGTGTATGTGCAACTGGATACAACGGTGTTCACGAATTATTACCAGCGCAGATTCCGACTGTCTTTGTGTCAAATATCCGTGGAACCGATGATCAAGAAGCGCGCGCACAGTGGTGTCACGATTTTGGATTTGCACTACGCGCCGATCAAGCCAATCTTTCCGATATCACCGCAACAGTTAAAAAATTACAAGATTCACAAGTTCGAGCTTCGTTAGCCGCAAAGTGCGCGCAGCTTCCAGCAGTTAGCGGTGGCGCCGAGATTGCACAAATATTTTTAAAGCTCATTGCAGATCAATCTGCAATCAAACCTGGTTCATTGACGTATAAACGATTAATGCTTCAAGATCACATCAACCGCGGAATGCGACATATTGCATACATAGGGCTTCGTCGCATAGCGTTGATCTATCGCAAATTTAGACCACATCCAGATGCTGCAAAGATGGCGAAGGTTGCACCAATATTTAGCCAAGCAACTTCGGCGGCCGAATTGAGAGATTTAATAAAAGGAGATGTCCGATTCGAACATATGGTTGCTGGTGCATCAGATGCGTATAAAAAGCGGCGCGAAGAGATAGCTCATATTGCTTACAACCCACCGATAATCGCAATAAGAAAGCGCAAGCCTTAATCTACGAAAGCTTTTTCAACTTTACGTTTTACAAGAATAATTACACTTATTGCTACTAATAAAGCAAAAATTGCCCAGTAACGTAAATACTTTTCAAGTTGCGGCAGAGTATTAGCAAAGCCATAGCCCAAGAGAATAACAACAGTTGAAAATACAAAGCCTCCGGCAGCATTCCACTTTAAAAAAGTGCGATACGGAACTCTATGCATTCCCGCTAATGCAGGAACAAGAGCGCGCAATAAAGCCTGTGAACGACCGAAGAAAATAGCGCCGCCGTGGTATTTCTCGAAGATATGTTCTGCGATACGCCATCTTTTTACGCCAACTAATCTGCCGAAGCTTCCATTTTTTATTCGTGGACCAAAGTGTTTACCGACTTCATAACCTACGGAATCTCCGGCAATTGCTCCAAGAATTGCGCAGATTAGAAATAACCAGAGCGGCCACACGCCTTCGTGAGCAAGTACTCCGCCAATTAAGAGTGAAGTTTCACCCGGCAGAATAAATCCAACGAATGCAGCTGCTTCTGCAAATGCAAGGGAAATTAGAAGAATAAATAGCGGAGCTTGCAGATTGTTATCTACTAACCATGTTGCTGTGTTTTGAATCCAACCTGACATGTGTAGAGCCTAATCCTTAGAAACGTGAACGGATCTCCCATAAATCGGCAAAGACCGGATTAAAGAGTGTGGACTTCAAATAATCAGCGCCGCTTGATCCACCCGTTCCCATTTTGTGCCCAATCGTTCGTTCCACCATCTTTACGTGGCGATAGCGCCACTCCTGGATGCCTTCATCAATATCTACTAAACGCTCGCAAATCATTGCGCGTTCAGGATCATTTTGGTGCACTGCAAGTAAAACATCTTGTACTTCTTTATTTGGCAGATACTGCTCTGACTTATTTCGATTGATGATTGCTGCAGGCATTGTGTGGCCGGCGTTATGCAGGTAAATGATTGCAGAATCCCAAATCGAATTCCCAGAAGTAATTTCCGCGATATCTTTTTGAATATCTGGCGGTAAGTGTCCTGCCATCTTGTTATCACGGCGACCGAGAATTGCTTCAACTTTTCTAAATTGTGCAGATTGAAATCCGCTAGATGAAGCGAGATAACCGCGGAATGAATTAAATTGAAGTGGAGTCATTGTCTCTAAAATATCTATCTGCGCGACGCAAACCTTCATAATTGTTCGAATACGTCCCAAGATTGCAAGTGCGTAGTGAGTATCACCCGATTCAAGTGCAACTTGTGCCTGCTTAAACTCGTGGATTAATTGTTTAAACCAGAGTTCATAGGTCTGGTGAATGATGATAAATAACATCTCATCATGTTCTGGGCCTTCAGATAGAGGCCGCTGAAGTTTTAATAACTCATCGACAGCAAGATATGACGTATATGTAAGTGCTGAATCGAAACTCTTAGATTCGCTCATGTGACTCGTGATCCGCCCTCTTGAACCTTTTCGTATTGACGCGTGGAGACTAAATCGCGAATTCGCTCAAAGCCATCCCATACTTCAACGTATGAAGTAGGCAGCGGCGAAATTGCCAAGCGAATTGAATTCGGTGTTCGGTAATCTGGAATGACATTTGCATATTCACGCAGCGCAACACAAATCCGTGCAGCATCTGGATGCACCAATGAAATATGTCCACCGCGTTCTTTTGGATCTCGCGAAGTATTTAACTCCATACCAAGTGGCGCCAACCATGCGTCATATAAATCAATCATCATCTGCGTGCCGACAGCTGCTTTGTGTGCAATTGCTTCGATACCAGCTGATTTGATAATTTCAAAAGAGGCTTTAATGCAACGTAGTCCAATAAGAGATGGACTTGCAATTTGGAAACCACGAATGCCTTCAGCTTTTTCAAAGACAGGTCCCATTCCGAATTGATCGCCTTGTGAGAACCAACCTTGAATCGGAACCTGTAACTCTTTTTGCATTCTGTGACTGACATATAACCATGCAGGTGCGCCAGGACCTGAGTTTCCGTACTTATATGTGCAACCAACAGCTAGATCAACGCCATTGGCATCGAAGTTCATTTCGATCGCACCGACTGCGTGACTTGCATCCCAGACCACTAATCCGCCGTGTGATCGAACCAAATCAGTAATTGATTTGATATCGGTGCGTGCGCCAGAGCGATACTGAATTACTTCAAGAGTAACTAGTGCAACATCATCGCTGAGATACGGAGCGAGAATTTCTGCAGTAATTCGCTCGTGCTTTATTGGTCCAGCAGATTCATTATCAATCAAAACTAATTTCAGATCGAACTGTTTTGCAATGCCATCCAAGATGTATCTATCTGTTGGGAAATTAGCAGTGTCAGTAATAATTGTTTTACGCCCCGGACGCGCCTTAATTGCGGCCAAGCAGAGCTGATAGAAATTAACTGAAGTCGTATCGCATGCAAGGACTTGTCCTTTTGCAGCACCGAGTGTTGCTTCACCAATTAAATCTCCGACAGGCTGTGCTTCATCAACCCAGTGGCTCCAACCAGTTACAACTTCTGGTCCCCACTCTTTTGTTAGGAAATCATTGACTGCCGCAACAGTTGCGTGTGGCAATCGCCCTAGTGAGTTGCCATCCAAATAACACATTGCCGGGTCTGTCACCACGAACTTTGATTTGAAAGGCGCAAGCGGATCGTTCTTATCAAGATCCAGGGCGTATTGGCGTTCAGTAACGTTCATTGTTCAAAGGTACGCTCTGTCTCCATGGCGCGCAATCTTCTTAATTTAGAGGAAGTCTCAAAGGCTTTCGATATTCGGGCGCTCCTAGAAAGCGTATCTCTCGGAATCTCCGAAGGAGACCGAATTGGAATCGTTGGCAGAAATGGCAGCGGAAAAAG
Organism: Candidatus Planktophila sp.; assembly: GCA_051006495.1. Taxonomy (GTDB): domain Bacteria; phylum Actinomycetota; class Actinomycetes; order Nanopelagicales; family Nanopelagicaceae; genus Planktophila. The sequence goes on from JBPCTE010000090.1 coordinate 4,445, forward strand.
CACGCTAATGAAAATTATGTCTGGCACTGAAACTCCAGATGCTGGACGCGTGACAAAATCAAATGACACTCGTATTGGACTGCTCTCACAAGTTGATAACGCACCTTCCGGTGCCTCAGTTCGTGATGTTGTACTTGGAAATAAACCAACGCACGAATGGGCAAGTGATGCCGGAATTCGCGAAGTCTTTACTGGACTCTTCGGTGGCTTTGATGATCACTTATTCGAACGAACATTTGCAACACTCTCTGGCGGAGAGCGCCGACGTGTAGGCCTTGCCCGATTATTAATTGATGGACTTGATTTAATTTTGTTAGATGAACCAACAAATCACCTCGACGTTGAAGGCGTTGCATGGCTTGCAAAGCACTTACTTGCACGCAAATCACTTGCGCTTGCTGTCATCACTCACGATCGCTGGTTTTTAGATGCAGTCACCGAACGCACGTGGGAAGTTGTTGCGGGCAGGGTTGAAGAGTACGACGGCGGATACTCTGCCTTCGTTCTGGCAAAAGCTGAGCGCGCTCGCCAAGCAAGCGCGATGGATGCACGCCGAAATAACTTAATTCGAAAAGAGTTAGCGTGGTTGCGTCGCGGTGCGCCAGCTCGAACTACAAAACCAAAGTTTCGAGTCGATGCTGCAAACGAATTAATCTCCGCAGAACCAGCACCACGTGATCAAGGCGAATTACTTAAGTTTGCTCGCAATCGTTTAGGCAATACCGTTTATGAATCACACCATGTACAACTGCGCGCTGGCGACAAATTATTACTAGATGACTTGTATTGGAACATTGGTCCAGGTGATCGAATCGGGATCGTCGGAATTAATGGTGCGGGTAAAACAACTCTGATGCGAATGCTGACGGGTGAAATACAACCATCTGCAGGGAAGTTCGTTACTGGCGTCACCGTTAAAGCAGCATTTCTTACCCAACACTTACCTGAATTAGATCCAACGTGGCGGGTACTCGAAGCGGTAGAAAAGATTGCCAATCACGTCGAACTAGGTAATGGAAAATCACTATCTGCATCCCAACTCTGCGAACGTTTGGGTTTTGATCGTGATTCACAGTGGACTCCCATTAAAGATCTATCGGGCGGAGAAAAGCGCAGATTGCAGCTCACCCGTTTATTAATGGATAGCCCCAATGTTTTGTTACTAGATGAGCCAACGAATGATTTTGATATCGAAACCTTAACGGAGTTAGAAGATTTACTAGATAGCTATGGCGGAACTCTCATTGTTGTCTCACACGATAGATATTTCCTCGAACGCGTCTGTGATCGCTTTGTAGGTTTACTAGGCGATGCATCACTTCGCGACTTACCTCGCGGTGTTGATCAATATCTCGAAGAACGCAGTAAATCTTTGACTAATAACAAATCACAATCAACAAATAAAAGCACTTCCAACGCTGCTGAACAGAGACAACTC
>JBPCTE010000091.1:0-16049 GCA_051006495.1 Candidatus Planktophila sp.
CCTGTAAGGATTGCGCGCAATCCGTCAACAGTTGCATCTTGTCCAGATACACAAACCTTGCCGTTTAGCTTGTTCTTCTTAAGAACTGCTACAGCTGCAAGTCCGAGACCTTCGTTAGCTGAAACAACAGCGTCAAGCTTTCCGCCAGCCTTTGAAAGTTGCTGTTCGAAAATAACTCCACCCTTTGCGTTATCCCAATCTGGGACAGCTTGATCGTCGACCAATGTGTAAGCCTTTGAATCGATCAATGGACGGAGTACTGAATCGTATCCAGCCTTGAAGAGTGTTGCGTTGTTATCAGTTGGTGAACCATTTAGGTAAACAATGCGAGCTGTCTTCTTACCAGCTGCATCGAGACATGCCTTGATACCTTCACCTTGTAGCTTGCCTACTGCTTCATTATCGAATGAAACGTAGTAAGAAGCTGAACCGTTAAGAGTTAGACGGTCATAGTCAATTGTTGGAACGCCTTGTGAGGCAGCTTTATCCTGAACAGCCTTAGCTGAATCTGAATCAAGGTTCACCATGATGAGAACCTTTGCACCTGCTGAAAGCATTTGATCAGCGATTGTCTGGAATGCGGCCTTGTCGCCATTTGCATTCTGGATATCTACCTTTACACCAGCAGCATCAAATGCAGCTTGTAGGAATCCGCGGTCAGCAGTTTCCCAGCGAGCTGATGAAGCAGCATCTGGAAGAATTACACCGACGAAACCGTCAGCAGCCTTGTCGCTCGATGAGCAGCCTGTTAATACGATTGCAAATGCAGCAAGTGCTGCAGTAATCGCTAAGCGGCGCTTTGCCATAGATTTATTACCTTTCGAAAGGTGGAACACCCCTGGTTGAAACTGTTCCAACCAGTTGAGGGGGGTAGAACCACGGCGTGACGCTATCTCTAATAGGCAAAAAGGTCACTAGTGCGTCACGCTCAAATAGGGGTGCCGGTAATAACAATTCGGTAACAACGCGGCAGCGCAGGCGTAAAGGGTAGCCTTTGGCAGATGAGCAGCTCAGAAATCTCCCTTTCCGAGCAGATCTCCGCCCATTTACGCACAGCCATCCTTTCAGCCATAGAGGCAGGGCAGTTGCCTAAAGAGATTAGTAAAGAAGTTCCAGAAAATATTTCACTTGAACGCCCGAAGAATCGCGATCACGGCGATTATGCAACTTCGATTGCACTGCAATTAGCAAAGCCATCGGGCAAGAACCCGCGTGAGGTTGCACAAATTTTGCAAACCAACTTGGCAATTGTTCCAGAGATATCACACGTCGAAATTGCTGGACCAGGTTTTCTCAACATCACTCTCAATCGTGCAAGCCAGGCTGAGTTAGTAAAGACAATATTGATTGCTCAAACTAATTACGGTCGAAGCACGGGACTCTCTGGTGTGAAAATTAATCTCGAATTTATTAGCGCAAACCCAACGGGACCGTTACACCTTGGACATACTCGTTGGGCCGCAGTTGGTGATGCACTCGGTCGTGTTTTAAGTGCAGCCGGCGCCGAAGTTGTCCGTGAGTTTTATATTAATGATCGCGGAAATCAGATGGATTTATTCGGCGCATCACTAGAAGCTGCGGCGCTTGGAAAACCAATCCCGGAAGATGGATACCAGGGTCAATACATTGGTGATATCGCTGCATCCCTAGTTGCACAAGATGACAAATTAGTATCTTTGCCAGAACCAGAACGTGTGAACGAATTTCGCGAACGTGGATATGCATGGCAACTAGGAGATCAAAAACGAGTCCTCGATAACTTTGGAACCCACTTTGATGTTTGGTTCTCTGAGCGCTCGCTACATGAAGGTGGATCTGTTGAAGTTGCAATGGTGAAATTACGCAAACAAGGACACGTCTTTGAAGAAGAAGGCGCAACGTGGCTACGTACAACTGATTTTGGTGATGATAAAAATCGCGTATTAACCAAAGCAAATGGAGATTTAACCTACTTTGCATCCGACACTGCTTATTACATAAATAAACGTGGACGTGGCTTTGACATCTGCATTTACATGTTGGGCGCAGATCATCACGGCTATGTCGGTCGCCTTAAAGCAACTGCGGCATGCGCTGGCGATGATCCTGAATACAACATTCATGTATTAATCGGTCAGCTTGTAAAAATCATGGAAGGCGGCGAAGAAGTAAAACTTTCCAAACGAGCTGGCACGATTATTACTCTTGAAGAGTTAGTCGAAAAAGTTGGTGTCGATGCTGCCCGCTATACCTTGATTCGATATCCCGTAGATACTCCAATGATTTTAGATGTAGATGTTTTAAGGCGAAATACAAATGAGAATCCGGTTTATTACGTTCAATATGCACATGCACGTATTGCCGGCGTCTTGCGAAATGCTCAAGAGTTAAAGATTCCAATCGGATTAGAAAACTTCGATCCATCACAACTTACTCACGATCGCGAGAATGAATTATTGGGCGCGCTAGCAGATTTTCCAAAGATAGTTGCCGGAGCTGCAGAGATGCGAGAGCCTCATAGGGTTGCTCGTTATCTCGAAGAACTCGCAGGTGTCTATCATCGTTTTTACTCTGACTGTCGCGTCTTGCCCTTGGGAGATGAACCAATTTCTGCGCTACATAGCGCACGTGCAAATCTTTGCGCGGCAACGAATCAAGTTATCAAGAATGGTTTAGATTTACTCGGCGTGAGCGCACCGGAGAAAATGTGATGAGTAAAAATCTGCAGACTTTATGGTCAAAAAATGTTTCAATCAAACAAGGCGAACTCCACTGCGCTGGAATTTCTGCAACCGCACTTGCTGCTGAGTTTAAAACTCCAACATTTTTCGTCGATGAAGATGATTTTCGAACTCGTGCATTGAATTGGAATAGCGAACTCTCCAACGCCTTTGGGCCTCATGCGGGTCGCGTGTATTACGCAGCAAAAGCCTTCATATGTGTCGAAGTTGCACGATGGATTGCAGAACTCGGCATTGGAATTGATGTCTGCTCAGGGGGCGAATTAGCTGTTGCACTTAAAGGTGGCATCAAAGCTGAAAACATTGAATTACATGGAAATAACAAATCCATCGAAGAGATCGAACAAGCAGTTTCCGCCGGTGTTGGCACCATCGTTATGGATTCACTATTTGAAATAGAGCGAGTAGCGTCAGCAGCAAAGAGCGCGGGAAAAATTCAGAGAGTCTTGCTTCGCTTGACTCCTGGAATTGAAGCGCACACGCACGAATCAATTGCGACTGCACACGAAGATGTTAAGTTTGGATTTTCCATTGCAAGTGGAGCTGCATGGCAAGCCATTGTTGAAACTAAGCAACATCAGAGTCTCGAATTACGTGGTTTTCACTCACACATCGGCTCTCAGATCTTTGAGACTCTTCCTTTTGGCGTCGCAGCCGAACGATTAATTGAACTCTTGTCAAAGTACAACGAAGAGTTTGGTCAGCAGTTACCGGAATTAGATCTTGGCGGAGGATACGGAATCGCATACCTCGAAGAAGATAGTGAAATTAGTGCAGCAAAAGTTTTGAGCGCTCTTGCAAACCAAGTAAAACAAGCATGTGCAAAATACTCTCTAGATGTACCAAAGATTTCAATCGAACCTGGGCGCGCAATTGTCGGGCCGTCCATGTTTACTTTGTACACAGTTGGTACTACAAAGATTGTTACTTTGGAAAATGCTTCAACTCGAAAATATGTTTCAGTTGATGGTGGAATGAGCGATAACTTACGCACCGCACTTTACGGTGCCGAATACACCGCAATAATCGCTAACCGTGAATCTTCGGCGAAAAAGATCGCATCACGCATTGTTGGAAAACACTGCGAAACAGGGGACATCATTATTAAAGATATAGATTTTCCATCAGATGTCATGCCTGGGGATTTACTTGCTACGCCAGCAACAGGTGCGTACGGTCGAAGCATGGCAACGAATTACAACCACATCTCTCGACCACCGGTAGTTGCCATAAAGGATGGAAAAGCACGAGTAATCCTGCGTCGAGAGAGCATCGAAGATCTCCTGCGCCTAGATATTTAACGCGCATCTGCTCTTCTGTGAAAGAATAAGCACATGAGCGCGCAGAAAAATATTCATATAGGAATGCTTGGCTGCGGCGTTGTCGGCGGCCAAGTTGCAGCGCTGCTCGAAAAAAATAACGCAGAACTCTCAACTCGCGCCGGCGCGAAGCTAATACTCAAGCGAATTGCGGTGCGCGATCTTAAAGCTGCGCGCGAAGGCGTGAATTCAGCACTGCTTACAACTGATGCGCAATCAGTGATTAATGATCCTGAAATCGATATTGTCATCGAAGTTATGGGCGGCATAGATCCTGCCCGCGAATTAATTATTAAGGCTATAAACAATGGCAAATCAGTTGTCACAGCAAACAAAGCGCTGCTGGCAACACATGGCGCTGATTTGTTCACTGCCGCAGATAACAAAGGTGTCGACCTTTATTACGAAGCGGCCGTAGCAGGTGCGATTCCAATTATTCGTCCAATGCGTGAATCACTCGTCGGCGATCAAATCACTCGAGTGATGGGAATTGTTAACGGAACAACAAATTACATCCTCACAAAAATGGATGAAGAAGGACGCGCATTTAGTGAAGTGCTCAAAGAAGCACAGGGCCTTGGCTATGCAGAAGCTGATCCAACTGCTGACATAGAAGGATTTGATGCGGCCTCAAAGGCTGCAATCATTGCTGGACTAGCTTTTCATTCACGCGTAAGTGTTGATGACGTGTATCGCGAAGGTATTTCATCTATTACGGCTGAAGATGTAGCGGTCGCAAAAACAATGAATCATGTAATTAAATTATTGGCTATTGCCGAACTAACTTCAGATGATCGAATTTCAGTTCGTGTACATCCAACACTAATTCCAAGAAGCCATCCACTCGCTGCAGTGCGCGATGCCTTTAATGCAGTTTTCGTTGAAGCTAAATCAGCTGGTCAATTAATGTTTTACGGACGTGGGGCAGGTGGCGCTCCAACAGCAAGTGCCGTGCTCGGCGACGTTGTCGCAGTTGCGCGCCATCGCGTAAGTGACTCTGTTGGCCCACGCGAAAGTGATTATGCAGATCGCGCAATTGCGCCAATTGGTGATACAAAAACACAATTTCTTATTCGTCTAAATGTCGCAGACAAGCCAGGTGTATTAGCTGCAATTGCACAAGTTTTTGCTACTGAGGGCGTATCGATTCAAACAGTTCGCCAATCAGGCCGCGGAAGTGATGCCGAACTTATTGTGGTCAGCCACGGCGCAACAGAAGCTGCACTTAGTGCAACGGTTAAAGCACTATCTAATATGGATATTGTTACAAAGGTAGAGAGTGTTCTTCGAGTGCAGGGATCACAATCCTGATGGGAATTTTTAATCGCAAACCTGGTGCGCATCAATGGCGCGGCGTAATCAATGAATACCGCCATCGTTTACCCGTTACAGAAAATACTCCAGTTATAACTCTTCATGAGGGTGGAACGCCACTGATTTTTGCAGGGCACTTGTCTGAGATGTTAAAAAATAATGTCTGGATTAAGTATGAAGGTTTAAATCCAACAGGTTCGTTTAAGGATCGCGGTATGACAATGGCGATTTCGAAAGCTGCCGAAGATGGATCCAAGGCGGTTATTTGTGCTTCAACTGGAAACACATCTGCATCTGCCGCTGCTTATGCGGTTAAAGCCGGAATGGTTCCAGCTGTACTAATTCCTAAAGGAAAAATTGCACTAGGGAAGTTGGCACAAGCGGTTGCACATGGTTCATCGATCTTGCAAGTAAATGGAAACTTCGATGATTGCCTCAAGCTTGCTCGCGAACTATCAGAAAATTTCCCAATCGCACTCGTTAACTCTGTCAACCCGTATCGAATTGAAGGACAGAAAACTGCGTCATTTGAAGTAATAGATGCACTAGGCGATGCACCAGATATTCACGCACTTCCAGTTGGTAATGCAGGAAACATCACGGCGTATTGGAAGGGCTATAAGGAATATCGTTCAGATCGAATGAGCACTCAACTTCCTGCAATGTGGGGATTCCAAGCAGCAGGTTCTGCACCAATTGTTAAAGGTAAAGTTGTTAAGAATCCGAACACGATTGCAACAGCGATTCGTATTGGCAATCCTGCATCATGGCAACAAGCAATAGATGCACGTGATTCATCTGGCGGATTAATTGATGCCGTTACGGATAAAGAAATTCTTGCTGCTTATCATCTAATTGCATCTCGCGAAGGAATCTTCGTAGAACCTTCATCTGCGGCAGGTTTAGCTGGACTCATCAAGTATCAGAAAGCTGGAAAGTTGCCGAAGAATAAAACAATCGTCATTACTGTTACAGGTCACGGATTAAAAGATATTCCGTGGGCACTTGAGGGCGCCAAGAAACCAGTAGTTGTTCCAGTAAGCGTAAAGGCTGCTGCGAAAGCGTTAGGTTTTTCTTAATATGGCAAAACCAACTTTTCGCGCCAATGCTGTACAGATTCAAGTACCAGCAACGAGTGCAAACTTAGGTCCAGGCTTTGACTCACTTGGATTAGCTCTCGGTATGCATGATCGATACGTGGCGCAAATTCAAGATGAACCAGGTTTAGATATTGATATCACTGGCGAAGGTGCAGATGTATTGCCTCGCACAGATAAGAATTTGCTTGTTAAGGCCATGTACAAAGGATTTAAGTTTCTAGGCGGCGAACCTAAAGGTGTTGCAATTCGCGCTCTCAATGTAATTCCGCATGGTCGCGGTTTGGGATCTTCTGCAAGTGCCATCGTTGGTGGTCTGATGTTGGCAAGATCTTTAGTGCTTACCGGTGACGACAAAATGAGTAATGAAGATTTGCTAAATCTTGCAACTGAAATGGAAGGCCATCCAGATAATGTTGCAGCCGCACTATTTGGAAGTGCCACAATCGCCTGGACTGAAGAACAACGTGGCAAGAACATTGCACGCGCGGTCCAAATTCATGTCGATCCTCGCGTTAGCGCTATTGCATTTATTCCAGAAGGTGCAGTCGCAACTTCTAAGGCTCGTAAGCTATTACCAGAGACCATCGTTCATGCCGATGCTGCCGCAAATACAACACGTGGAGAATTACTTGTGCACGCACTAGCATCTCGCCCAGATTTGTTGTTTATTGCAACAGAAGATTTCATTCATCAGAAGTTTCGCCAAGAAGCAATGCCGAAATCATTTGCATTACTAAATAAATTACGTGGCGCAGGAGTTGCGGCATTTATTTCAGGTGCTGGTCCAACAGTATTGGCGCTGCACAATGGTGACGCCAATGAAATTGCCGAACTAGAGCGCGCAGCGGGTTCCAACTTCGAGTTAAAACCCCTCAATATATGCACTACTGGAGCGGGAATCATCGCTTAATTTCGAATTTGTAGACCTTGCCGACTCGGTGCTACCCTTATGGCATCTGATCAGCCGGCTCTAGTTAATCGGTGCAAGATTTTTCAGATAAATAAATTAATCGCACCTTACGGGCAATCCTTAAGGCCATTACTGAAATGAAAACAATGACAGAAAAAGAACCAATACGTTCAGACAGCCCAGAGTTAAACGCAATGTCTCTTCCGAAACTTAAGGAAGTTGCCTCACAACTCGGTATTGATGGCGCTGCAAAGTTAAAGAAAGATGCACTCGTTCAGGCAATTGCTGATTTACAGGCAGCTAACAGAGAAGCAGCTAAGGCCGAACGTGAAGCACGTCGTGAAGCGCGCAATAATCGCAATAAGAAAGATGCGCCACGCGATTCAGATTCAGATAACGATTCAGATTCAGATAACGATTCACAGGGTAATCGCGGAGATCGTTTTGATCGCAACGACCGTGGTCGAGGACGTGACAGAGGTCGCGGACGCGATCGCAACCGTGATCGTGGAAATCGCGAAGAGCGCGAGCCAGTTCTCTCAGAAGATGACGTCTTACTTCCTGTCGGTGGCCTCTTAGACATTCTTGAAAGTTACGCATTTATTCGCACGGGCGGTTATTTGCCTGGACCTAACGATGTCTACGTTTCATTACAACAAGTTCGTAAGTACGGACTTCGCAAGGGAGATGTCGTTACCGGTCAGGTACGTCAACCACGTGAAGGCGAACGCCGCGAAAAATTTAATGCACTCATAGTGTTGGACACAATTAATGGATCAACTCCGGATGAAGTACGTAACCGCGTGGAATTTAACAAGCTTGTTCCGTTGTACCCGCAAGAACGTTTACGCCTTGAAACAGAGCCAAATGTATTGACCACTCGCGTAATTGATTTGATCTCACCAATTGGTAAAGGTCAACGTGGACTTATTGTTTCTCCACCAAAGGCTGGAAAGACAATGGTTTTGCAATCAATAGCGAATGCAATCACTACAAACAACCCTGAGTGCCACTTAATGGTTGTGCTCGTAGATGAGCGTCCTGAAGAAGTTACAGATATGCAACGCTCTGTAAAGGGTGAAGTTATTGCCTCAACATTTGATCGCCCAGCAGATGACCACACAACAGTTGCTGAATTAGCAATTGAGCGTGCAAAGCGTCTTGTAGAACTTGGTCACGATGTAGTTGTACTTCTGGATTCCATCACACGTTTAGGTCGCGCATACAACATTGCAGCACCTGCATCTGGTCGAATTCTCTCCGGCGGTGTTGATTCAGCAGCTTTGTATCCACCAAAGAAATTCTTCGGAGCCGCTCGAAATATTGAAGATGGCGGTTCACTTACAATTCTTGCAACAGCTCTCGTTGACACTGGATCTCGCATGGATGAAGTTATCTTCGAAGAGTTCAAAGGAACTGGAAATATGGAACTTATTCTTGATCGCCGTATGGCAGATAAGAGAATCTTCCCTGCAGTTAACGTTGTCGCTTCGGGTACACGTAAGGAAGAAATTCTTATGGGTACGGAAGAACTTAATATTGTGTGGAAACTACGTCGAGTGCTTCACGCGCTCGAGCCACAACAAGCACTCGAACTTCTTCTTGAGAAGATGAAGGGCACTAAGTCCAACGTCGAATTCTTGATGCAGATCCAGAAGACAACAGTAGGACCAGGATCTGAAGGATAAGTTCACGCTCAAATTTTTAAATACATACCTAATGGGGTTAACCTTTAGCCCTATTAATCGTCCCGTCTGGTTCACGTGAAAATCACGACCCAGGCACGAAAGAGGAAATGAAATGAAGTCAGAGATCCATCCAGAGTACAAAGAGACTCAAGTAACTTGTGGTTGCGGTGAAAAGTTTGTTACCCGCTCAACAGTTACAAGCGGTTCAATTTATGTTGAAGTTTGTTCAGTCTGTCACCCGTTCTACACAGGTAAGCAGCGCATTCTTGATACTGGTGGACGCGTAGCGAAGTTCGAAGAGCGCTTCGGTAAGAAATAGCTTTATAAAAAGACCGCATTCACTACTTCGGTAGTGGTTGCGGTCTTTTGCTTTTCAATTACAAACCCAAGATTTTAGGAAATAAGAAGCAGAAAGGAGAAGCCACATGAGTAGTGATCGTTTTGCATCTGCACATGAAATGGTTCGCGAATACGCCGAGTTAGAAGCTGCAATGGCTGATCCTTCCATTCACGAAGATCAAGGCAAAGCGCGTCAACTCGGTCGACGTTATGCACAGCTCGGTCCTGTTGTCGCTGGATTCAAAGAGTGGAAGAGCGCTGATGATGATCTCAACGCGGCAAAAGAGTTAGCAGCGAGTGACCCAGACTTTGCATCTGAAATTCCAGCACTAGAAGAAAGCGCACAAAAGGCTGCCGAAAAATTAGAAGAGTTATTGCTTCCGCGTGATCCAAATGATGATCGAGATGTAATTCTTGAAGTTAAAGCGGGAGCCGGTGGAGATGAATCAGCACTCTTTGCTGGAGATTTATTGCGCATGTATATGCGATATGCAGAGAAGCGAAATTGGAAAGTGGAAATTCTTGATGCAACCGAAAGTGAAATGGGTGGCTACAAAGATATTTCAGTCGCGGTGAAATCAAAAGGAACAGCAGCGCCTGGTGAATCTCCATATGCACGTCTGAAATTTGAAGGTGGAGTACACCGAGTTCAACGTGTTCCGGAAACTGAGAGCCAAGGCCGTATACACACTTCAGCTGCAGGAGTTTTGATTCTTCCTGAAGCAGAAGAGATTGATGTTGAGTTAAATATGAATGATGTTCGTGTAGATGTCTATCGTTCATCTGGTCCGGGTGGACAGAGCGTTAACACAACTGACTCCGCGGTTCGACTCACACACGTTCCAACTGGAATCGTAGTTTCATGTCAGAACGAGAAGAGTCAGTTACAAAATAAGGAGTCTGCGCTTCGCATTTTGCGTGCTCGTTTGTTGGCAGATGCGCAAGAAAAGGCAGATGCTGCTGCATCTGCTGAACGTAAAAACCAAGTTCGCACCGTGGATCGTTCAGAACGCATCCGAACATATAACTTTCCAGAAAATCGCTTGAGCGATCACCGTGTTAATTACAAATCGAATAATTTAGATTCAGTCCTCAATGGCGAATTAGATGATGTTATTCAATCTCTCTTAGATGCTGATAAAGCAGCGAAGTTAGCATCTACAGAATAAAGCCAGCATGAATGTGCGAGAGATTCTAAAAGATGCAAAAGGCCAGCTTGCCCTTTCAGAAATAGATGGCATCGACGCAGAGATACTCCTTTCGCATGTGCTTGGAATCTCTCGAATGGATTTACACAATCCATTGGTACTCGAACAAACTCTTGAATCGCTGGGAGATTCAGCCATAGCGCTCGAAACTTTTCATGATTTACTCGCACGCAGAATTTCTCACGAACCTCTTCAATACATTACGGGTTATGCATATTTCCGTAATCTTGAATTAAAAGTTGGTCCAGGAGTTTTAGTGCCACGACCAGAGAGTGAATTACTTGTCGGGGCAGTGCTCAATCACATCTCCAATCTGCCTGCACCTGTGAGTGTGATTGATCTTGGTTCAGGATCTGGCGCACTAGCACTTGCGATCGCAACCGAGGCTGCACATAGCCGAGTGATTGCTGTTGAAAAAAGCCAAGAAGCAATTGTGTGGTTAAAGAAAAATGTTGAAGCAATACTCGAAGACTTACGAATTGTGCACAGTGATGTAAGTGATGCACTCATCGGAATCAAGTGCGATGTAGTAATTGCAAATCCACCTTATATTGAAGATGAATCACAGTTACCAAGAGATGTCGTAGAACACGAGCCCGCCATCGCTCTCTTTGGCGGCAAGGATGGAATGGATGCGCCACGTGCATTTATTACCGCAGCTGCACGATTACTCAAAGCTGAAGGTTTATTGGCGATCGAGCATAATGAAAAACAAGGCGATCTTATTGCTGAGGAATTGCGACAGGATTTTTTCGAGATAAAGTTGCATCACGATTTAACTGGTCGTCCTCGTTGGACTAGTGCGATACGGAAAAGCTAATGAATAACAATGTTGAAAAAATTGATATAACAAGCGGTGATCGAGCCGAGCACTTGGCGCGTGGGCTTAAATCTGTTCGAGACGGATATGTCATTGTTATGCCACTTGAACATGGCTACGTATATGCATGTGATGCTTTTAGTCACTTCGCAGTTCGTGCTATGCATGTATTGCGTGGAGATTCACTTGGAGTTGTTGCACAAGTCATTATTCCCACTGCAAAAACAGCACAAGGATTATCACGCAGCATGCGTGCCGAAGTTCAAGAATTAACTCAAGCTTTCTGGCCGGGATTACTTAGTCTTAATGTGAGACCACAAGTGGGATTGGCTTGGGACTTAGGGGATGCGCAACGACTTGATCTGATTAGTTTGCGAATGCCAAAGGAAGGTTTCGCATTAGATCTCATGCAAAAAAGCGGTCCTCTGGCAATTACATCTATTACAAATAATGGGTTGCCAACGTTGCTTGATGTCGAGAGATTTAATCCTTCTGGAGTAGACGTTATTTTTGATGGGGGCCAACTTCCAGCAGGACCGAGAACCTCAGTAGTCAATGTTTCAGATAATGGAATGGAACTGATTCGAGAAGGTGCAATCTCGCGTGAATCTCTCCAAAAAGTATCCCCTGACAATTTCGGTTGAGCCGATTAGAATCTGCAAATGACGAAAGATATTTTCTACGGACCAGACTTCGATTTATTGAGTAAGCAAGATCCTGAGATTTCTTCAGTGCTGCTCTCTGAACTCAAGCGCCAACAGACAAACCTTCAATTGATTGCGAGTGAAAACTTCACCTCACGTGCAGTTCTCGCCGCCCTTGGATCGACTCTTTCAAACAAATACGCCGAAGGTTATCCAGGAAAACGTTATTACGGTGGATGTGAAGAAGTTGATAAGGCTGAAAACTTAGCAATCCAACGCGCTAAATCTTTGTTTGGAGCAGACCACGCTAATGTGCAACCACATTCAGGTGCCAGTGCAAACATTGCGGTGTACCAAGCATTTACAAAACCTGGCGACACAGTTCTTGCAATGTCTCTTCCACACGGTGGACACCTCACTCATGGTTCTGCAGTTAACTTTTCGGGCAAGTGGTTTAACGTCGTTTCATATGGCGTTCGCCAAGATACAGAGTTAATTGATTACGACGAATTACGTGATCTGGCAATAGCTAACAAACCAAAGATGATTTGTTCAGGTGCTACCGCATACCCGAGCTTGATTGATTTTGAGAAGGTACGCGCCATTTGCGATGAAGTGGGCGCAATTATGTGGGTGGACGCGGCACACTTCATTGGATTAGTTGCTGGAAAAGCAATTCCTTCTCCAGTGCCGTATGCGGATGTTGTTTCATTCACAACTCATAAAGTTTTACGCGGTCCACGTGGCGGAATGATTCTTGCAAAAGAAGCACATGCAGCCGCGATTGATAAAGCAGTATTTCCTGGCATGCAAGGTGGACCAATCATGTCAGCAGTTGCTGGAAAGGCCGTTGCGCTTAAAGAGTGTGCAACACCGGAATATCAAAAGTATGCAAAAGATGTAATCACAAATGCACAGGCACTCTGCACAGCTCTTGAAGGTGAAGGAATGCGCGCTGTTTCAGGCGGAACACAAACACATCTTGCGCTCATTGATATTCGTGGAACTGGTGTCAATGGAAAGGTTGCCGACGAACGTTGCGGCAATGCAGGAATTGTTTTAAATAAGAATTCAATTCCTTTCGATCCTGAAAAACCAGGAATCTCCAGCGGAATTCGAGTCGGAACTCCTGCGACTACAACACAAGGAATGGGAGTAGAGGAAATGAAAACCATCGCGTCTTTGATTTCTCGAGCCATTCGCAGTGAAGATCCAACGGTGTTGGCAGGAATTAAAAGCGAAGTTCACGCGTTAACTTCGAAATTCCCAATTTACAACGCATAGACTTACTCCATGCGTGAGTACATGTTCACATTGCTGCTTTCTGCAGCACTGTGTTACCTAATTACTCCATTCGTCAAAACGCTTGCTACTCGATTTGGTGCTGTTGCATTGGTGCGAACTAGAGATGTTCATACATCTCCAACTCCACGCTGGGGTGGTGTTGCTATGTGGGCAGCTATGTCACTAACTTTCATAATCGTTGAACACCTCACACTTGTGGGTAAGTCTTTTGGTCACGAAGCACAAGGCATTTTTTTAGCAGGAACTTTTCTTGTACTGCTCGGAATGGCCGATGATCGTTTCCAGTTAGATGCGCTCACAAAATTGGCAGGACAAGCACTTGCTGCTGGTATCTTGTTAATTTATGGAATTCAAATTTTGTGGTTACCAATTAATGGCGTAATTACACTTCCGCCTAGCATCGGTCAACTAGTTACAGTTTTAATTGTCTTAGTGACAATAAATGCCGTTAACTTTATTGACGGCCTCGATGGTCTAGCTGCGGGTATCGTCGCTATAGCTGGAGCTGCATTCTTTACATTTGCTTACTTGTTAGCAGTTGTCTGGGGTTTTAGTCGTGCTGGCGCACCTTCTCTTGTGACCGCAGTGCTTATCGGAATTTGCCTAGGCTTCTTGCCACACAACTCACACCCTGCGCGAATTTTTATGGGGGATTCCGGTTCTATGTTCTTAGGGTTATTGCTTGCATCAGCTGCAATTACCTTGACAGGTCAAGTCGATCCAAATGCAATCACTGCTGAAAATGTAGGACCGACTTTGTTACCGCTATTACTTCCTTTTGCAGTTCTTGCAATTCCACTTGCTGATTTAATACTTGCGATTTCTCGTCGGGTGCGAGCAGGTCGTTCACCATTTGCTCCTGATAAAGATCACCTTCACCACAGATTGCTTTCAGCTGGTAATTCACACCTGCGCACAGCAGTAATCATGTATTTATGGACGGCAACACTTGCTTTCCCAATAACTATCTCTGCATTTGCACCGATTTGGGTGGCGCTTTTGACAGCTGCTGCCATGGCAGCGATTGCAATATTTGTCACTCTAAGTGGAAAAAAAGATTCTATATATGTCTAAACAAAAGAGTACCGAGAGCGTCATGTTGCGCGGGGCGCTAGTCCCATCGTTTTTAGTCGGAATAGTTGCAATCGGTTTTAGTACCTTCTTTGTCGGGTTCTCTGGTTTCCTTGGGGCGCTCATCGCGCAATTCGTTGTGATTATTTATTTTGCAATACATATCGGAGTTTCTCGGATTGCTCGAAATTTAGATCCAATGAGCACCATGGCATTGGCAGTATTTTCTTACTTTGCAAAGTTACTTTTTCTCGGAGTTTTCCTATATTTACTAAGCGCCTTCACATCTCGCGAGAGCATCAACAGAACGAGTTTTGGTGCAACCGCAATTGCGCTCACTTTCGCATGGCTAGGCGGGGAAATTGCCAGTTACATGAAATTGCGCATACATTTACCCCTGCCTGAAATAAAGAAATAGTCGGCGAGAAAAAAAGGGAGTACTCATGGCAACTCGTGATGAAAATGCTGCCTGGTCAATCATTGGTTATTTACTCTCCGGATTACTTTTTTGGGGTGGAGTTGGCTGGGCGCTAGATAAATGGCTCGGCACTACCTACCTACTTTTGGCTGGCCTCATCGTGGGGGCTGGCTCCGGGATCTACCTCGTTTGGCTTCGATTCGGCCGCGAATAAGAGCAATTTCGGGCGCTCTAGCCCAACTCTTTACGATTTCACAGGCGAGCCTTTTCCGCATAAGGTTGCCCGCAGAACGCATCCCCAGCGTCTAACTGATAAGTCCGTTTGATTTCATTCGAGTTTATTTGAAGGAGTGTGCGTGCGCTCGTTAGTGGTTTTAAGCGCAGAGGGTGAAGGTTTCGTCCCACCTAGTAGCAACGACTTCGAACTTCCACCGATTTTTGGTGACAGCGCATTTACTACAAAACCAATTTTTATGGTCTTTCTCTCAGTTATTTTAGTTTCGGTATTTTTCATCCTCTCTTCACGAAAAGCTTCGATCGTTCCATCCAAATTCCAATTTGCCGGTGAAAGCGTCTACGCATTCGTTAGAAATGATCTGGCAAGAGATGTTATTGGCCATGACTTCATGCGCTTTGTTCCATATCTCTTCACGCTATTTACATTTATTTTGACCAACAATCTCTTCGGAATTATTCCGTTATTGCAGTTCCCAACAATGTCTCGCGTATCTTTCCCATACGTATTAGCAGCGAGTGTTTACTTAGTTTTCCACTACGTTGGAATTCGTAAACAGGGTGCTTGGAAGTATTTCAAGGAAATAATGTTCATGCCTGGTGTTCCAAAGGCTGCATACATTCTTATTACGCCTCTTGAGTTGCTGACATTCTTACTTGTACGTCCGTTAACGCTCTCGCTGCGTTTGTTTGCAAACATGTTTGCAGGCCACTTGCTCTTGCTCGTCTTTATCTTGGGCGGAGAACATCTGCTCCAAGGTGTTATTGGTTTGAAGTTAATCAGTCCCTTTGCCTTCTTTATCGGCATTGTTCTGACTTTCTTTGAATTCATGGTCCAGTGCCTACAGGCGTACATCTTTACTCTGTTGGCAGCTCTATACATCGCCGGCGCCCTTGCCGACGAGCACTAATTAGGTACACACCTAAAGAAAAGAAAAAAGGAGAAAAAAATGGAAGGC
>JBPCTE010000092.1:0-1679 GCA_051006495.1 Candidatus Planktophila sp.
GACTGAATTATCGTGCGGACTTCTGATTTCTCGCACAGCTCCATCAGAGGATGCAACCCACTCACCATGTATGTAGAGCGTGCGAACTGACATTATTTTATAAAGGTTTAGGCGTCGAGTTCTGACTTACGCTTTGCAACGAATTCAGTGAGCTCTGAAAGAACTTGTGCATCCATCTCTGGCTTTTCATACTCTTCTAACTTCTTCTTCCAGATTTCTTCTGCGCGAGCACGAGTATCTTTTGCGCCGAGTCGCATCCAGCGCTCGTAATTATCGCTATTTGTTAAAAATGGTCGATAGAAGCAGTCGCGAAAGCGCTCCATGGTGTGGGCAGCTCCAAGGAAGTGTCCGCCATGGCCAACTTCAACGTGTGCATCAAAGGCCAAGGACTCTTCATTAAATTCAAGTGGCTTAAATTCCGCCATTAATGATTGAAGGATTTCAATATCTACAACGAACTTGTCGTAAGAAGAGACTAATCCACCTTCTAGCCAACCAGCTGTATGCATTACCCAGTTTGTTCCAGATAGGAATGTTGGCATCATCGTCATCATTGTTTGATACGCACTCTGCGCATCAACTGTTTGTGAAGAATTCAGACCGCCACCGCCACGAAATGGCAGATTGAGTGAGCGGGCAATTTGGCCAGTACAGAGCAATCCAACACCTGATTCAGGTGTACCAAATTGTGGTGAGCCTGATTGCATATCAATGTTAGATAAGAATGAACCAAATACAACTGGTGCACCTGGACGAATAAGTTGTACGAGTGCAATGGCAACGAGGGCTTCTGCCATTTGTTGTGCAAGAGTTGCAGGAATTGTCACAGGGCTCATTGCGCCCATGAGTAAGAATGGTGTGGTGACAACAGGTTGGCCCGCCAATGCATATTCGCGCATTGAATCCAACATACGATCATCCCAGCGAAGTGGTGAGTTACAGTTAACGAGAGAACTAAGAGCTGGTGTCTCTTCAATAGCTGCCCGACCACCATGAATAATCTCTGCCATACGAATAACATCTTTTGCATTTTCGTGAGTCACAACGTTACCCATAAAGAATTTGTCTGTCAGTGTTGCTGCAGCAAAGGCCATATCCAAGTGACGTGAATCAAGTGATAAATCATTAGGTTCTGTCACAACTCCACCGACAGAATCGAGTGCATCAAAGGATTGTGCTAGGCGACAGAAGTTTTCATAATCAGCAAAAGAACCATCGCGACGAACATCGCCTTCACGTACGAATGGTGGGCCATAAACCGCACCGAAAACCATTGAGTCCCCGCCGATATGAACGTTGTTCTTTGGATTGCGAGCGCGCAGATCAAATTCGCGCGGAGCTTTCGCAACTTGTTTCATTACCCAATCTGGATCGAACTTAACATTTTCGCCAGAGACTTCTTGTCCGGCTTCGCGCAACATATCTACTGCCCAAGGAGATGCGAACTCGATTCCAATTTCAGAGACGATACGACGCCAACCTGCGTGCAGCGTTGCCATAGATTCTTGACTCAATATGTCATAACGCGGCATCTTGTTCTGGAACACGGTGGTGGCCTCTCAATGTCAGTTCAGCTTCTGCGGGTAATTCAACTCTAATATGCGTAGAGCGTGTGCGTGGCTATTGACCGCTCACATGCCAGAAGAATACGCTAGGAACATGGAACAAGGGTTCCATAT
>JBPCTE010000093.1:0-1973 GCA_051006495.1 Candidatus Planktophila sp.
ATGCCGCGCTGATGCAGTGAGCTACTTGATCGCCCTTCCACACAGCAAGGTTGGCGATACCTAAACCATCGATTGCATAACCATCAGTTAAGACATACGCCGGAGTGATTGATAATGCCTGCACTGCTCTGCGCATTCCATCGAGATTGGCTGCGTGAACTCCACGTTCATCAACTTGTGTGGGCGGCACGATGATTGTTGAAATCGCAGCTGCCTTCTCTACGAGTAACTCATATAAATTTTCGCGCTCTTTTTCACTCACATCTTTAGAGTCACGAACAGCAGATAGTTCATCAGCGAATGGATCGTGCAAAATAACGGAGGCGATAACTAGAGGACCGGCACACGCACCGCGCCCAGCTTCATCAACTCCTGCAAGGGGTTTAATTCCTGCATCGATTAATTGTGACTCGATAGCAGCCATGAAGGGATTATTTCTAAATTATTTTAGAACGGGTACTGATGGAACAATTTTTGCATTTGCAAAGGGCCAGATAACACCAAAGACTCGACCAGTTACTCGAGAGAGTGGTACTTGACCTTTATTGATGTCATCTTGGTGATAGCGAGAGTCTGCACTCGCTCCGCGATGATCTCCCATTACCCAAATTTTTCCTGGATCCACGGTGATATCAAATGTAATGTCACTTGGGTCATTGCCTTTAAAGATGTATGGCTCATCGACAGGCGTGCCGTTAATTGTCAGTTTTTTATCTGTGCAGCAAACAATGCGATCGCCAGCAACGCCGATTACACGCTTTACTAGATATTGCTTTGCAGGATTCGGAAGTACGCCTACAAGTACTAGGCCATCTTTGATCTTTGTTTTAATCGTTGATTTTGAAGATGAATCCGCTTCGGGTAACCATGAGGCTGGATCACGAAAAACTACTACATCGCCGCGATTTATCTTTCCTGAAACGAATGGGAGTTTATTAACGGCAACTCGGTCATTGATTTGCAATGTATTTTCCATCGACCCAGATGGAATATAGAAAAATTGAACGAGAAATGATTTTATAAAAAGTGAGACAACGAGTGCGACAACAATAAGTATTGGGAGCTCCCGAAGAAGGGAACCCTTACGAAACATCTGAGAAAACTTAAGCTTGCTCAGTTGGTGTTTCTTCTGTTGCAACTTCTTCTGCAGGTGTTTCTACAGGTGTTTCTACAACTGCTTCTGCAACCTGAGTTTCTACAACTTCTTCAACAACTTCTTCAACTACTGGTGCAGCTGGTGCAACCACTGCAACAGGTTCTGGAGTTGAAAGAATTCCGTCGCCATAACCTTCAATGCCATCGCGCTTTTCGCGAATCTTTGCAGCCTTACCGCGAAGATCGCGCAGGTAGTACAACTTGGCGCGACGAACGTCGCCCTTCTTAACAAGTTCAATCTTTTCGATAACAGGAGTGTGTACCGGGAAAGTACGTTCTACTCCGACACCGTAAGAAATTTTACGAATTGTAAATGTTTCGCGAACGCCATCACCTTGGCGGCGCATGACGATACCTTGGAAGACCTGGATACGACTCTTGCTACCTTCGATAACACGTACGTGAATCTTGAGCTCATCACCAGCGCGAAATTGTGGGATGTCTTTGCGCAGCGATGCTGCATCTACGGCGTCAAGTACGTTCATGATTTCCTCAGCTAATTCGTGTTTCGGTACGGCAGTGGCTGTACAGAAGACGTATCTTGCCACAGGAGCGTGGCCAAGTGAAAATCGGCTAAAGCCCGAGCGTATTTCTAAGGCTTTGGTGCAGATGTGCTCCTGCGGCCAATGTGAAGTTTTGGCCCCCAATCTGGTGCTGGGTGAGAAGTGCTCCTGCTTCCTGCGCAATTAATCCGCCGGCAGCAACGTCCCACTCATGTAATCCAGATTCAAAGTAAGCATCTACATTTCCTGCGCCAACAAAACATAGATCAACGGCAGCTGCGCCATTTCTCCTGATATCACGAATTTCTGGCATCA
>JBPCTE010000094.1:0-3326 GCA_051006495.1 Candidatus Planktophila sp.
CCACTTAAGGTGTCAACATTTGATAAAAGATTTTGCAGTGAACCAAAATCAACAATCCATTTTGCTGCGGTTTTTTCTCCAACACCTGGAACCGATGGCAAGTTATCACTTGGATCACCTCGCAAGGCAGCAAAATCAGGATATTGCTCGGCTGTCATACCGTACTTTGCAATCACTGCATCCGGTGTCATTCGCGCCATCTCACTAACACCGCGCTTGGGATAGAGAATTGTTGTTTGATTATTTACTAATTGAAAACTGTCTCGATCTCCCGTACATATCAGTACTTCGCACTTCTCATTCTCTGCCCGCTTGGTAATAGTTGCAATAATGTCATCAGCTTCAAAGCCTTCGAATTCGTATTGTGCGATTCCAAATGCACTGACTAAATCGTGCAAGTAACTCATTTGTGAACGAAATTCATCTGGGGTTTTTGATCGATTCGCCTTATATTCGGCAAAAATGTCGGTTCTAAAGGTTTTTCGAGAGACATCGAAAGCGACTGCAATATGAGTTGGTTTCTCTTCTTTAATTAATGAAATTAACATCGTGGCAAAGCCGTAAATCGCATTTGTATGCTGACCTTGGGCTGTTGTGAAATTCTCAGCGGGCAGTGCAAAGAATGCTCGATACGCCATAGAGTGACCATCAATTAATAGAAGGCGTTTGGTCATGTGCGCATCCTATGAGGCAAGTTAGACTGAACCCATGGAACAAGCAGACTTTCTCAAAATAATCCGCGAACGAGGTATCGGCGCACTCGATAAGAAAATGGGTATCGAGATCATCGAAGCGTCTCCACAACGTCTTGTAGGAACAATGCCAGTAGAAGGAAACACACAACCAATTGGGTTACTCCACGGTGGTGCAAATGTTGTTTTGGCTGAGAGTTTGGGTTCAATTGGCACTCAGTTACATGCAGGTCCTAATCGCAAAATTGTCGGCGTAGACATCAATGCAACTCACCACAAATCTGCAACCAAAGGTATTGTGACTGGTGTCGCAACAGCTGTTTCATTAGGCAAAACAATGTGCTGCTATGACATCGTTATTACAAATGAAGAAGGAGAACGTACCTGCACAGCGCGTATTACTTGCTTAATTCTTGCCGAACGCTGAGCGTTAGAGAGTTAGTGCGCACCAGTTCCGAGATATGCAGCACGAACTGCTGGATCATTGAGCAAATCTGAAGCCTTTGCTTCCTTTACAACGTGACCCACTTCTAGAACGTAAGCACGATGTGCACGTTGAAGTGCTTGCTGAGCATTTTGTTCAACGAGCAAAATTGTTACGCCAGTCTTGTTGATTTCTGTGATGATGTTAAAGATATTTGCAAT
The DNA here is from genome assembly GCA_051006495.1 of Candidatus Planktophila sp. Classification (GTDB taxonomy): domain Bacteria; phylum Actinomycetota; class Actinomycetes; order Nanopelagicales; family Nanopelagicaceae; genus Planktophila. Next base: position 1,338 of record JBPCTE010000094.1, read on the forward strand.
CATTAAAGGTGCAAGGCCCATGGATGGCTCATCAAGTAACAAAACCTTTGGACGAGCCATCAGCGCACGGCCGATAGCGAGCATCTGCTGCTCTCCACCAGAAAGGGTTCCGCCAACTTGCGAGATGCGCTCTTTAAGACGTGGAAATAAATGAAAGACCTTTTCAAGATCTTCATCCATCTCTGCTCTGCGATTCTTACGGTTGTACTTACCCATTTCAAGGTTTTCCAAGACACTCATACCTACGAAAATTCCGCGTCCTTCTGGTGCCTGTGCTAACCCAAGATCAGCGCGCTTATGCGCAGGCATCTTTGAAATATCTTCGCCATTAAAAATGATTTGTCCGCTAGAAACTGGACGAAGGCCAGAAATAGTTTTAAGCATCGTTGTCTTACCAGCGCCGTTCGCGCCGATTAAGGTAACAATTTCACCTTCATTGACTGTAACGCTGATGCCTTTAATGGCTTCAATCTTGCCGTAGTGAACGTGCAGATCTTTAATTTCAAGACGCATCAGCAGGTGCTCCTAAATACGCTTCGATCACGCGTGGATCATTTTGAACAACCTTTGGAACATCATCAGCAATCTTTTGTCCGAAATCCAAAACTGCCACACGATCGGAGATATCCATGATAAGTGACATGTCATGCTCAATCAGAAGAACGGTGTAACCAGCATCGCGAATTTTGCGAATAGTTGCTGCGAGTGCAACTTTTTCAGCAGGGTTAAATCCTGCAGCTGGTTCATCAAGCAAGAGCAATTGAGGATTCGTAGCTAGGGCACGAGCAATTTCAAGACGACGTTGATCACCATATGGCAAGTTCTTTCCAAGTTGGCCTGCACGGTGCTTAAGTCCCATGAATGCAAGTAACTCCATACCGCGCTCGAGCGCAGCTTTTTCTTCACGTCGTGAACGTGGAGTTCCAAATATCGCTCCAACGACACCTGACTTTGAGTGAACATCTGCACCTGTGACGACATTTTCTAGCGCAGTGCTCTCACCAAATAAACGAATATTTTGAAAAGTGCGAGCGATTCCTATTTTTGTAACTTGGTAACGCTTCTTTCCAACTACTGATTGTCCTGCAAAATTAACTTCGCCGGATGTTGGTTTATACACTCCAGTAACAACGTTAAAAACCGTTGTCTTTCCAGCACCGTTTGGTCCAATGAGAGCCGCAATCTCACCTTTATTTACGGTGAGGTTAACTTCATTCAAGGCTGTAACTCCGCCGAATTTCATGGTGATGTTTTTAAGTTCAAGCAATTTTTCTGACATTACTTGATCTCCCCTTCACCAGACTCTTCAACGGTGTGCCAATTAGGATCAAAGTGTTCTCGCTTTTTCTTAGGCAATATTCCATCGGGACGCAGATTCATCATTACAACAAGTGCAATGCCAAAGACTAAAATACGAGGTTGGCTTAAGAAGCGAATGCGTTCTGGAGTAAAAGCCAAAAGCGCCGCACCGAGAATGACTCCCCATAGATTTCCAATTCCACCGAAAACTACGCATGCAAGGATCAGGATAGATACGTTTAAATTAAATTGATCCGGAACAATTGAAAGAATTTGAGATGCGTATACAGAGCCACCGACTCCAGCCACTGCAGCTCCAAGCACGAACGCCCAAACTTTGTACTTCAGAGTATTTACACCCATTAATTGCGCAACATCATCATCTTGACGAATTGCATCCCACGCTCGACCTGGACGACGAGCAGCCATACGTCGCACCATCCAAATTATCAGCAGAGTAAATGTGAGAAGCATCCAGTAGTAAGGCTTTGGATCAAGAATAGTAAATTTTGCATTGAAGAAATCAGGTGGAGTTGGGATACCCGCGATTCCTCGAGGACCTCCGATGGATTCGGTATTCACTGCAACGATTCGAACAATTTCTCCAAAACCAAGAGTCACAATCGCTAAATAATCTCCGCGCAATCGAAGTGTTGGCGTGCCAAGAAGAACTCCTGATGCCATGGCTAG
>JBPCTE010000095.1:0-4386 GCA_051006495.1 Candidatus Planktophila sp.
GAACTTGATGGGCGCGCTAAAAATTTCTGTGTAGTTTCACTCATGGGCAATAACCTTTTTTACTGCTTGGGCAAAACGATCTCCGCGATCGGCGTAATTTATGAATTGGTCCATCGAAGCGCATGCCGGGGCAAGCAGTACAGAATCTCCTTCGACAGCAAATCCTCGTGCTGCCTGGACAACATTTTCCATAAGAGTGTTTTCAGATGATCCAATTTGATAATTTGCTGGAGTATTTATTTCTAGAATCGCAACATGTGGCGCTTTTTCACGAATTGCTTTAGCTAAGACTTCTTTATCTTCGCCAATTAGTACCGCTGCTTTTATCCGCTTGCCACATCGTTCGATTAACTCATCCATCCGAGCACCTTTAGTAAGTCCCCCAGCAATCCAAACAACGGAGAGGTGGGACATAATTGATGCAGCAGCAGCGTGCGGATTAGTTGCCTTTGAATCATCTATCCACGCAATACCCTGATGTGTAAGAACGTGTTCTATGCGATGGCGTCCAGGTGTAAAAGCGGCTAATGCATCACGGATGTATTCATGCTCCACACCTGCAGCTCGGGCTAAACCTGCCGCTGCCAGAGCATTAGAAACATTATGAGGAACCGTCGGTTTAATCTGCGTTAGTTCGCAGATCATCGCTGCTTCTTGAGGATCTGGCACAAAAGCACGATCGACAAGTAACTCTTCAACAACTCCGATTTCACCAGGTCCTGGAGTGTTCAGTGAATAAAAAACTTTACGACCCTTCCATTGTGCGCATCTTTTCACAACTTCGCCGTCATCTGCGTTAAGAATTCCTGTCGAACTTGAATCAAGTAATGAGATTTTGGTTCGCGCATACTCTTCAAAAGTTCCATGCCAGTCAGTGTGGTCATCTGCAATATTTAAAATTGCGCTAGCAGTAAATTGAGCAGACTGCATCCAGTGAATTTGAAATGATGACAGCTCAAGCACAAGTACATCGAACTTATCTCTGCTTTCAACTGCTTCAATAACAGTGTCACCGACATTGCCACACGCTGTGGCATGCAATCCACCTGCACGCATCGCAGCAGCTGTCATTTCAACTGTTGTTGTCTTTCCATTTGTACCAGTCAGAGCGAACCAACGTTGATTAGGAACTTCTTCTTGTTTGATTTTCCAAGCAAAGTCGATTTCATTTGTTAAAGGGATGCCAGCTGCTACAAATTTTTCAATGAGCGGATGTGTTGGTTTCCAGCCAGGAGAGACAATTGCACTCTCCCATTCGTGCACATCAACATCATCTGATAAGACACTGTCAAAATTACTATCTAATATTTCCTTATCGTCGGCAATGGCGACAGTGGCACCACGACGTGTTAATGAATGAGCGAGAGCGCTTCCGGTGACCCCTGCACCAAGAATAAGTATCCGGTTCTTTGAAAAATTTAGTGGCATATAAAGACTTCTTAGGCGCTAACCCATTGTGCATAAAACAGACCTAAGCCAAGTGCAACGCTTAAGCCAGCGATAATCCAAAAACGGATCACTATTGTTACTTCTCCCCAGCCCATCAATTCGAAATGGTGCTGAAGAGGAGCCATTTTAAAGACACGCTTTCCGCCAGATATTTTGAAGTACAGAGTTTGGATGATCACGGAAAGAGTAATAATTACAAATAGTCCTCCGAGTGGAATTAGTAATAACTCCACACGCAAAGTTGCAGCAAGCCCTGCTAGTGCGCCACCGAGTGCCAATGAGCCTGTATCTCCCATAAATATCTTGGCAGGTGATGCGTTCCACCATAAGAATCCTGTACACGATCCAGCTAATGCTGCTGCCAAGACTGCAAGATCGAGTGGGTCGCGGACGGCATAACAATTAGTTGATGTCGCTAACGCGCAGCTCTGTCCGAATTCCCAAACGCCAATTAAAACAAATGCTAAAAACGTCATGACTGATGCACCGCTAGCGAGTCCATCTAATCCATCAGTGAGGTTTACGCCATTACTTGTTGCCATGACCATAAGGGCAATCCATAAAACGACGAGAACTGGCCCAAGCACAATTGAAGTTTCGCGAACGGTTGAAAGATTCAGTGAAATTGGTGTTAGGCCACCCAAATCTGCAAATTGAATTCCTAAATATCCGAACAGGGCAGCAACTACGGCCTGCGCAATCAGTTTTTGCTTACCGGTTAATCCCAAAGATTGCTTACGAGAAATTTTCAAATAATCATCCAAGAAACCGATCAGACCTAAGGCGATAACTAGTCCGATCACTAAGAGCGCTGAAACTGTCGGTGTGCGCCTAGAAAATATATGGGCAATTGAATATGCGAGAACGGTCGCAACAATGATGACGATGCCACCCATGGTTGGTGTGCCCCGCTTTATTTGATGCGAAGTTGGGCCATCATCTCTAATAACTTGGCCGTACCCACGTTTTGCAAGAATACGAATCAATAATGGAGTTCCGAATAAAGAAAGGAGAAGTGCAATTGCGCCTGCGATGAGAATTACTTTCACTTCTGATCCTCTCTTCGCAACTCTTTCCATGCATCTTCTAAACCTTGATTGAGCGTCTCAAAGTGCTCAGATCGAGATGCTTTCACAAGAACAACATCACCTGGTGCGAAATGAGACACGAGTGCGATTGCATCCGCGATGTCCTTGCAATAGTGAAGAGTAGTAGAGCTATGCGCCGGAATACCTGTAGCAAATGCACGTGTTCCGACGCTTACTAAATGATCAATACCTAAGCCATGTGCATGCGCTGCAACATTTGCATGAAGTTCATCGCTTCGTGAGCCGAGTTCGTGCATTTGACCCAAAAATGCCCATGACGATCCGCCTCGTTCTTGCGCAAACAAAACTAAGGAATCTAGGGCAGCATTCATAGATTCTGGATTTGCATTGTATGAATCATTGATAATTAAAAGATCTTCTACTTCACTAATTTGCATGCGCCATTTGCTCGCTAAATCAGTCGTGGATAGCCCGCTTGCGATTACTTCAATCGGAATATCAAGGGCTGTGCAGACTGCAGCAGCTGCAAGTGCATTAGAAATTTGATGTGCGCCAATTAAACGCATTCCAACAGCGTCACGACCTGCTGGAGTAACTAAATCGAAGTGAGGGCGAGCTTCGCGCATTTCGATGTCTGCAGCTCGAACATCATCAGTTGCATTTTCGCCAAAGTAAATAACTCGTCCTGAGTGCAGTACATTCATCGCTTTCGTATGTGGATCATAAGTTCCAAGTACTGCAATCGCATCTGGTCCGAGAGATTCAATTAATTCGCCCTTTGTTTGCGCAATCTTTTCGACACTTCCGAACTCACCCAAATGCGCAGTTCCAACTCGGAGAACAACGCCAATATCTGGCTTCGCCATCTCACATAGAGCTGAAATATCGCCTTGATGTCTGGCGCCCATTTCAAGAACGCAATATGTAGTTTCTGCATCGCATTCGAGTAAGGTTATTGGTGCTCCTAACTCATTATTAAATGAAGCTCTAGTTGCAACACATTTTGCACGGCTTGCCAGAATCGATGCCAATAAATCTTTAGTTGTGGTTTTTCCGCTGGATCCAGTAATCGCAATAACCTTTAATTGCGGCAATTGCTTTCGTACATATGCAGCTAGAGCACGAACTGCAACTAAAACGTCGGAGACTAGGACACCATTGCCTTTTACTTCTTTAGTACTCATGATTCCGGTTGCACCATGAGATTTGGCATCTTCGATGAAATCATGGCCATCAGAATTTTCGCCAATCAAGGCTAAGAAGAGAGAGCCTGAAACTGCATTGCGTGAGTCAAAAACAGGAGCTGACGTGATGAGAACCGATGAATCACCATATGTTTTGCCGCCGACGATTGTGGCAATTTGTTCAAGGGTTAGTGCAATCATTTCTTAGCCTCAATTGCGTGGGCTAAAACTAAACGATCATCAAATGGATGAATCACTCCTGCAATATCCTGACCTCGCTCGTGGCCCTTACCTAAAACAATTACTACATCTCCTGGTTGGGCAAGGTTCACAGCTAATTCAATTGCTTCGGCGCGATCTTTCACAACAGCACTGGGCTCTGAAATCTTTAAACCTTGCGTCATCTGCAGAAGAATTTTTTCTGGATCTTCTGAACGTGGGTTATCGCTTGTAAAAATCGCAATGTCACTACGTAGTGAAAGTTCTTGCCCCATCAAAGCGCGCTTAGAATTATCTCGATCGCCGCCACATCCAAGTACTGCAATGACTCGATTCGACGTCATTTCGCGAGCCGCGGCTAAGACTCGAGCCACAGCATCAGGACTATGTGCATAATCAACCAACGCTATGAAGTTTTGGCCTAGGTTCACGGGTTCTAGTCTTCCTACTGCGCCAACGAGGTGTGGAATAAGGGTTTGTATGTC
>JBPCTE010000096.1:0-2009 GCA_051006495.1 Candidatus Planktophila sp.
GTACGAGTGGTAATTTCACCCGAACCATCTGAAGTCGAGAGCACCATTGCATTTGCTTCAACAATAATTTCATTCGCAGCAGCTTCTGCCATCCAATCAACGAAGGAGACAAAAGGATCGCTGGACAATTTTTCTAGGCCAATTTCGCCGTAGGAGCGGCGCATCGCTGAAATCTCGGCTCGAATTCCTTTTTTATTCTCATTTTCGTCCATAGATGTATCTAACGTCACTTTTGCCCGCAGGGCTATCCGAACTCTCGTGGTCGCCAGCACGCCTTACATGGGGGCAGAATTACCCCCGTAATACCCATTAAAGGAGCGCGTTGTGTCAGATGATTTCAAGCCAGGTCTCGAAGGTGTCATAGCTTTTGAATCTGAAATTGCTGAACCAGATAAAGAAGGCAGTGCGCTTCGTTACCGCGGTGTTGATATTGAAGATCTAGTCGGACGCGTTTCATTCGGAAACGTATGGGGATTACTCGTTGATGATGAATTTAATCCGGGTCTTCCACCGGCAGAAAAATTTCCACTTCCAGTTCATTCAGGTGATGTTCGCGTAGATGTGCAATCTGCAATTGCAATGCTTGCACCGGCCTGGGGATTCAAACCACTTCTAGATATTTCTGATGAAGAAGCACGTTCAAATCTTGCTCGAGCTTCAGTAATGGTTCTTTCATATCTTGCACAATCTGCTCGAGGCATTTCTGCAACTCCAGTTCCTGAATCTGAAATTGATAAGGCGCACACAGTTGTTGAGCGAATGATGATTCGTTGGCGCGGAGAACCTGATCCGCTACATGTTCGCGCAATTGATGCGTACTTTGTATCAGCTGCTGAACATGGAATGAATGCATCGACATTTACTTCTCGTGTGATCGCATCTACTGGCGCAGATGTTGCAGCAGCACTCTCAGGTGCAATTGGTGCGATGTCAGGCCCACTTCACGGTGGCGCGCCATCACGTGTTCTTGGAATGATTGAAGATGTAGAACGCGTTGGCGATGCTCGCAAATACGTTAAAGATTTAATGGATCGTGGCGAACGTTTGATGGGATTTGGTCATCGCGTGTATCGCGCAGAAGATCCACGCGCACGTACATTGCGCCGCACAGCTAAAGAATTAGGTGCACCACGATATGAAGTTGCACTCGAATTAGAAAAGGCCGCACTCGCAGAATTACACGAGCGCCACCCAGAACGCGTTCTAGAGACAAATGTTGAATTCTGGGCAGCAATTGTTCTTGATTTCGCAGAAGTTCCTGGACCACTATTTACTTCAATGTTTACAGCCGCACGTACCGCTGGTTGGTCTGCTCACATCCTTGAACAAAAGCGCACTGGTCGTCTGATTCGTCCATCTGCTCGTTACATCGGTAAAGCTCCACGCAAACCAGAAGATGTACATGGCTGGGATGCAACAGTTCATCAACTACATAATTAAGTAATTATGTCGCGCAGCATTATGTGGTTTAGGCGCGACTTACGCCTAATTGATAACCCTGCACTTTTAGCCGCCCTCGAAGCTGGCGAAGAGATTGTTCCTGTATTTATTCTGGATCCGAAGTTAATTCAAGCAACTGGCACAAAGCGTCTGGCTTACATGGCCGCATCCCTTCGAAGTCTTGATGAATCACTTGAAAATAAGTTACATGTTTGCGTGGGTGATCAAGTCGACGTACTCAAGGAATTAATGCAGAAATATGGGGCAACATCAGTTCATATTTCTGCAGAGTATGAACCTTACGGCGTTGCACGAGATGCACGAATCGAAGCTGCCGGTATCGCATTGACTCGAACTGGTAGTCCATATGCAGTGGCGCCAGGTCGCGTTAAAAAACCGAGTGATTCGACGAATTATCGTGTGTACACACCTTTTTATCGCGGTTGGTTAGCACATGGTTGGCGTGCACCTGTGGCTGCACCAAAATCAATTAAAGCAGTAACGCCGGATGCTAAAGATAGAAACTTCCCAACATGGGAGGCGCCGGAAGGAACAGAGATTCCATTAGC
>JBPCTE010000097.1:0-2542 GCA_051006495.1 Candidatus Planktophila sp.
ACAGCCTCAACCGTTATCCGAATCATTATTTGAGGAGTACAAAAGCATGGCAAAGCAGATTGCTTTTAACGAAGAAGCTCGTCGTGGGCTAGAGCGCGGAATGAACGTGCTTGCAGATGCAGTGAAGGTAACCCTTGGACCTCGCGGACGTAACGTTGTTCTCGAGAAGAAGTGGGGCGCACCAACAATCACTAACGATGGCGTTTCAATCGCTAAAGAGATCGAACTTGATGATCCATGGGAAAAAATTGGAGCAGAGCTAGTTAAGGAAGTTGCCAAGAAGACTGATGATGTCGCTGGCGATGGAACGACTACAGCTACAGTGCTCGCACAAGCACTAGTGCGCGAAGGTTTGCGCAACGTTGCAGCGGGTTCAAACCCAATGGCACTTAAGCGCGGTATCGAAAAGGCAGTTTCTGCAATTGTTACAGAGCTCAGTTCAATGGCAAAAAACGTTGAAACAAAAGAGCAGATTGCAGCTACAGCATCCATCTCTGCAGCAGATGTCACCATCGGTGAAATGATCGCCGAAGCAATGGACAAGGTTGGCAAAGAGGGCGTTATTACTGTCGAAGAGTCAAATACTTTTGGACTCGAACTCGAACTCACTGAAGGTATGCGATTTGATAAGGGATATATCTCCCCATACTTCGTTACAGATCAAGATCGTATGGAATCAGTTCTAGAAGATGCCTATGTACTTCTAGTTAACTCAAAAATCGCAAACATTAAAGATCTCGTACCTGTACTTGAAAAAGTTATGCAATCAGGAAAGCCACTTGCAATCATCGCTGAAGATGTAGAAGGTGAAGCACTTGCAACATTGGTTGTAAATAAGATTCGCGGAATCTTCCGTTCAGCAGCAGTAAAGGCTCCTGGCTTTGGAGATCGTCGCAAGGCGATGCTTCAAGACATTGCAATTCTTACAGGCGCAACTGTTATCTCAGAAGAGGTTGGTCTCAAGCTTGATCAAGCTGGACTAGAACTTCTAGGTCGCGCTCGCAAGGTTGTTATCTCGAAAGAAGAGACAACAATCATTGAAGGTGGCGGAGACGATGCTCAAATTAAGGGCCGCGTTGCACAGATACGTTCAGAGATTGAAAAGAGCGATTCAGATTACGATCGCGAAAAACTACAAGAGCGTCTTGCAAAACTCGCTGGCGGAGTTGCGGTTATTAAAGCTGGAGCTGCTACAGAAGTAGAACTCAAAGAGCGCAAGCACCGTATCGAAGATGCTGTTCGCAATGCGAAAGCTGCAGTTGAAGAAGGCATCGTTGCCGGTGGTGGCGTTGCGTTATTGCAAGCAGCAACAGCTGCATTCGCTAAGTTAAAACTCGAAGGCGATGAAGCAACTGGTGCAAAAATTGTAGAAGTTTCAATCGAAGCACCTCTCAAGCAAATCGCAGTTAACGCTGGCCTCGAAGGTGGAGTAGTAGTAGAAAAAGTTCGTCACCTCACTGCAGGTCACGGATTAAATGCAGCAAGTGGTGAATACGTTGACATGATTAAATCTGGCATCATCGATCCAGCAAAAGTGACACGTTCAGCACTTCAAAACGCAGCATCGATTGCCGCACTATTTATTACAACAGAAGCAGTTATTGCCGATAAGCCAGAGAAAGCACCTGCAACACCAGCAGGTCCTGGCGGCGGAGATATGGACTTCTAATTTCTCACGCGTAAAGCGTTACGAACGCCACTGCCGATTAACTCGGTAGTGGCGTTCTGCTTTATCCTTATCGCATGAGCACACTCGAACTCGCACGTTCTGCTGCAATTGCCGATGCTGGCAATCCAGAATTAGTAGGCGCAGATGTATCCGTGGAAATCGATGACGATGGTCGCGTTGAAACTTATTTATTTGAAGCTCATCTCGCTGGTTATAAAGGTTGGCGCTGGTGCGTGACAATCGCAAAAGTTGATAAAAAATCTGAACCAACTATTTGTGATGTTGTAGTTCTTCCAGGACCAGATGCGTTACTTGCTCCAGAGTGGGTGGCATACCGTGATCGCATTCAACCTGGTGACGTCGGAGTCGGAGACATAGTTCCGAGTTCACTCGATGACACACGTTTAGTTCCATCACTGCACTCACTCATTGCCGATGAAGAGTTAGATGCAATGCAAGTATTTGATCTTGGACTTGGTCGTGCGCGTGTAATGTCTATTGAAGGTCGTGATCAAGCAAGTAAGCGTTGGTATGAAAGCGATCGCGGTCCACAATCACCAATTGCACAATCAGCACCAAAACCATGTTCTTCATGCGCATTCTTTGTGCCAATCTCAGGTTCACTTCGCGCTTCATTTGGCGTATGTGCGAATGCGATTTCACCCGAAGATGCACGCGTGGTCTCCGTTGACCACGGATGCGGCGCGCACTCCGAAGCAACGCTCTGATAAACTAGCCCTCTGCCCGTGGCCCCCACGGCTTAAACGAATATAGAAATTAGCAAGGAGCACTCCCCATGCCTACAGGTAAAGTGAAATGGTTCAGCCTTGAAAAAGGTTTTGGTTTCATCGCATCCGATGAAGGCGAAGATGT
>JBPCTE010000098.1:0-4394 GCA_051006495.1 Candidatus Planktophila sp.
CATCATTTACGTACCTAATGACAGTGCTGCAGTTTCAATCGGTGCAGATCAAGTTGCAGCCCTCATCGCACAAGAAGCTGTGAAGCGCTCGCTCGATGTAACCATTATTAGAAATGGAACACGTGGTGCGCTCTGGCTCGAAACCCTGATTGAAGTTGTGACGCCACAAGGGCGAATTGCCTACGGCCCAGTTCAACCAGAAGATGTTTCTTCGTTATTTGACTCAGATTTCTTGCACGGCGGAGAACATCATCTCTCACTCGGGTTAACAGATCAGATTGCATGGTTTGCTGGGCAAGATCGCGTTACGTACAAGCGCGTTGGTTTAATAGATCCGCTCTCACTTAAGGATTACGAATCACATGGTGGTTTGGTTGGTTTGCGTAAAGCAATCTCACAGAGTGCAAGCGAAATTGTTGCAGAAGTTACTGCTTCAGGTCTGCGCGGACGCGGGGGAGCAGGCTTTCCTGCAGGTATTAAATGGAAGACTGTGTTGGACGCGAAAGCTGATCAAAAATATGTTTGCTGCAATGCGGATGAAGGCGATAGCGGAACATTTGCAGATCGTATATTGATTGAAGCCGATCCATTCACTCTGATTGAAGGAATGGCAATTGCGGCAGTAGCAGTCGGTGCAACTCAAGGTTTTGTTTACCTACGCTCTGAATATCCAACAGCGATTAAACGCCTGCGTGATGCGATTGCAATTGCAGAAGGTGCCGGAGTTCTCGGCGCATCTGTTCTTGGAAGTAAGCACGCCTTTAATCTTGAAGTTCGAGTTGGCGCTGGTTCTTATGTGTGCGGAGAAGAGACAGCAATGCTTGAAAGCCTTGAAGGCAAGCGTGGTGTTATTCGCTCAAAGCCGCCGCTACCTGCAATTGCAGGTCTCTTCGGCAAACCAACCATTATTAATAACGTCTTAACACTTGCAAGTGTTCCAGCAGTTATTGCAGATGGTGCTGGAGCATACGCTGCACGCGGTGTAGGTCGATCACTCGGTACGCAAGTTTTCCAATTAGCCGGAAATATCGCTCGTGGTGGAATTATTGAAACCGCCTTCGGAGTAACTTTGGAGACTCTCGTCAATACTTTCGGCGGCGGAACACGAAGTGGTAAAGCACTTCGTGCGATTCAAATCGGTGGACCACTCGGTGCGTACTTCAACTCTTCACAACTCGGTGTTTCAATGGATTATGAATCACTCGCTGCAGCTGGTGGAATGCTCGGCCATGGCGGCGTTGTTGTATTTGATGATTCAGTAGATCTTGCCCAACAAGCAAAGTTTGCAATGGAGTTTTGTGCCCTTGAATCGTGTGGCAAGTGCACCCCATGTCGACTGGGTTCCACACGCGGAGCCGAAACCATTGAGAAGATTATTTCTGGCGTGGATGTTCCCGCAAATAAGTTATTGCTCTTAGACTTGTGCGAAGTGATGACAGATGGATCGCTCTGTGCAATGGGTGGACTCACGCCACTTCCAGTTAAGAGTGCAATGAATAATTTTCCAGAAGATTTCACAGGAGGTGCGAAGAAATGACGATGATCATCGAACCTGACTTCGGCACTCCTGCAAGCAAGAAGAGTGAGAGCGTCACAGTTGAAATTGATGGCAAGTCCGTAACCGTTCCAGCTGAAACATCGATCATGCGAGCAGCAGCAATGCTCGGCAATAACATTCCAAAGCTATGTGCAACAGATCGCCTCAAAGCATTTGGGTCTTGCCGTCTCTGCGTTGTAGAAATCGATGGAAGAAATGGCACGCCATCATCTTGTACAACTCCAGTTACAGATGGCATGAAAGTTTCTACCAAGACAGAGCGCGTACAGAAGATTCGTCGCGGCGTTATGGAACTGTATATGTCTGATCACCCAGCACATTGCGAGACTGGTGATGAGTGCAGCATGCATTCAATGGCAAAGGAAGTTGGACTTACAGAGGTCCGCTATGAAGGCAAAACTCACCTGGGACTTGTGAAAGATGAAACAAATCCATACTTCACATTTGACTCAACCGAGTGCATTGTCTGTAACCGCTGCGTTCGTGCATGCGATGAAGTTCAAGGAACATTTGCTCTGACAATTGAAAATCGTGGCTTTGAGGCTCGCGTCTCCTCTTCTGGCACATCATTTATTGAGAGCGAATGCGTCTCCTGCGGTGCGTGCGTTCAGGCGTGTCCAACTGGTGCGTTAACCGAAAAAACATTGCTAACAATTGGCGCACCGACTCGCTCAGTTATTACAACTTGTGCGTACTGCGGAGTTGGTTGCTCATTTAAAGCAGAGATGCGCGGAGATGAACTCGTTCGCATGGTTCCGCTAAAAGATGGTGGAGCAAATGCGGGTCATTCATGCGTTAAGGGTCGTTTTGCATGGGGATACGCAACGCACACTGATCGAATTACAAAACCAATGATTCGCGAAAAAATCACGGATCAATGGCGTGAAGTCTCTTTTGAAGAAGCTATTTCTTTTGCTGCAGCTGGACTTAAGAAGATTCAGGCGGAAAGCGGTGTTGATTCAATTGGCGGAATTACATCTTCTCGTTGTACAAATGAAGAAGTTTTTGTTGTTCAAAAGATGGTTCGCGCAGCATTTGGAAATAACAACGTTGATACATGCGCGCGTGTATGCCACTCACCAACGGGATATGGACTGAGCAAGACATTCGGAACATCGGCTGGAACACAAGACTTTGAATCCGTTGAATTCTCTGATGTCATCATGGTTATCGGTGCCAACCCAGCGGCTGCGCACCCAGTATTTAACTCTCGTATGAAGCAAGCAATACGCCGTGGAGCGAAGTTAATTGTTGTAGATCCACGAGTTACTGAAACTGTGAAGTCTGCTCACGTACAGGCCGATTACCACCTGCAATTATTACCAGGCACAAATGTCGCAGTAATTAATGCTCTGGCTCACGTCATTGCAACGGAAGGTTTGATTGATCGCACATTCGTAGAAGAGCGCTGCGATTTACATGCATTTGCAGAGTGGGAAAAGTTTATTTCCTTACCTGAGAACTCACCTGAAACTTTAGAATTAGCATCAGGTGTTCCTGCTGCAAAAATTCGCGAAGCAGCTCGTCTCTTTGCATCAGCCCCTAATGGTGCAATTTATTATGGACTCGGCGTAACAGAACACAGCCAAGGGTCAACAATGGTTATGGGTATCGCAAATCTTGCTATGGCTACCGGAAACATTGGCCGTAAAGGCGTTGGCGTCAATCCACTTCGCGGACAAAACAACGTACAAGGATCTTGCGACATGGGTTCATTCCCACATGAGTTGCCTGGGTATCGACACATCTCTCGTGATGATGTGCGAGATATCTTTAATAAGAAGTGGGGCGTAACTCTTCGACCTGAACCAGGATTGCGTATTCCTAATATGTTTGATGCAGCCCTTGGTAAGAAATTCCGCGGACTCTATGTACAAGGAGAGGACATCGCCCAATCTGATCCAAATACAACGCACGTTCACGCAGCGCTTCGCGCAATGGACTTGGTGATCGTTCAGGATCTATTCCTCAACGAAACTTCTAAATTTGCCCACGTCTTTTTACCAGGCACATCATTCCTAGAAAAAGATGGAACATTTACAAATGCTGAACGACGCATCAATCGCGTCCGTCCCGTAATGCCTTCAAAGACAGGCAAGACAGAGTATGAAGTCACATGCGATCTCGCACGAGCAATGGGCTATGAGATGTCGTATGAAAGCGCTGCACAGATCATGGATGAAATTGCTGCAACTACTCCAACATTTGCAGGAGTTTCATTTGAGCACCTAGATCGTGTTGGTTCGCTTCAATGGCCAGTAAATGAGAAAGCACCTGATGGCACACCAACGATGCATATCAATGAGTTTGTACGCGGAGAAGGAAAATTCATGGCAACTCCATACGTTGCTACGCAAGAAAAATCCACACGCAAATTCCCGCTATTGCTTACAACTGGTCGAATATTGAGTCAGTACAACGTCGGTGCTCAAACACGTCGTACAGCAAATAACATGTGGCATAGCGAAGATATTTTGGATATTCACGAATCAGATGCCGAAATGCGTGGAATTAAAGATGGATCGTGGGTAAAGCTCTCATCACGCGTGGGCGAAACGATTATGCATGCACGAATTACAGACTCGGTTCCTGCAGGCGTTGTGTATACAACTTTTCACTTCCCTGAATCTGGTGCGAATGTCATCACAACTGATTACTCAGATTGGGCCACTAACTGTCCTGAGTACAAGGTGACAGCTGTTGAAATCTCACCGAGTGAAAAAGGACCTGGTGCGATACACGAGCATGAGATTTCGGCAGACTCCGAACTTGATTCAATCATCCGCATGGCTAATCAAATTGCTGCCAATGTTCCAACAACTAGCGCTCCTGAGAT
>JBPCTE010000099.1:0-2597 GCA_051006495.1 Candidatus Planktophila sp.
ACGTCATCCGTGCGTGGATATCCTGCTTCTTCAGTTGCTTTAAAGAATGCATCAAAGAGTGGACCCTTTGCTGGACCGCGTTCTAATTTAAGTGGTCCGCTATCGCCGCGAAATGGATTCTTTGGATCTGATAAACAATTCTCTAATCTTTTAAAGTATGGCAAACAGTGGGCATAATCCCAATTCTGCATACCCTTATCTTTTGACCAGCGTTCGTAATCTAAAGGATTTCCGCGCTGCCAAATCTGTCCGTTAATCGAAGATGAACCGCCTAAAACTTTTCCGCGTGCATGATAAACACGGCGTCCATTCATAAATGGTTCTGGCTCGGATTCATACATCCAGTCATAAAACTTGCTGCCAATAGGAAATGCGAGCGCCGCTGGCATGTGAATAAATACATCCCACTTGTAATCACGTCGCCCAGCTTCAAGAACTAAAACTTTGTGCGCCGGATTTGCACTGAGGCGATTAGCGAGCGCGCAACCAGCTGAGCCACCACCGACGATGATGTAGTCGTACTGCGCGCTCATGCTGCTCCTTTGGTCTTTGTCTACTTACGGAAGTAACGCCCCTGCCTGGTAGAAATCTACCAAGTAGAGGCGTTACCCGTTTACTTACTTCGGATTAATTAACCCAACCATGCCTTAACTTTGTCTGGGTTTGCATCAATCCACTTCTTTGCTGCAGCTGCTGGATCTGTACCATTTTCGATATCGAGAGCAACTGAGTTTTGGTCATCATTTGTCCATGAGAAGTTCTGAACAATCTTTGCAAATACTGAACCAGAGTCCATCAACTTAGTTGTTGCCAACTTTTGTAGTGGTGATTCTGGATAATCTGTAAGACCGCTGGCCTTAGCTGGATCTGTCCAGTCATTTGCTGGGAACTTCACGTGACCCTTTTCCATATTTGGAATCTTGGCGAAGAGAGTCCAAGGCTGCCATGCATATGCAATCGCTGGAGTCTTGTTTGCTTCTGCCTTTGTGAAGATGTCGATGAGTGCTGCTTCTGAACCTGTAAAGATAACTTTAAAGTTCAACTTATTAGCAGAAACCATCTTCTCACCAATTGTGGTGTATCCCGGAGGACCTTCATACCAAGCGCCCTTGCCACCTGAATCAGATGTCTTGAACAAGCTTGCGTACTTATTGAGATTCTTTGAATCTGTAATATCTGGATACTTCTCGGCCATCCATGGAGCAACATACATACCGATAAGTCCAACGTTTCCGTTTGGTCCTACCTCTTTAATTGCACCGCGATCAACCCACTCTTTCCAACGTCCGCCGCCCCAATCTTCAACGATTACGTCGATTGTTCCGGCTTCCATTGCGTCATAAGTTGTTGGGCCTTCATCAAGTGTTGTCTGTGTGATTGTGCAACCTTGTGCCTTAGCAACTTCTGAAATTACATTAGCTGACGCTGTGTATCCGCCCCATGCGTGCATGGCAATTGTCCATGAACCACAATCTCCGGAACCACTTGCAGCGTCATCAACGCTAGAACTACATGCTGAAAGTACTAGTGCAGAAACTGCTACTAGTGAAGCAGCCGCCATACGACGACTAAACTTTGCTTTCATTACCCCTCCTTAGTTAAGGCTTGGCGAAAGCCTATGCGTGCAGGGCTCGGATGGGTAGTACCTCTGGAGTATTTTTTACGCGTGATTTATAACGTTTTTATGAAGAACGTCGGGCGCCGGCTTGGGCAGTTCGATCAAAGATAACTCCCAAGAGCAAAATAACCGCACCAGCAATTAAACCTTTTCCTTGAAGCTCTGGCTTGAGGTTTCCGACAATAACTAGGTATCCAAGTCCACCAGAACCAACGAAGCCACCGATAACGACAACTGCGAGGACGAAGATTAATCCTTGGTTTGTAGCTAGCAGAATAGTTTTTTTCGCCGCAGGAATCTGAACCTTTGTAATTATCTGACGTGTCGTTGAACCCGCACTTGTTGCTGCTTCCACGAGGGCTGTTGGAACTGCTCGTATTCCTTCACCAACAATTTTTACAACAATTGGAATTGAATAGATGATGCCCGTTGCAATAGCTGTGAAACGAGTAGGTCCGAATAGACCGAGCATTGGAATCAAGTAAACGAAGGCTGGCAGAGTCTGTCCGGCATCCAAAAAGGGACGGAGTGCGCTCTGAGCGCGATCACTTCGACCAATCCAAATTCCAAGCAAAATTCCTACTGACATCGTTAAAAGAGTTGCAACAATTGTCTGCGTCAGAGTGATCATCGCTTCATACCAAAGCCCAGAGAAAACAATTGCCATAAGTAATACGAAGGCGAGAATAGCGACGCGGTATCCGCCGACTAAAGCGGCGATAAATACAATCATTCCCACAGTGACATACCAAGGAGATTGTGAAAGGAGTGACTCCAAAGGATTTAGTACCCAATTTGAGATCAAATCTCTAAAGCCAACGGTAAAAAATGAGAAGTGCGTCGTGATCCAAAGGGTAATTTTATTGGTGACGTCTTCAACTTGTTGTGAAATGTTGATGCTCTTTGGCCACACAGCAGCCCACAAAAGAGTGCGTGATAAGTAAATTGAAATTACAGTCAAGATTCCAAGGAGAGCTGT
>JBPCTE010000100.1:0-4638 GCA_051006495.1 Candidatus Planktophila sp.
TACGTTCAGAATCCTCTTTACTAGTTTCAGCTGAGTTAAAGCGCAAGTTCTCTAGCAGAAGAATCTTTGCGCTCTTCTGTGTTATGAAATCAACTGGTTGCTCTAGTAGCTGTGCAAGTCGCGAGGCTACAGGTTGAAGTGATAACTCTGCTTTAACTTCACCTTTCGGGCGACCAAGGTGGGCCCCAATTACGATTGAAGCTCCACGTTCTAGAAGATTCAAAATAGTTGGCAGTGAAGCACGAATTCGACCATCATCAGTGATCTCACCGTTTTTTAGCGGAACATTTAAATCACAACGTAGAAAAACGCGCTTACCTGCTACATCAAGGGAAGCAAGTGAATTCATTACAGCGTTTTACCAACGTACGTAATCAGGTCGACAAGGCGGTTTGAATATCCCCATTCATTGTCATACCAACCAACAACTTTTGCAGTTGTTCCGATTACCTTTGTTAATCCTGCATCGACGATGCATGAGGATGGATCAGTAACGATGTCGGAGGAGACAATAGGATCCTCTGTATAGGTCATGAAACCCTTGAGAGAACCTTCCGCGCCCTTTTTCAGCGCCGCGTTGATTTCTGCTGCGCTAACTTCTTTAGATAGTTCTACTGAGAGATCTACGACTGAACCAGTTGGAACTGGAACACGAAGTGCATATCCATCAAGTTTGCCCTTGAGCTCTGGAAGAACGAGACTAATTGCTTTGGCAGCTCCTGTAGAAGTTGGGATGATATTCGTTGCCGCTGCGCGTGCTCGGCGTAGATCTTTGTGCGGGAAATCCAAAATAACTTGATCATTTGTATATGCGTGCACTGTTGTCATCAATCCCCGAACGATTCCGAAGTTATCATTTAGCACCTTGGCCATTGGAGCGAGGCAGTTTGTTGTACAAGAAGCATTAGAGATTATGTGATGTGAAGATGGATCATATTTTTCATGATTTACACCCATCACAATTGTGATGTCTTCGTCGGTAGCTGGAGCAGAAATAATTACTTTTTTCGCACCTGCTGTGATGTGCTTTTGCGCATCCGCTGCCTTGGTAAAAATACCTGTAGATTCAACAACAACATCTGCTCCAACAGCTTTCCAAGGAAGATTTGCTGGATCGCGCTCAGCGAATACTTTGATGACTTTTCCACCAACGGTTAAAGTGTCAGAAGTATGAGACACCTCTAAACCAAGGCGACCTAAGATTGAGTCATACTTCAAAAGATGCGCGAGGGTGGCGTTGTCGGTGAGGTCATTGATACCGACTATATTTATATTCGGATTTGTAAGGCTTGCGCGAAAAAAGTTTCTTCCAATGCGACCAAATCCATTAATTCCAACGTTAATCATGTGTCATCCTCACCTGTAAAAGAGATTAAAAAAACGGGCCCAAACCTGTACTGGCCTAAAAATTGACCCTCGTGCACCACAACGCTGGGGTATGAGAGAACTCTATCAGGCAAGCATTATTACTTAAAAGTAGAACCTCTAGCCCACCAGATTTGCGTTGGGTCAGTTCAATAAATCAGGTGACAATCCAGCCTCAGTGTCAGGAATTCCCAATTCAACAGCGCGCTTATCAGCCATCGCTAGAAGTCTTCGAATTCTTCCAGCTATTGCATCTTTAGTCATAGGAGGAACAGCGAGTGAACCCAACTCTTCCAAGCTTGCTTGACCGTGGCTGATGCGTAGTTCACCCGCTTCTTTCAAATGGGCAGGAATTGTTGGTCCAAGAATTTCCATTGCGCGCGATACACGAGCAGATGCTGCGACAGCGGCGCGCGCTGATCTGCGCAAGTTAGCATCATCAAAATTTGCTAAACGATTTGCTGTGGCGCGCACCTCACGACGCATGCGTCGTTCTTCCCATGCCAGAACACTCTCATGGGCACCTAAACGAGTTAGAAGTACACCAATTGCATCACCATCTCTAATGACGACTCGATCCACACCACGAACTTCTCGAGCTTTAGCAACTATTCCTAAACGTCTAGCTGCACCAACTAGAGCAAGAGCTGCTTCGGGTCCAGGACATGTAATTTCAAGGGAAGAAGAACGTCCCGGTTCGGTGAGTGAACCGTGCGCAATGAATGCGCCCCGCCAAGCCGCTTCTGAATCACAGATTGCAGCAGAAACTACCTGCGGTGGAAGTCCTCGAACAGGACGAGAGTTAGCATCGACTAATCCTGTCTGTCGAGCGAGGGCTTCGCCTTCATTAATTACTCGCACAACGTAGCGTGAACCCTTGCGTAATCCACTTGAAGACAGAACAGCTAGATCGCTTTCATGTCCATAAATATCGGAGATATCTTTGCGTAATCGGCGCGCGCTCTGGGAGGTGTCTAATTCAACTTCGATAACAATCTTGCCGGCCGCAATATGCAATCCACCAGCAAAGCGAAGAAGTGATGAAACTTCTGCTTTGCGACAACAAGGTTTGGTGATAGCCAATCGGCTGAGTTCATCTTTTACTGCTGATGTCATTGCCATGTGCTTATCCAACCAAAGATTGACCCATGATGTGGCTCAAAACAGAAAATAATTTTTCAACATCGTGATGAAGACTGCCAGGAGATTTACGTAAATCGCAAATATGTAATCTTCCCCCAAAACTCTCAACGAGAAGTTGAAGCCTGTGACTATCCCCCAACTCATACTGATCAACTAAAACGTGATCGATTTT
The DNA here is from genome assembly GCA_051006495.1 of Candidatus Planktophila sp. Taxonomy (GTDB): domain Bacteria; phylum Actinomycetota; class Actinomycetes; order Nanopelagicales; family Nanopelagicaceae; genus Planktophila. Next base: position 2,681 of record JBPCTE010000100.1, read on the forward strand.
CATACCTGGCGCATAATCTCGGAGCATTTCTAGGTGTTCTACTGGCGTGTATCCGGCGAATTCATCGGCATGGGCTTGCGGATGAGAATCTAGATTGAGAATGATTATCTTCTGCGCAGAAGTATTCTCAAGTGCTTGCAATTGTTCGCGAACCAAAAAATGTGGCAGAACACTTGAAAACCATGAGCCGGGACCAACCGTGATCCAAGTGGCCTCATCTATCGCTTTTAGTGCGACGGGCAGAGCTTTTGGATTATCAGGAACCAAGTGCAGAGATTCCAATTTACCTCTAGCTGTTGCAACTTCTACTTGGCCGCGTACTTGATAAGTCTTTCCGGCATCGACAAATTTGGCCTCAATATCCAGAGGGACACTCGCCATCGGCAAAACTCTGCCAACAACTTTTAATAGTTCAGCAACGCGATCTAGGCCTTGTACCGGGTCAACATCTCTATCCCACAAAGCTGCTAACAAAAGATTCCCAACTGCGTGGCCATTGAGCGGACCATTACTAGTGAATCGATACTGCAAAATATCTGCCCAGCTTCTTCCCCATTGATCATCGGCGCACAATGCAGCCAGAGCCATTCTTAGATCACCTGGTGGAAAAATGGGAAATTCCTCGCGAAGTCGACCACTTGAACCACCATTGTCAGCTACTGTGACAATCGCAGTTATTTCAGAAGTAATTTTTCTAACTGCAGACAGTGTTGCTGCTAAGCCGTGCCCCCCACCTAAACAGATGACGCGAGGATTTATTTCAGAATTCATTCCCGTCCAATATCTCGGTGAGAAGCGTGTGCGCTCACAGCAAAACCAATTCGTTCTCCATCTAATTTCATCGCAATCTCACGTGCAACAGAAACACTGCGATGTCTTCCACCCGTGCAGCCAATAGCAACCGTGACATATTTCTTTCCCTCGCGTAAATAGCCGGGCAACATCTGCTCAATCACAGAAACATAGGAATCAACAAATTCAGATACTCCAGGATTAGAAAGAACGTTAGATTTTACGGCGTCGTCCAAACCCGTCAGGGAACGTAGTTCCGGAATCCAATGAGGATTTGGAATGAATCGGCAGTCCAGCACCAGATCGGCGTCAACAGGAATTCCGTATTTGTATCCAAATGAAAGAACATTTACTCGTACTGATTGCACCAAACCTTGTGCGAATATTTCGGCAGTTCGCTTTTCCAATTGGTGAACATTCAAATTAGATGTATCAATAACGACATCGGATTGAGCTAAAAGATCTTGAAGCTTCTCTCGCTCTGCTGCGATTCCATCAACTATGCGACCTTTGCCTTGAAGGGGATGTGGACGCCTAGTAGATTCAAAGCGTTGCACCAAAGCCTGATCCGAAGCATCCAAGAAAGCAACACGAAAATTAGCTCCTGATTTCTTTAATTGATCCAACGATGACGCTAACTCATCAAAGAATTTTCCCCCACGAACATCTACCACAATAGCAAGTGATTGAATTTCAGATTTGATTCCTTGCTTAATCAAATCTGCGAGCAAAGTTGGAGGAAGATTATCAACAACATACCAACCGAGATCTTCTAAAGCGTGTGCCACTGTTGAACGACCAGCACCGGACATTCCAGTCAGGATTAAAACTTCTGCGCTCATGCCTCTATCTTTACCTACCTGTCAAGCATCTTCAATAACGCCAGTAGCCGTATCAATTTTTGAAGTGGAACTGGCAGCAAGGAAATCAAAAACAATTAGAGCGATTTTTTCACCAATCCCTGGTGTCATCGCAATATCTTCAACACTGGCCTTCTTGAGAGCCGCTACGGAGCCAAAGCGCTCGAGCAAAGCATTTCTGCGACTCGGTCCTAGTTGTTCGATTTCATCAAGAATCGATTCAAGCATTACCTTGCTTCGTCTTGAACGGTGAAATGAAATTGCGAATCTATGTGCTTCATCTCGAATTCTTTGGAGCAAATAGAG
>JBPCTE010000101.1:0-5202 GCA_051006495.1 Candidatus Planktophila sp.
TCTCGCGTCGTACCGGAAAGGACATCTAATGTCGACGACACTTGATGTACGTCTAAAGTCTCGCTATCGCAGTGAAATTGCGCCAGCGCTAAAAACACAATTCGGTTTCAAAAACCCAATGCAGATTCCAACGCTCGTAAAGATTGTTGTGAACATGGGTGTTGGCGAAGCTGCTCGTGATTCAAAGTTGATCGAAGGCGCAGTACGCGACTTAACAATTATTACTGGTCAAAAGCCACAAGTAACTAAGTCACGTAAATCAATCGCACAATTTAAGTTGCGTGAAGGTCAGCCAATTGGCGCTCACGTAACAATGCGTGGCGATCGTATGTGGGAGTTCGCAGATCGTCTACTTTCAATCTCACTTCCACGTATCCGCGACTTCCGCGGTCTTTCTCCAAAACAATTTGATGGCAAGGGTAATTACACATTCGGTCTCACCGAACAAGTTGTGTTTCCTGAAATCGAACAAGACAAAGTTGATCGTCCGCGCGGTATGGACATCACCATTGTTACAACAGCTCAAAACGATGACGAAGGTCGTGCACTTCTAAAAGCGCTCGGTTTTCCATTCAAGGAGGCATAAGAGATGGCAAAGACATCACTGAAGGTAAAGGCAGCTCGCAAGCCTAAGTTCAAGGTTCGCGGCTATACCCGTTGCCAGCGTTGTGGTCGTCCACACGCTGTCTACCAAAAGTTCGGCATCTGCCGTATCTGCTTCCGCGAGATGGCACATCGCGGTGAACTTCCTGGCATCACAAAAGCAAGCTGGTAATTTTTTTAACCCAACAACTACGAAATAGGTCCATTAAATAAATGGAAACCAATTCGAGAAAGGCCACAGGCCACGTATGACAATGACAGATCCGATCGCAGACATGTTGGCTCGTCTGCGCAACGCGAACTCTGCCTACCATGATTCGGTTTCAATGCCGTCTTCATCGGTAAAGGTTCGTATCGCAGCAATCCTTCAAGAAGAGGGATTTATTGCTGGATACCGCGTTGAATCAAATGCAAATGGCGTAGGCAAGACACTTGTTCTTGACCTTAAGTTCGGAACAAACCGCGAACGTTCAATCGCAGGTCTTCGCCGTGTATCAAAGCCAGGACTTCGCGTGTACGCAAAGTCAACTGCTCTTCCAAAAGTTCTTGGCGGTCTGGGCGTTGCCATCATCTCAACATCATCTGGATTATTAACAGATAAGCAAGCAAACAAGAAGGGCGTAGGCGGAGAAGTTCTCGCCTATGTATGGTAATTACAGATGTCACGTATTGGACGTATGCCAATTACCGTTCCTAGCGGTGTTGAAGTAACAATTTCTGGTCAGAGCGTTGCAGTCAAGGGACCTAAGGGCTCACTTGCACTAAACGTTGCTGAACCAATCAGAGTTTCACAAGAGGGAAGCGTCATCACTGTCGCTCGCCCAAACGAAGAGCGCATCACTCGATCACTTCACGGTCTTTCACGCACACTCGTTGCTAATTTGATTGAAGGCGTAACCACTGGTTACACACTCACAATTGACATCGTTGGTGTTGGTTACCGCGTTGCTGAAAAGGGTAAGGATCTTGAGTTTCAACTTGGATACAGCCACGTAATTAACTTCCCAGCACCAGAAGGAATTTCTTACAAGGTTGAATCACCAACAAAGTTGCATATCTCAGGTATCGATAAGCAGCTCGTTGGCGAAACCGCCGCAAAGATAAAGAAGCTTCGCAAGGCTGATCCTTACAAGGGCAAGGGCTTGCGACTCTCAGGCGAAGTTGTTCGCCGTAAGCAAGGAAAGACAGGTAAGAAGTAATGGCTATCGGTGTAAAGGTCCGTAAAGGTTCGGCAACAAATGCTCGCGCCCGTCGTCACTTCCGCGTACGCAAGAAGGTCTCCGGAACTTCTGCTCGCCCACGTCTAGTTGTATCTCGTTCTGCTCGTCACTTATTCGTGCAGATTGTTGATGATTCAACATCAAAGACACTTGCTTATGCATCAACCATGGAAGCAGATCTGCGTAACGCTAAGGGTGATAAGACTGAAAAGTCTCGCCAAGTTGGTGCGTTAATTGCAAAGCGTGGAAAAGATGCAGGAATTTCTACCGTTGTCTTTGACCGCGGTGGCAATAAATATCATGGACGTATCGCAGCTCTTGCAGATAGTGCACGAGAGAATGGATTGGAGTTCTAATGGCTATTGATCCAACCTCAGCAGCACCATCAACTGGTGGTAACACATCAGGCAAGGGTGGTCGCGAACGTCGCGAACGTCGTGACGATCGTCAACAAGAGAAGAGCCCATACACAGAGCGCGTTGTATTCATCAATCGCGTATCTAAAGTTGTAAAGGGTGGTCGTCGATTCTCATTCACAGCTCTCGTAGTTGTAGGAGATCAGAACGGAACAGTGGGAATCGGTTATGGAAAATCTAAGGAAGTTCCACAAGCGATTGCTAAGGCAGTAGAAGAAGCTAAGAAATCATTCTTCGTAGTTCCACGTGTTCAAGGAACAGTTCCTCACCCAGTTCAAGGTGAAACTGCAGCTGGCGTTGTTCTACTTCGCCCAGCTAGCCCGGGTACCGGAGTTATTGCCGGTGGTCCTGTGCGTGCGGTACTTGAGTGCGCGGGAATTACTGATGTTCTGACAAAGTCTCTCGGATCAAATAACGCAATTAATATGGTTCACGCAACCGTTGAAGCGTTAAAGATGCTTGAGTCACCGGCAACAATCGCGGCACGTCGCGGGCGTCCACTAGAAGATGTTGCACCAGCTGCAATTATCCGTGCATCACAGATGACAGTAGGTGCGTAATGGGACGTTTGAAGGTAACTCAAATTCGCTCAAAGGTTGGCAATAAGCCAGAACTTCGCGAAACACTTCGTTCTCTTGGTCTCAAGAGAATTAACGATGTTGTTGTAAAAGAAGATCGTCCAGAAATTCGTGGCATGGTTAACTCTGTTCGCCACATGATCAAGGTTGAGGAGGTTGAATAAAGATGACGCTAAAACTTCATCATCTCCGTCCAGCCCCTGGTGCTAAGAAAGCTAAGACTCGTAAAGGTCGCGGTGAAGCATCAAAGGGTAAGACTGCTGGTCGTGGTGGCAAGGGAACTCGTGCCCGTAACCAAGTCCGTGCAGGTTTCGAAGGTGGACAACTACCTTTGGTAATGCGCTTACCTAAGTTACGAGGTTTTAAGAACCCTGCACGCGTTGAGTACCAAGCTGTAAATGTTTCAACAATCAACGCTCTCTATCCAAAGGGTGGAGATGTAACAGTTGCTGATCTCATTGCAAAGGGTGCAGTTCGCGACAGCCTTCCTGTAAAGGTTCTAGGCAATGGCGAAATTTCAGTCAAGGTAAATGTGACAGCCCACGGATTCTCTGGTTCAGCAGTTGAAAAAATTGCTGCAGCAGGTGGATCAACCAAGACTCTCTAATTTAGAACCCAAGTAAAGTTAAATACAAAGATTGATTAGGAAGAGGGAGAAAATCTGATGCTTTCAGCATTCGGTATGGCCTTTAAGACCCCTGAACTACGAAAGAAGATTTTCTTCACTCTTTCAATCATGGCTTTGTTTCGCTTTGGATCAGTTGTGCCTACACCAGGTGTGTCGTATTCAAACGTTCAAGAGTGTTTAACTCAGGTTCAATCAGGTGGTCTTTTCGGACTTATTAACCTTTTTAGCGGTGGAGCACTTCTACAGTTATCTGTATTCGCTCTCGGCATCATGCCTTACATCACCAGCTCAATCATCATTCAACTATTAACAGTTGTTATTCCTCGCTTTGAAGCCCTTAAGGCTGAAGGTCAATCTGGTACAGCAAAGCTAACTCAGTACACACGTTATTTAACAATTGGTTTAGCTATTTTGCAATCAACAGGTTTGATTGCAGTAGCTCGTACGCCTGGGCGTTTAATTTCTGGGTGCGACTTAGCAATCATTCCTGACACATCATGGCAGCGCATCATCACAATGATTTTCGTTATGACTGCCGGAACTTCAGTAATCATGTGGCTCGGTGAGCTAATTACTGATCGTGGCGTCGGTAACGGTATGTCAATTCTTATCTTTACATCAATCGCAGCTGGTTTTCCTGGCAACTTGTGGAGCATCAAGCTACAAAAGGGTCTCTTCGCATTTATCTTCGTACTTGCAGTTGGAATCCTGGTTGTTGCAGCGGTTGTATTCGTTGAACAAGCACAGCGCCGAATTCCAGTTCAATATGCAAAGCGAATGGTTGGACGCCAGAGTTATGGTGGAACAAGCACCTATATTCCAATCAAGGTAAACCAAGCTGGCGTTATTCCAGTTATCTTCGCATCATCACTTCTTTATATTCCGTCGTTAATCGTAAACTTCACAAATAGCCAAGCAGCTTGGGCTGTGTGGATTAGCCGTAACTTCGTAAAGGGTGATCATCCAATTTATGTTGCGACATATGCAGCGCTCATTATTTTCTTTACATACTTCTACGTTGCAATCACATTTAACCCAGATGAGGTTGCAGATAACATGAAGAAGTACGGTGGATTCGTTCCTGGAATTCGTGCAGGACGACCAACATCTGAGTACCTTCAATATGTACTCTCACGCATCACAGCACCGGGTTCTATCTACTTAGCACTTGTTGCTGTAATTCCAATTGGTGCATTGATTCTCTTTGGTGCAACCCAAAACTTCCCATTTGGCGGAACAGCGATCTTGATCGTTGTAGGCGTAGGTCTAGATACTGCCAAGCAGATTGAAAGCCAACTGCAACAACGTTCATATGAGGGGTTCTTGCGCTAATGCGTTTAGTCCTGGTTGGACCACCAGGTGCGGGTAAAGGTACGCAAGCACAATTCCTCTCCGAGCACTATTTAATTCCACATATATCGACTGGTGATATTTTTCGGGCTAATTTAAAAGCCGGAACGCCACTTGGCATTGAGGCACAGAAGTTTATGGATTCTGGCGAATTAGTCCCAGATTCAGTAACAAATGAAATGGTTAAAGATCGCCTTACTCATTCAGATACAGCAAATGGATTTCTCTTGGATGGTTTTCCACGAAATGTTGCTCAGGCACAAGTTCTTTCATCAGTTTTAACAGAGAAAAAGATGCCACTTGATGCAGTCCTTGAACTTCAAATCGATGATTCAGAAATCATTTCTCGTTTAAATAATCGCAGAAGTGTTGAATCTCGAGCAGATGATGCCGAAGAGGTAATCGTG
>JBPCTE010000102.1:0-8596 GCA_051006495.1 Candidatus Planktophila sp.
TCCCTCACCTTTAATCAGCGAAGGCAGATATGGGTGGACAGGAACAAATGAGGTTTCTATCCCCGAAAGCTCCGTCAATACGTCCTGAAGTTGGCCAGTATTTACCACGCATTCCAATAATTTCACCAGGAATGAATCCACCAAGCATCTCAGGAAATGCTGCGATTTCACGTGGATACTTTCTGTCCCATTGACTTGAAATCACATCGCCTGCTGTGTGAGGTGCGTGAGCAAGTGGCGAATCTTCATGCGCAATAACACCATTTTGTACATCCATAATTTCACCGTGAATCGAGATCATTGCTGAAATAAAGCGTTCAATCTCGGCTATATCTTCACTCTCTGTTGGCTCTACCATCAATGTTCCGGGTACTGGAAAGCTCATGGTTGGAGCATGAAACCCGTAATCCATCAGACGTTTTGCAACATCATCTACTGTAACGCCAGAGTCTTTCGTAATTCCGCGTAGATCTAGAATGCATTCATGAGCCACGCGTCCATTATTTCCAGTGTATAAAACCGGGAAATATGGATTTAATTTCATCGCAATATAGTTAGCAGACAAAATCGCAACTTGAGTTGCATGAGTTAGACCTTCTCCCCCCATCATGCGTATATATGCCCAGGAAATAGGCAAAATACTCGCCGATCCATAAGGCGCAGAACTAACCGCACCAGGACCTGTTGCTGGACCAGCTAAAGAATCGAGTGGATGATTCGGTAAGAAGGGTGCAAGGTGCGCACGTGAAATAACAGGACCAACTCCCGGTCCCCCACCACCATGAGGAATACAGAAAGTTTTATGCAAATTTAAATGCGATACATCTGCCCCGAACTTACCTGGTTGGGCTAAACCTACAAGTGCGTTTAAATTAGCTCCATCTACGTAAACCTGACCACCTGCATCATGAATTAGCGCGCAAATTTCCGAAATTGCGCTTTCAAAAACCCCATGTGTAGATGGGTATGTGACCATTAATGCTGCCAAATTACTACCGTGCTGGGAAATCTTATCTTTCAAATCATTGATACTTACATTACCGTGATCATCACAAGCGATAACAACCACTTGCATGCCCGCCATTACAGCACTGGCAGCATTAGTCCCGTGAGCACTTGAAGGAATTAAACAAATTGTTCTGTGCTCTTCATTTCTGCTGTCGTGATAGTTTCGAATTGCTAACAATCCCGCAAACTCTCCTTGGCTACCAGCATTGGGTTGCAAGGAAACTGCATCGTAACCAGTGATTGCTACTAACCAATCAGAGAGTTCCTTGATTAACTCTCTTGATCCAACACTTTGCTCTACAGGAGCAAATGGGTGCAACGATGAAAATTCAGGCCAAGTAACAGCTTCCATCTCCGTAGTGGCATTGAGCTTCATAGTGCATGAACCAAGCGGAATCATCGTTCGGTCTAACGCCAAGTCGCGATCAGAAAGTGTGCGTATGTATCTAAGCATTCCTGTTTCAGAGTGATTTGTGTTAAATACAGGATGCTGTAAGAAATCTGAACTTCTCTTTAAATTCGAATCGAAACCTTGCGAATTATGTAGATCAATCAAGTCAACATCAAAAACTCTGGCTAATAACATAAGATTTTCGGTAGTTGTTGTCTCATCGAAGGACATACCAACATGATTGTCATCGATTTTTCTTAAATTTATTCTCAAGGCTTCAGCTTTTTTATGAAAATCATTAGCATTTGAAACTATAACTGTAAGCGTATCGAAGAACGATTCGTTAGCGAGTTCGTATCCTTTTTTTCTAAGAGATTGAGAAAATGCTGATGTTTGATTATGAATTCTTTGAGCGATGATTCTTAATCCAACTGGTCCATGCCACATTGCATAGAATGCGCTCATAACTGCAAGCAAAACTTGAGCGGTACATATATTACTTGTCGCCTTATCTCGACGAATGTGTTGCTCACGGGTTTGCAACGCTAATCTAAAAGCAGGATTTCCATGCACATCCACACTCTGACCAATCAATCGGCCAGGCATCGATCGTTCTAGTCCATTTCTAACAGCCATGAATCCTGCGTGCGGACCTCCGAATCCCATTGGAACGCCAAAACGTTGAGCTGAACCGACAGCAACATCGGCGCCCCATTCACCTGGTGCTTTAATAAGCGTCAAAGCAAGAAGATCGGTTGCAGCAATCAAAAAAGCATCGTGCTCATGAACTTCTTCTGCAATCTTTGAATAATCAATAACAGAACCGGTTGTATCTGGATACTGAACCAGCGCTGCAAAATACGATGATGAAGTTTTAATACCTACCGAAGCGTCAAACTCTTCGATGACAATATTTAAAGGCTTAGCTCTGGTAAGAATTACGGCGCGGGTTTGTGGATGAACATTTTTATCGATTAAAAATACGGCATCGTCACTTCCCTTAAAGCTACGCCGCGCAAGAGTCATTGCTTCGGCAGCAGCCGTGCCTTCATCAAGCATGGACGCATTAGCAATAGGCAAGGCAGTTAAATCACATACTGCAGTTTGAAAAGCGAATAAAGCTTCTAAACGTCCCTGTGAAATTTCCGGCTGATAAGGCGTATATGCCGTATACCAAGCTGGATTTTCAAGAACATTTCGAAGAACTACTGGCGGAGTGATAGTTCCGTAATAACCACAACCAATAAAAGATGTGAATATTTGATTCTTATTCGCCATTTCGCGTAAAGCTTGAATTGTTTCTACTTCATTTAAGGGATTTGGCAGGACCTCACTTAGTTTTTTTGAGATCTCAATATTGCTGGGAACAACGTCAGAAATAAAATTTCGCATTTGACTGTAACCGAGAGCAGAAAGCATTTGATCTTCTTGAATAGAAGTTGGGCCTATGTGTCGACGCTCAAAAGATTCGTATTCTTTGTATGACGACTGATCTTCAAGTGAAGTATCGTGCGACATTGAGTGTTCCCCTAGATCTACTGGTAAGAAGTTCTACTGGTAAGAAGTACTAAGGGAAGAATAAACCTCTTTAGGCGCCCTTGCGATTTCTACGTAGGGATAATTCATCGTTACTTTCGCCACCCACCATGTGACCATCAATCTCACCCGATAGCGTAGAGAGCGAACCTTCAACTTCGTGCCATACCTTGCCGACTGCAATTCCAAAAACACCTTGTCCGCCAGCTAATAGGTCAACTATTTCATCAGCGCTGGCGCATTCGTAAATAGATGCCCCGTCACTCATGAGTGTGATTCGTTCCAATTCTGTTACGCCACGTTCGCGTAGGTGATTAACAGCTGTTCGAATGTTTTGAAGGGATACTCCTGCGTCCAAAAGACGTTTGACGATCTTCAAAACCAAAATGTCACGAAAACCATATAAACGTGTTGACCCTGATCCACCCGCTGGGCGGATGCTCGGTTCCACTAGAGATGTACGCGCCCAATAATCAAGCTGTCTATAAGAGATTCCAGCAGCCGAACAAGCAGTTGCACCGCGATAACCGATGAGCTCGAAATCTGGCGTAGAAGTCATGAGGGCAGACTCAATTCTCTTGGGGAGTGGGATAAGAATAGATTGTTTTTCTCGCTAAACCCTGCTGCGACACTCCCAAAACCTCTACTTGAGGTTGAGAGTCTTACCCCGTCCACTGACAACTACCCCGCGAAATCTTCTGGATTAATCTGGTCTAAAAACTCCCTGAAACGCTCCATCTCCGTGCTCTCCCCTGCTGCATTGAGCGCATCTTCGGCGACGTCTTCGGGTATCTCAATTCCCACATTATCCAGGAGATCCGAGTCGGCCAAAATGTTGCTATGCGTGCGAAGAGCTAAAGCGATCGCATCTGAAGGTCGGGCTGAAACACTTATTGCCTTGCCTTCTATATCGCGCATTAGAAGAGATGCCATAAATACTCCCTCTTCCATGGCCGTTACTTGTATCGCTGTGATTGTTGCATCCAGTGATTCAACGATGTCCTGCATAAGATCGTGGGTTAAAGGGCGTGGAGGAATAACGCCTTGTTGAGCAAATGCGATTGCAGTAGCTTCCACTGCTCCAACCCAGATTGGGAGAAATCTAACGCCATCTATTTCCTTGAGCAGCACAATTGGTTGATTGGAGGGCATCTCAATACGGACGCCAACTACTTGCATAGCAACCATGCTCATTTCTAAAACCCGTACTTATCGAAGACGGTTTAATCCACCACGCACCAATGAAGCGTGCAAGCGAATTGAGAGTGATGCAATTTCTTTTTGTACTTCTTGCGCACGAGCCTTTGATTCGGTGTTTTTTTGGCGAGTTAAAGGCGTGATTACCTGTTCGATTAAACCTATTTCGCGATCAGCGGCGGATTTAAAAGAGCGCAGATGGCGTGGCTCAATTCCAAATGAGCCCATCTCTGTAACTGCCTTACCAACAGCGAGTGCATCACCGTCGTAATGACGTCCACGAGCAGTGATTAAACCGAAGGATTCCAATTCAACTAGAGCAGCTTCAGTAAGACCGCTTGCTTTTAGCAACTCTTCGCGAGATAGGCGCATATCACTTGACTCGCTAAAAGCTGAAGGTGCCATTTCGCCATCGACAGTTGCCAGAGAGGGACGCGGTGCAGCTACTCCTCCAGAAGTTGCTGCCGGTTGCAAACCTCGATCTAACGCATCTAAATTCTCTTTGATAACTCTTAAGGGCAGATATCGATCTCTCTGAGCCAACAGTACATAGCGCAAACGTTCCAAATCCGTCCCTGTGAATTTACGATAACCCGAAGGAGTTCTCTGAGGATCTATTAGCCCTTCAGACTCAAGGAAACGAATCTTAGAAATTGTTATATCTGGGAAATCCCCACGTAGTTTCGTGAGAACTTCACCAATGCTCAAATACGCGCGTGCTGGAACGCTCATTACTTCTCCCCCAGAGATTTAAGATGTGAATTGCCAAAAAACAGTGCGTGATATTTACCAATTTGAATTTCGTCGCCCATGCGCAAAGTTTGTTCATTAATGGAGACCGAATTTACATAAGTCCCATTCAAGCTATGCGTGTCAACGATACTGAAATCATTGTTTAATCGTTCGATGCGTGCGTGTTTACGTGAAACTGTTACATCATCCAAAAACACATCACTCTCGGGGGAACGTCCTATAGATATTGATTGCGTATCTAATAAGAAACGAGAACCTTGTGCCGGACCGCGATGGATAATGAGCATTGCCTTTGTCGAACCGTTGACACAAACCTCATTAATAATCGATTTGATTGACGGATCAGTTTTTTGTAAAAAAAGCTCTGCGGCAGTTTGGGCTCCTGGTGAATCAACGCTTCGCAAACCCAAAATCAAAGTTGAGGTAAGTTCACGTTCATTTTCTACTGCTGCCATGAACGGATCCTCCTTGCTTGGACTCTATAGGCTCACCTTGAACTTAAGGGTGACACTAGGGGGACGTAACCCCATGGGTCAAGCCGTAATTGCTGCGTAATCTGAGGCAGAAAGCAAGTGATTTGGTTCGGTTTCAACCGATACTTCGAAGAGCCAACCAGCCCCATAAGGGTCACTATTAATGGTTTCAGGGTTGGAATTTAATCCAGGATTAATTGCAACAACTTTGCCGGATACAGGTGAAAAAATCTCTGAAACACTCTTCGTAGATTCAACTTCACCGCAAACTTTATCAGCAACTAGGTTTTCACCAACTTTTGGCATCTGTACGTAAACAATGTCACCTAACGCACCTTGGGCGTAATCGGTAATTCCAACACGAAAAACCAGAGAAGTAGAAGTGGCAGCAACCCACTCATGCTCTTTAGTGTATTTAAGCGAATCTGGAATATTAGACATTGAAATCCTTTTCTCGACCTTAGATTCTTCTTTCCTTACTTGTTGCTTACTCTAATCCTCTTGACCCCATTATGGAAATATAGCCAGCCGGTATAGACATAGAGAACGATTCCCCACAGAGCAAATCCCCATCCCACTGCGAATGCAATCCGTCCAGCCATCGAATCATGAGTAGCCAAGAACAAGAGTGGAAATGCATACAAGAGGTTGAAGGTAGCAGCTTTGCCTAAGTATGTTACTTCGAAGAGTTCTATTTTTCGCATTTTCATCACGAATATTAGAATCGTGAGAATCGCATCCCTGCTTAGAAGAATAACGAGCACCCATATCGAGATAACGTCTCTCAAATACAAGGTAAAGAGAGTCGCGAGTATGTAAATTCGATCAGCGGCGGGATCTAGTAAGGCCCCAAAGGCAGATGTTTGATTCCAAGCTCTTGCCAACTTGCCATCAAGATAGTCGGTAGCACCCGCGAACATTAAGATTAGTATTGCGAAAACATCATCTTTGCTCACAAGGGCGAAATAGACAAATACCGGTACACCCAATAATCGCAGAACGCTTAAAGAATTTGGAATATTTACATTCTTATTCATTCGCTTCCATCAACTCTTATCTCGCTCTTTTAACCGTATAGCAACTTGTATTGGTGTTCCCGGAAATGAGAACTCCTCGCGTAATCGACGTTCGATAAATCGACGATATGACGCCTCTATCCAACCGCTAGAAAAAACAACAAATTTAGGCGGAGCAATTCCGGCCTGAGTGGCATAGAAAATTTTTGGCTGCTTGCCGCCACGCACGGGAGGTGGCGTTGCACCTATCAATGCTCCAAGGAATGAATTTAACTTCGAAGTAGGTACTCGTTTTTCCCAAGAATCGATTGCAGTGCGCAGCGCAGGTGCAAGTCGATCTCTGTGCCACCCTGTTTTAGCTGCAACATTTACTCTTTGAGCCCACTGAACTTGATCTAAATGTCTATCAATTTCTCGATCTAACTGATCGCGGCGATCTTCGTCTACTAAATCCCATTTGTTCATTACAATTACCATTGCTTTTCCAGCTTCTTCAGCCATAGTAATTATTCGCAAATCCTGTTCTGAAATTGGCTCGCTTGCGTCGAGAACTATTACGGCCACTTCGCATCTCTCTAGAGCAGATTGCGTTCGCAATGAGGCATAGTAATCAGTTCCACTTGCCTGATTAGCTCGTTTTCTTAAACCTGCTGTATCAATAAATCGCCATGTGGATCCACCAAAGGTAATTAACTCATCAACAGGATCGCGAGTAGTACCGGCAATTTCGGAAACAATTGAGCGTTCTTCACCAGCTAAGGCGTTTAGCAACGATGATTTCCCAACATTCGGTCTTCCAATTAATGCAACTCTTCGGTATCCGTCTTGTACTTGAGCCCGTCCTACCTCTGGAAGATGTGACACAACTTTATCAAGAAGATCACCACTTCCCCGACCGTGCAGAGCTGATACGAAAAATGGTTCTCCCAAACCTAAGTTCCAAAGTGAGTGCGCATCAGATTCTTCACGTTCACTATCTACTTTATTGGCGATTAGAAGAGTTGGCTTCTTAGCTTTCCTTAACTCTTGAACCAAAACATCATCTTCATCTAATGCTCCGATCTGTGCATCCACAACAAAACAGAGAACATCAGATTGCTCCATTGCAAGTTCTGCCCCAGCGCTTACTTGCACTGAGATACCATCTGGTTTTGATTCCCAACCACCTGTATCCATAACAATAAATCTGCGACCGCCCCATTCACACTCGTATTGAACGCGATCGCGCGTAACACCAGGTGTATCTTCAACAATCGCTTCGCGTCTACCAATAAATCGATTTATTAACGTGGATTTTCCGACGTTCGGTCTTCCTAAGATTCCAACTATTGGTAGTCCCAATAGGTTTCGCTCTCTCAGCAACTCCCAGACTCGTTCAACAGTCTCATCGAGACTTAATTGAGTTGAATCGATTAAAACGGCATCGGATGCCATGGACAGAGGTGATACTTGTCTAGTCGAATCAATCGAATCCCGAACATCTAATGATTCTTTAACTTTTTGAGTTGATGCGCCAGTGGTTTCGGCTTCTCTACGAATCGCTCGGGCTTCTAAATCAGCGGTTAAATAGAGTTTTAGTGGAGACTCTGGTGAAACAACACTTCCGATATCGCGTCCTTCAACCACAATTCCGCGAACCGCATTTTTTATGTACTGCCTTTGAATATTTAAAAGTTCATGTCTAATCTGGGGCAACGCCGCTATTTGACTCACATGTTCTGTAACTTCATGAGATCGAATTGCATCATTAACATCAGTATCTCCAACAAACAAATTCGGATTTTCTGGATCGCAATTAAAGTTCAAAGGAAACAACTTTAAGAGTTCTAGCAATTTGACGGGATCTGGTTCATTTTTTGCCAAACTTAACCAAGTAACTCCACGATACAACGCACCAGTATCTAAATAGTTCCATCCCGCACGTTGCGCAACTAACTTTGCTGTACTGGATTTACCTGCTCCACTGGGACCATCTATTGCAACAACGATTCCCATGACTTAATTCTACGGCTAATAATGCAAGTTATTTGCTCGTTGAATGCACTTTCCACCCTTTGGATATCAAGAAGTCACGAAGATGTTCTGCTTTGTTAGCATTTAGAACTGATAACGTGACTAAACCTGTGTTTTGGCCCGGTGTATGTTCAATAGAAACATCTTCAATGTTTACTTCCGCGATAGCGCAATCATTAAAAATGGCTGCCAATTGTCCAGCTCTGTCA
>JBPCTE010000103.1:0-3459 GCA_051006495.1 Candidatus Planktophila sp.
GATTGCAGAATGGCAAGTGCAACAGAAGAAGAAATTCACGCACATATTGATAAAGAGTTCGGAGTTGATACGCGCTCGCTTGAATTTAGAACGGTGCGAGATCAAAAAGCAGCGCTCGCCGTAGATGTGCAACGTGTGCGTTCATATCCGCTACTCAGAGATGGCGTCATTGTTGGCGGAGCAATTTATGACGTTAAGACAGGTGCAATTACACCTATCGATTGCTAATTCAGATTATTAATTCGAGTAATCGGAGCTTGCGTTAGCGGGTAATCCGGATTTGCATAGAAATCCTTAAGTAAGGCATGGACTAACTCTGTTTTTTCCTTTATTACGGCGTGTGAAGCACCAGGGACGATTGCTAGTCGAGCATTTGTTATCGACTGATAAATCTTCTCTGATTCTTTGGCGCTAATCACATCATCATCGCCTGCAAGAATTAGCACAGGGCACTTAATTTTTTTTAATTTTGTAACTCCGATATTTGGCTCGTTTCTCCAAACTTTAAATGCAGTAGTTACTTTTTTGATTAACTCTGAAGGATCATCAGGTGATAAGCGTGCATGTTCTTCTTGAGACTCTGGCGATACTTCTGGTTTTCCAAACTTCATACGAATTTGACCGGCTGTTGTATTTCCACCGATTGAAACCACAGAACGAATCAATTCTGGGCGCGCGATGGCAGCCATAAGTGCAATATTTGCACCGTCACTGACTCCAATTAAGTGTGCTGGCTCTTTAATTACATCTTCCAAGAACTCGATGAGTTCTCTACTTTGAAAATTAAAGTGAAAGCTGCCCTTTCGATTGGCTGTGCGACCATGTCCAGTACGGTCGTATGCGAAGACTTTAAAATTTCGCTTGACCGCTGGCAGTAAGTATTTCTTGGTTTTTTCACTATGGCTCAGCCCGCCGTGCAAAATGACAAGTGGTTCGCCCCGCTTAGACCACTGAAATGTATAAATATCGTGGCCACGTAGATTGATATTTCGCTGCATTTAAATCGAATCCATAATATGTCGATTACCGCGATCAAAAGTTAAATAATTCCAGGTCCAATCAGCCATTGTTCCAATTTTATTGCGACCTCCAAGTAAGTAGAAGAGGTGTAACCAGAGCCAGGCATACCAAGCAAGAACACCTGTCATTCTAAAATTTCCGACTTCCACAACTGCTTTGTGTCGACCAATTGTTGCCATTGATCCTTTGTCTCTGTATTTAAATGATTTCAAACCTTTATTTTGTGCAAGATTTATTATTTGCTTGGCTACAAATCTTCCTTGCTGCATCGCAACAGGTGCGACCATCGGTAAGAATTTTCCTTTCTCATCTTTGTATCCAGAGATATCACCTATGGCCCAGATATGTGGATAGTTCTTCACCTGAAGTGTCTGTTCAACATCAATGCGGGTTGAAACCACCGGCAGATTAATCTTTGATGCAGTTGGCTCGCCCTTAACTCCCGCTGCCCAAATCGTTACTTGTGCAGGAATTTCTGGAGCATCTTTAATCTTTATTGATGAATTCTTAACTTCTTGCACAGCTGTATTAAGCAATACGCTGACTCCAAGTTTTTCAAGGTCTTTCTTTGTTCGTTCTGAAAGCTTGGCTGAAAAGCTAGGCAATAATCTTGGTCCGGCTTCGATCAAAACTATTTTGATATTTGCTGCTGCTTCAGCTTGATCATTAGTCAGCGGACCTCGAACAAGTTCAGCAAATGCACCAGCCATTTCAACACCTGTTGGTCCACCGCCAACTACTGCAATCGTAAATGATGTGTCATCTTGGAATCGACATAAATCTTCAAAGCGGCGCATCACTTCTGCGCGAATTGTTATTGCTTCGCCAACGCTCTTCATTCCTAGTGCGAATTCATTGACACCTTTGACACCGAAATCTGCAGTCGCAGAACCGAGTGCGACGATTAAGTGGTCGAATTCAAGGACTTCAGAGCTATCGATCTTTACTGTTTTATTCTTGTGATCGACAGTGATGGGTGAGCCCATACGAAATTGCGCACCAGATTTACGGAGCGCGCCACGGACTGGGTGAGCGACGTGATCTGCAGCCAAGCCAGCGGATGCAACTTGGTAGAGCAAAGGTAAAAATGTTTGAAAATTATGACGATCGACAACGGTTACATCTGCGTAATCACGCAGTGCTCGTGCAGCGGTCAATCCACCAAAACCGGCGCCGAGAATTACAACGCGTGGTTTTGTCATGTCGCCTCTTCTTCAGGTGTTGGATTTCTTGGCTTAAGTCTAGGCTCTGAACCATGAGTCAGCAGAATCAAAAACGTAAGTACCTTGTCACTGGCGCATCTGGTTACGTTGGTGGTCGTCTTGTCCGCACCTTATTAGCCGATGGCCACGATGTGCGGGTTTTGGTTCGCGACCGGATTAAAGTTCAGGATCGCTCATGGGCTGATAACGTGGAAATTGTTGTAGGAAACGCAACAAGTGCAAGTGATCTCGATCGAGCGCTATCAGGCATTCACACTGCTTTTTATTTATTGCACTCAATCAACGTCGGAGTCGATTTCACCGCAATTGAATCGGAAATGGCACGCACATTTGCTCAAGCTGCAGAGCGCGCTGGGGTGTCACAAATCATTTATTTAGGTGGAATTGCAAATGATAGGAACAGCAGCAAGCACTTATCTTCCAGAGTCCAAACCGGAAAAGAGTTAGCGTCAACTTCTGTACCAGTCCTTGAATTTCGAGCAGGCATAATTATTGGATCGGGTTCAGCATCATTTGAGATGTTGCGCCACCTCACGCATCGCCTGCCTATTATGACTACGCCAAAGTGGGTTTCAAATTTAACTCAACCAATTGTTGTCAGAGATGTCTTGTATTACCTACGCAAAGCTGCAGTATTAGAAAAACCAGTTAATCAGGTCTTTGATATTGGTGGCCCAGAAGTTTTGTCATACGCCGACATGATGCAGAAATTTGCGAAGTTATCGGGATTGCGTAAGCGATGGATAATTCAAGTTCCAGTTCTGACACCAAATCTTTCAAGTCTTTGGATCGGACTTGTGACTCCTGTTCCAACATCACTTGCAAGACCACTAGTTGGCTCGCTTATTAGTGAAGTTGTTGCGGATAAAAATAAGAGCGTCGACGCACTAATTCCGCCACCACCGGAAGGTTTATTAAACGTTGAAGATTCGATTAAATTAGCGCTTACTCGTACCAATGATCACAAAGTAGAAACACGTTGGTCCGATGCATCAACGCCAACTGCTCCATGGCAAAAAGCTCAAGGCGATCCAGAGTGGGCCGGCGAAATGGTTTTAAGCGATCATCGTGAAGCTTTAACGGATGCGCCGGTTGCAACAGTCTGGAAATATATTGAAAGTATCGGTGGAGACAATGGTTGGTACGGATCAGATTTTCTATGGTGGGGGCGCGGCGTAATCGATAGATTCTTTGGTGGAGTTGGATTGCGGCGCGG
>JBPCTE010000104.1:0-8480 GCA_051006495.1 Candidatus Planktophila sp.
AGTGGTCGAGGTGTAATTGTTTCACTTCCGCATGCAGGCAATTGGGATCACGCAGGAGCGTACTTTTGCCTAAAAGGAATTCATCTCGTCACTGTTGCAGAAAGACTGAAGCCAGAACGATTGTTTTTGGAGTTTCTTCGATATCGGCAAGCCATGGGGATGGAAGTTTTAGCTTTAGATTCGAGATCTATTGTTACCTTGGCCCAACGTCTTCGTGAGGGAAATTTGATTGCTTTGGTAGCAGATCGAGATTTATCAAAATCTGGAATAGACGTTGAATTCTTTGAAAAGCGCGCACGGATGCCCGCTGGACCGGCAGTTCTTGCGTTAAAAACTGGCGCTGTGTTTCTGACTGCTTTTGTAAATTACACGCCTCAAGGAATCCACATAACTTTCGATGAGATTGTAGTTCCTGAAAAAGGTTCTCAAGAGGAGAAAGTTTCAGCATTAGTTCAGAAATCGGCAAGAAATTTCGAAGCCGGGATAGCGCAACACCCAGAGGATTGGCACATGCTTCAAAGAATTTGGATAGATGAAGATTTCAAGGAGCGTACCTAATGCTTACGCACCCATTAACTATTGGAATTGTATGTCCTTATGGATGGGATACACCTGGAGGGGTACAAAATCACGTTCGGGATCTTGCTGAATTTTTACTCGCAGCAGGCCATAACGTTTCGGTACTTGCTCCAGTAATCGATGAAACGAAAACTCCAAGTTATGTAGTTAATGCCGGAAAACCAATCGCTATTCCTTATAACGGCGCAGTTGCAAGGGTTTTATTTGGACCTATTGCATTTGCCAGAGTCCGTCAGTGGATTGCGCAAGGAAATTTCGATGTTTTACATCTGCATGAACCGGCCATTCCATCGATTTCACTCCTGGCTTGCTGGGCAGCTGAAGGTCCAATGGTTGGAACATTTCATGCGGCCGCAAAACGCCAAAAAGCAATCTTTGCAATTGGTCCAATACTCGAACCTGTAATCGAAAAATTATCTGCACGAATTGCAGTCAGTGAAGCAGCACGGTCAACATTGACTGAACATTTAGATACTGATGCCGTTGTGATTCCTAATGGAATTTACGCTGATCGATACCGGGATGGAATACCACAACCAAAGTGGCAAGGAAACACACTTGGTTTTATCGGAAGATTCGAAGAGCCTCGAAAAGGACTCTCTGTCTTAGTTGAGGCTCTGCCCATAATTTCGCGATTTGCACCAGATGTTCGAGTGTTTATCGCAGGTCCTGGTGAATCAGAGGAAGTAATGAATTCAATTGACCCACAACTGCGTTCTCGATTTACATTTCTTGGAAAAATTTCTGAACAAGACAAAGCCAATTTTCTTGCATCAATATCTCTCTACATCGCACCAAATACTGGGGGAGAATCATTTGGAATTATTTTGGCCGAAGCTTTAGCTGGTGGAGCCACAGTTGTCGCCAGTGATATCCCTGCATTCGACTCCCTGCTGCGTCACGGTCAATTCGGAGAACTCTTTGAATCTGAGAGTTCAACTGACTTAGCAAAGCGCGTGATTGATTTATTGCGCGATGAGAATCGAAGAATTGCACTTGGTAAAGCCGGGAAAGTGCACGCGCAACAATTTGATTGGAAAGTTGTAGCAGATCAAATTTTTTCAATCTATGAGATGTCACTTGTTCCGGGAGAAAAAGTTCGATTGGCCTCTGAAAATCGAGCATGGAGTAAGTTTCTGGGGCGAGATTTAAGGGGAGATGAATAAGTGGAAACATTACTTTTGGTCGGAGGTTTTCTTCTGATCTTTATTTGGTACTTATCCTTTTCTGCAACTCGCTTGGATCGCTTGCATCATCGGGTAGAAACAAGTTGGGCGAATTTAGATGGTCTGCTTCAACGACGCGCGGCTGTAGCACTTGAAATTGCAAGAAGTGAAATAGCCGATCCTGCATCTGCAATGTTGCTGACAGCAGCTGCCTATCAAGCCCGAGAAGCCGTAATTGAAAATAGATCTGCTGCCGAAAGTGGACTCTCCGGCGCCTTAGGGTTATTGCTAGCCGATGGACAGAGCAGCACCAAACCTGCAGATATTGTCTTGCTTAACGAACTCTCTGAACTAACCGACAAAATTCGTATCGCAATAGCTTTACACGTTGATGCTGTGACCCGCACCCTTTTGGTTCGCAAAAAATTCATTTTTAGAACCTTCCGATTAGCTGGTACAGCGCCGCTTCCGATCACTTACGAGTTTGAAACTGATGTTCTCTAAAGTTCGAATTTCTTTAGTTATTGCGACATGTTTCGCACTATTAAGTAGTGTCGGTTGTGCATCCATTTCTGAGAGAGTTACAGAACTAATTTCGACTCCGATTCAAACCAATGTATTGAGTGGTCGTGAGGGCATCAATGGACCGGTCCTGGTTGTAAAAATTGATGATACGCGGAGTGCTCGTCCACAAGTAGGTTTGGAATTTGCAGATGTTGTCTACATCGAGCAAGTCGAAGGAGGATTAACGAGACTCGCTGCTATTTTTTCTTCAACTATTCCAGACCGAATTGGGCCAGTACGTAGCGCAAGGATTAGCGACGTTGATCTCTTGGCACAATATGGACACGTGGCATTTGCATACAGCGGTGCTCAGCGCAAATTGGTTCCCGTTATTGAATCCGCGAATTTATCTGACGTCGGAGCTATGCGACGCGGTCCGAGTTTTTACGAAACAGATCCCTCAAGAATTCAACCTTATGCAATGTTTTTGAATGCGCAAAGGCTTATGGCCAATGAATTTACGAAGAAAACCGTTATCGATTCTGCCAAGAGTGTAGGTTGGAGTTTTTCAGAAAAAGTGCAGAACAAAGGTTTTGAAGTTAGAGATGTGACTATGCATTGGCCCGCACAGAAATATGCTGCAACCTGGAACGCGTCAGTAGGTCGTTGGTTTCTTAGTGTTAACTCCGAAGCAAATCTATCCAATCTTGGAAAGAATCTGGGACCTACGACGTTGGTTATTCAATTGGTTTCAATAACCCCATCTGAATACGGAGATAAATTTGGCGGCAATACACCTTTCTCCCAAACTATTGGCAGCGGCAAAGGTTATGTGCTGCGCGATGGGATTGCGATTGCCGCTACATGGAATCGACATGATGCGCTCTCAGGAACAACGTGGACGGATTCAACAGGGTCCGAAATACTTTTCGCACCTGGACAAATCTGGGTTGCTTTAACAGATAAAGAGCCAGATTTCACGCGCAAAGCTGCGAGCGCGCCATCGCCAACTTCAAAGTAGTATTAACCTCCTAATCACACAGGGAGTTGTAATGGCACAGGAAAGTGGAACATCACGCGTAAAGCGCGGAATGGCAGAAATGCTTAAAGGCGGCGTCATTATGGATGTCGTTAATGTTGAGCAAGCAAAAATTGCCGAAGATGCTGGTGCTGTTGCTGTTATGGCCTTAGAAAGAGTCCCCGCAGATATTCGCGCACAAGGCGGTGTAGCTCGAATGTCTGATCCTGACATGATCGCTGCAATCCAAGCAGCGGTTTCAATTCCGGTGATGGCAAAAGCGCGCATTGGACACTTTGTTGAAGCGCAAATTCTTCAAAGTTTAGGTGTGGATTACATTGACGAATCTGAAGTACTCACTCCGACTGATTACACAAATCACATCAACAAATGGGATTTCACGGTTCCTTTTGTATGCGGAGCCACAAATTTAGGTGAAGCTCTGCGCCGAATTAATGAGGGCGCCGCAATGATTCGTTCCAAGGGTGAAGCAGGAACTGGCGATGTATCTAATGCAATGACGCACATGCGCCAAATAGGTGGAGAAATTCGTCGACTTACTTCGATGCGCGAAGATGAGCTCTATGTTGCTGCAAAAGAGATGCAAGCACCATTTGAGTTAGTCAAAGAAGTAGCCGCAAACGGAAAACTCCCTGTAGTTCTATTTACCGCCGGCGGAATTGCAACTCCGGCTGATGCAGCACTTATGATGCAAATGGGTGCCGATGGTGTCTTCATTGGTTCAGGTATTTTCAAATCTGGTGATCCTAAACAACGCGCCTCTGCGTGCGTGAAGGCTACAACTTTCCACAATGATCCAAAGATTATTGCTGATGTATCTCGCGGACTTGGAGATGCAATGGTTGGCATTAATGTTGCCGATTT
Source organism: Candidatus Planktophila sp. (assembly GCA_051006495.1). GTDB lineage: Bacteria > Actinomycetota > Actinomycetes > Nanopelagicales > Nanopelagicaceae > Planktophila. The sequence continues at coordinate 4,153 of JBPCTE010000104.1, forward strand.
GCCTGCCCCGCATCGACTATCTGAACGCGGTTGGTAATTAAAACTTGCGTGTTGGAGTTCTAGCTTTACAAGGAGATTTTCGAGAACATATAAATGCTCTTTCTCACTGCGATGTGCAGGCTTTAGAAATACGCAGAGTATCTGAATTAGATAGCATCGATGCTCTTGTCATACCAGGCGGAGAATCAACGACTATTGCGTCATTGGCAAAAACCTTCGGATTATTTGGACCGATTAAGAAACGAATTTCTGAATCAATGCCTACATTCGGTTCGTGTGCGGGCATGATTATGTTGGCAGAACACATCGTTGCCGCTAAAGAAGGTCAGGAAACATTTGGCGGGATCGACATAACAGTTCGCAGAAATGCATTTGGTCGCCAAGTTGATTCATTTGAGTCGGATATTTCTGCACCCGCAATTTCAAATTCCCCTATCCGCGCAATTTTTATTCGAGCCCCGTGGGTAGAAAAGGTTGGGGATAAGGTTGAAGTGTTAGCCAGCATTGAAGGTTCGGATAACGCCACGCACGCTGTAGCCGTACGTCAAGGTCATTTGCTTGCCACCGCCTTTCATCCTGAAATTACCGATGATTACAGCGTGCATCGATATTTTCTCGAAAAAGTATGCAGATAAAGTTTTCAAACATTGATGTAAAGTAGGCATTCGGTAATCGAACTTTCAGGCGAGGTGTTAAATGTCCGGCCATTCCAAGTGGGCGACAACAAAGCATAAGAAGGCTGTGATCGACAGTCGTCGTGCAAAGAATTTTGCGAAATTAATTAAAGCTATTGAAGTTGCTTCACGAAATGGTGGTCCAGACATGGACGGTAATCCAACTCTTTTTGATGCAGTCGCGAAAGCTAAGAAGAATTCGATGCCTGCTGACAATATTGACCGTGCAATTAAGCGTGGTGCTGGCCTTGAATCAGGTGGGGCTAATTGGGAAACAATTATGTATGAAGGCTACGGTCCAGCCGGAGTTGCAATCATGATTGAATGTTTATCGGATAACAGAAATCGCGCGGCATCAGAAGTTCGTGTCGCGGTGACTCGCAATGGTGGTTCGATGGCAGATCCTGGTTCTGTTGCCTATCTCTTTCACCGTAAAGGATTGATTACAGTAAATAAATCATCAGGAGCAACTGAGGAATCTATTCTTGAAGCTGTTCTCGAAGCTGGTGCTGAAGAAGTAAAAGATAACGGTGATTCTTTTGAAATCATTTGCGAAGCAAGTGATTTAGTTGCTGCACGTACAGCATTACAAAGCGCAGGAATTGATTACGAAGCAGCAGACTCATCCTTTGTTCCATCCATGACTATTGATTTAGATTCAGATTCAGCAACGAAAGTTTTTGAACTAATAGATGCCATCGAAGAGCTAGACGATGTTCAAAACGTCTTTAGCAACGCCGATGTGTCAGATGAGGTAATGGCGAGCCTGGCTTAGTTTTTAACTCCAATCTCTTAGGCTAGCGCCATGCGAGTTTTAGGAATTGATCCGGGATTGACCCGATGTGGAGTTGGCATCGTCTCGGGTAATTCTGGCTCGCCGCTAAAACTTGAAGGCGTTGGAGTAATTACGACTCCAACTGATAATGATCTAGAACATCGTTTACTTATGTTGCACTCAGAAATTTCACAGTGGGTACAAAAATTCTCACCAGATGCAATGGCAGTTGAAAGAGTTTTTTCGCAACATAATCTTCGAACAGTTATGGGCACAGGACAGGCGGCAGGAATTGCACTCTTAGTTGCAGCTCAAAATAGCATTCCTGTTTTTATGCACACACCGAGCGAAGTTAAAGCAGCAGTTACGGGTTCAGGTCGAGCAAATAAAGCCCAAGTATCAGAAATGGTAAAGCGGTTACTCAATTTGCAGGCGATTCCAAAACCAGCAGATAGTGCCGATGCACTAGCCCTCGCTATCTGTCATATTTGGAGAGGCTCCGGAAATACGAAGATTAAAAACGCTGTGGATGTGGAAAAAAAGAGATTGGCTGCACTTCGATGATTGCAACAATAAGTGGAGTTGTGAAGTCACTCTCACCCGATCGGGCGATTATTGAAGTTGGGGGAGTGGGCATGAATGTTTTAATTAATGCTCACACTAGTTCCTCCTTAACTTTAGGAGCGCACGCTAATCTTTTTACATCGTTGGTGGTTCGCGAAGATTCACTTACTCTGTACGGCTTCAGTGATGAGCCCTCTCGGGTTGTTTTTGAATTAGTTCAAACTGTCTCAGGAATCGGTCCCAAGGTGGCTTTATCTATTTTAGGAGCACTTGCACCGAGTGAGTTAGCCCAAGCTGTAAATATGGAAAATATCTCAGCGATCGAAAAAGTACCGGGCATAGGCAAAAAAGGTGCACAACGTTTAGTGCTCGAACTCAAATCCAAACTCTCAGATTTCGGTCAAGTCTCTCAAAGATTGTCACATCAACCTATTTGGCGCGAACAATTATCAAGTGCTCTGATGTCACTTGGCTTTTCAGCCAAGGACTCAGATGAAGCAATCAATACTGTAGTTTCAGATTTTTCTCCTGAAGAGGTGGCTTCTATGGAGTTAGGCGAATTACTCAAAATGGCTCTGCAAAGTGGTAAGAAATGAGTAACGACGATCGTTTAGTAACTCCGGCGCTTCGAAGCGATGATGGTGCGGCAGAGAATGCGCTACGCCCCAAAACTTTAAGTGATTTTATTGGTCAAGATCGCGTTCGCCAACAAATCGATGTTTTATTGAGTGCTGCAAGAAAACGTCAGAGCGCTGCAGATCATATTTTGTTGTCAGGTCCTCCAGGTTTAGGTAAAACAACTCTCGCTCTTATTTTGGCCAGCGAAATGAATACTCCAATTCGCGTCACGAGCGGACCTGCGATAACGCACGCAGGTGATTTAGCGGCGATTCTCTCTTCGTTAGTGGAAGGCGAGATCTTATTCCTAGATGAAATACACAGATTGCCAAGACCGGCGGAAGAGCTACTTTATTTAGCAATGGAAGATTTCAGAGTAGATGTTGTCGTTGGAAAAGGTCCGGGTGCTACTGCAATTCCATTGCAACTTCCGCGTTTTACGCTTGTAGGTGCGACTACGCGTGCCGGCTTATTGCCAAGTCCTTTGCGTGACCGATTTGGTTTCACGGCGCATTTGGATTTTTATGATGAAAAAGATTTAGCGACTGTGATTAAGAGAAGTGCTGATTTACTTGGTCTTAGCATTGATATAAAAGCTATCGATGAAATTGCCGGACGTTCTCGCGGAACTCCGAGAATAGCTAATAGGTTATTGAGACGAGTTCGTGATTTTGCACAGGTCCAAGGAAGCAATCTTCTGTCACATGATCATGCAATGTCTGCTTTACAGATGTATGAAGTTGACGAAAAAGGTTTAGACCGTTTGGACCGCGCCGTTTTAACAGCTCTCATCGAAAGATTCAATGGTGGCCCAGTTGGACTTTCTACTTTGGCTATAGCAGTTGGCGAAGAAACTGAAACAGTTGAATCAGTGGCAGAACCATTCTTAGTGCGAAATGGGTTCATGGCTCGAACTTCTCGAGGTCGAATTGCTACTGCAATGGGTTGGACCCATATTGGGCGTACTCCGCCCGTAGAACTGGCTGCCACTGCCGGCCTTTTCGACACACCAGATAATCAAGCCTAGACTCTGCACTTATGTCTACATCGAATAAGCCCGTTAAAAGTGCTGCCCGTCCAGGGCGCACCCTTGTGGTCCTTTCACTCGTCATCCTCGCACTGCTTGCAACAGTTCTTATCACTGGTGCCACAACAGTGCGACTTGGTTTAGATCTTCGCGGAGGTACGAGCGTTACGTTGCAGCCACGAATTGCACCAGGTGAGAACGGCAAAGTCACAACAGAAGCGATTGATCAGGCGGTGTCAATTATTCGCCAACGCGTTAACTCACTAGGTGTTGCAGAGAGTGAAGTTGCTGCGCAAGGTAGCGGAACAAATCGTCAAATTATTATTTCCATTCCAGGCGATACAGGTCGTCGGGTCGTCGAATTAGTTGGTCAGACTGCCGAACTTCGTTTTAGACAAGTTCTTGCAACTGCAGCAGGTACGCCATCGGCAGCTCCAACTGATCCAACTGCAACTCCCGCCGCAGCTGTTACTCCAGAGTTGAATGCACGTTTTGCAGCCCTGGATTGCACGAAGGCTGAAAACTTGCAAGGCACCGGAAGCGATGATGCAGCTAGTGCGATTGTTGCTTGCGATAGAAGCGGCGGCGCGAAATATATTCTTGATAAGGCAGAAGTTCTTGGCCGCCAAGTTGCCAAAGCAACAGCAGGTATCGATCAACAAGGCGGAAA
>JBPCTE010000105.1:0-4253 GCA_051006495.1 Candidatus Planktophila sp.
CGTCAATCTTCAACACTTAATGACACAATTCCAATTAACGAGGCAGCATATGCTCGTGCCGGAATAAAAGTTAAGTTCAACATCATTTCATCTGGTTACTACTCAACTGTTATGAACCCTGCAAAGCAGAGCGACATGACAGCATCTGGTTGGGGTGCTGACTGGGCTAACGCATCAACAGTTATCCCTGAACTCTTCGCAACATTTGGTGGCTTTAACTTGTCACAGAATTCAAAGGATCCTAATTACAAGGCCTGTGAAGACAAGATCAATGTTGCAATGAAGACAACAGATCGCAAGAAGCAAGCAGCGATGTGGAAGGCTCTAGATAAAGAAGCTATGAAGAACTTCTGGGTATTGCCAACAGTATTTGGTAAGGCTCAAGAAGTCTGGGGCTCAGGCCTCGGCGGCGTCTTCTTCTGGGTTCCACAAGGAAACCCTGCTTACGGCAAGATTTGGGTTAAGAAGTAATCCATATCTAGTCACTTAAGTTGAAGTACAGTGCCCCTGAGGTAAGGAATTTCCTCAGGGGCACTTACTTGAATTTCACCGATTAATTTTTCAGGAGTAGTCACATGTTCAGATTTATCAGCAGACGTATGTTCTTCGCTCTTCTGACAATTCTGGCTGTCTCGGCAGTGGTCTTTGCGATCTTTTCCTTTTTACCATTTGATCCAGCATCTCTAACATGTGGCCAAAAATGTACGCCACAGATTATTGAGGGCAACAGAATCAAATTAGGTTTTGATAAGCCGATTTATGAGCAGTACTGGCTCTTCTTATCTGGAATATTTGCTGGCCGAACTTATGGATCTGGAACCGCGGCTTTCTCTTGTCCCGCACCTTCATTTGGATATTCATATAATCAAAATGCGTGCGTTACAGAGATGATTACAGAGTCATTGCCTGTCACAATCAACCTTGCAGTAGGTGCGTTAATTATCTGGATGGTTATCGGAGTTGGGCTCGGAGTTCTGGCTGCAAAGTTTAAAAATAGATGGCCAGATACATCTAGCTCTGTCTTTGTTCTCCTTGGAACATCGCTTCCAACCTTCGTGACTGGTTTAGCCCTTTTGATTTGGGTTTCGATCAAATGGAAAATAATTCCAATGTCCCTCGATGGTTATGTATCAGTTCTAGATAATCCAGCTAAATGGTTTATGTACTTTATTTTGCCTTGGATAACTCTGGCAATTGCATACGCTGCCCTTTACACACGATTTACGCGAGCCGCAGTTCTAGATACTTTGGGCGAAGATTACATTCGCACCGCTAGAGCAAAGGGAGTAAATGAACGTACTGTGCTCTTTAAGCACACACTACGTGCGGTGCTTGCACCAATTGTCACGATGGCGGGATTAGATTTTGCTGGCCTCATCGGTGGCGCAATTATTACTGAAACTATCTTTAACTTACCTGGTCTTGCGCGACTCACACTCCGTTCTGTATTTGAATTTGATTTACCAGTCGTTCTTGCAACGACTATTTTGGCCGCCGTCATTGTGATTGTGATGAATTTAATCGTCGATATGTTCTATGCAGTTCTTGATCCACGGGTGCGTATCTAATGTCTGAACTCTTGCGCATCAATGATTTACACGTTGCATTTCCAACTGATGATGGTTTAGTACGCGCCGTAGATGGCGTCTCACTTACCGTCTCGCAAGGAGAAACTGTTGCCATCGTAGGTGAATCAGGATCGGGAAAAACCGTAACAAGTCTCTCTGTTATGGGCTTGCACAAAAAGGGAAGTGCTGAAATAAGTGGAGAAATCAGCGTTGCACATGATGGTGGATTCCTCAATGTAATCACAGCCAGCGAAGAAGAGATTCGCAGTATGCGCGGGCGAAGCGTTGCGATGATTTTTCAAGATCCGATGTCCGCTCTTCATCCCTATTACAAAATAGGAGATCAACTCGCAGAGGCTTATTTAGTACACAATCCAGGCAAGAAAAAAGAGGCAGCCGCACGCGCAGTTGAGATGCTTGATTTGGTAGGAATCTCCGAACCAGCACAGCGCGCAAAAGAGTTTCCACATCAATTCTCAGGTGGCATGCGCCAGCGTGTAATGATTGCAATGGCACTCATGAATTCACCCAAGATGCTCATCGCAGATGAACCAACTACAGCCCTTGATGTAACCGTTCAGGCACAAATTTTGACACTCTTGGCTTCGCTACAAAAAGAGTTCAACATGGGAATTTTATTAATCACACACGACCTTGGTGTAGTTGCTCAAGTATCTGAGAAAGTAAATGTCATGTACGCCGGACGAATCGTCGAACAGGGCGCTGTCGATGACATTTTCTATAATCCTATGCAGCCATACACACTTGGACTTCTTCAATCAGTGCCACGAATATCAACTGGGGCTTCAGAGCGCCTTAGAGCTATTCCTGGTCAGCCGCCATCTCTAATCAGTTTGCCTGCAGGATGTGCTTTTGCACCGCGCTGCGAATACATCAAATTTGCCGATAGCAAAGCGTGTGCAACACAAATGCCAGCACTTGTTGGTATTAATTCAACCCACACTTCCAGATGCCATATTGATGAATCAAAGCGTAAGGCATCCTTTGCAGAAGCAATGAAGGAGGTGCGCTGATGAGTAAAGAAATGATTCTTAGCGTTACTAATTTGACGAAGCATTTCCCAGTCAAGAAATCTAAAGATCGCAAAAAATCCGTTGTCAAAGCAGTAGATGGAATCTCATTTGATTTGCACGCCGGTGAAACTCTTGGATTAGTTGGAGAATCGGGGTGTGGCAAAACGACAGCTGGCCGCACAATTTTGAAGTTAACTGAGCCGACTTCTGGCAGCATCGTCTTTGAAGGTCAAGACATCACCAACTTCAAGCATGCAAAGATGACTTCACTTCGCGCACAGATGCAGATTATTTTCCAAGATCCATACTCTGCTCTTAACCCACGCCAAACAATCGGCAAGATAATCTCAGCACCTTTTGAAATCCAGAGAGTTGAACCTGCGGGTGGAGTTAAAAACGCAGTGCAATCTTTGATGGAGCGCGTGGGTTTAAACCCAGAGCACTACAACCGCTATCCACACGAGTTCTCTGGCGGACAACGCCAACGCATCGGAATTGCTCGTGCGATTGCATTAAAGCCACGCTTTATCGTGGCCGACGAACCTGTAAGTGCATTAGATGTCTCTATTCAGGCGCAGGTAATCAACTTACTCGATGACTTACAGCGCGAAGATGGAATCAGCATTGTTTTCATCGCCCACGATTTATCAGTTGTTCAACATATTTCAGATCGTGTTGCTGTTATGTACTTAGGTAAAGTTATGGAAATCGGACCCACAGCTGATCTTTATCACTCTTCACACCACCCATATACAAAGGCGTTGTTATCTGCTGTGCCGCAACCAGATCCACGCTCTGAGAAATCTCGCGAGCGCATTATTTTGTCCGGCGATCTTCCAAGCCCAATTAATCCACCATCAGGGTGCGTCTTTAACACGCGCTGCTGGAAAGCATCGGATAAGTGCCGCACTGAAGTTCCACAGCTAGTACAACTCGGTGGAACTCAGGTTGCTTGCCACTATCCCGAATAATTTGGCCAGAATAATCTGGCCCGAATAACTACCAAATACGAACGCGCTCTGACTCTTTCATCCAGAGCTTATTTTTTTCACTGAGCCCAAAGGCTGAATAAAACTCATCGATATTTCGCACGATTGCGTTACATCTAAACTCATAAGGCGAGTGTGGGTCTGTTGCAATTCTGCGGCGTAACTCTTCTGGACGAACTTTTCCCCGCCATGCTTGCGCCCACGCAAGGAAAAAGCGTTGCTCACCAGTTAATCCATCGATAACAGGCGCCTTTGCACCCTTTAAAGCCAGTAAATAAGCCTTATAAGCAATGCTGAGGCCGCCAAGGTCTCCAATGTTTTCTCCAACTGTTAGAGCGCCATTTACGGTGATATCAGGGGTTTCTTCCGGGGATAAAAGATCAAATTGGGCGATCAATGCATTTGCACGTACTTCGAATTCATCGCGATCAGATTGAGTCCACCAATCAACCATGTTGCCATCGCCATCATATTTAGAACCTTGATCATCAAAGCCATGGCCGATTTCATGGCCAATCACCGCGCCGATTCCTCCGTAATTAACTGCAGGGTCGGCTTCTAAATCAAAAAATGGGGGCTGCAAAATCGCTGCGGGAAAGACGATTTCATTCATGCCTGGGTTGTAATAGGCATTAACAGTTTGTGGAGTCATGTACCACTCG
>JBPCTE010000106.1:0-2774 GCA_051006495.1 Candidatus Planktophila sp.
GGGGCTTGAATTAAGCCTTACCGAGAATGCGGTTCACCTTGGTGCCACATACTGGGCAGATGCCCTGTGCCATGCGACGACCGGACTCTGAGACCTTTACGGTTCCCTCGAATTCACGCTTCTCTTTGCACTTAACGCAATAAGCGTCACCTTTGTATGTCTCTGCCATTTTCTTCCTCCGTTCGACGCATGCTTGCCTATGGGTTTTTTCCCAATAAGGGGCAGGCGTGCAAGCATGACGATACCCCCGCTCACGCTCAAATGTGCTGATATCAGGCTAGGTTGTGCGAAGTTTTTTACAGGACCTCTGCCCCGGCAAGCACCGATGGAGGCATGTAACGCCTCTCAGCCGCCTCAAAGCCCTCGAGATAGGCCTCAGCGCGCTCTTCCTCCGGGAATCGAGCCAGAAGAGCCTTAAATTCCGGGCCATGATCGAAGTAGTGCAGATGAATCCCTTCGTGAAAGAGGACGTAATCCAGGGCGTAGGCCGGAGCTCCCTTGAGCCGATCTGAGATTCGAATCGTGGCATCAACGGATGTACACGATCCCCAGCGCTCGCGCATCGCTCGCCAATTAATTGATTTTGGTCGTGCAGTAATTTCTGGTGCATAGCGCTCGAGTAACCAAATGGCGCGCTCCATTAAGACCGATTCAGATGGTGATTCATCAGCTTCTTGAGCCCGAATTTTGGCGATCATCTCGGGAACAACGCTTCGTTCATCAGCTTTGCTCATCCGAGCAGGGATTGAAACGATTATTCGCCCGCCTTGGCGGTATGCGGAGATACTTTTCTTGCGCCGCTTAGAGCGCAGTACGACGATTTCACCCTCTGAGATTCCTGGAAGTGTGATCTCGCCTTCATCATCGCCATTGCTCACGTCAACTTTTATTGTTGAATGTGTAATGGAGTGGTTGAGGGTCATGGAGAAAAGGTACCCGCCAATGCGATTTTCGTTACTTATTTAGCCAAATAAAACGCTGAAATAAATTTGCATTACAACAAAAAAAGAGGTGTTGTCAAAGCGGTGTTTAGTTGATTCTGACTCTCTTCTGTCGTACTTTGCGACTACGAAGTCCTCGGATAACCACTCTATATCTGCAAGGGGAAGGCAGATACAGAGTGTGCGCCCGGGGACTTCGCTTTTGTATTTCTAATTTTGTATCGACAAGTTTGTCCAGAGAGCGTGCTCTTTAGAGACCAGATAAATCATCAGGAACTTGTGTGCTCTTTATGAAATTTTCTGGATTCAATAAATCTTCAGGCGTTGGAAGAAGTGATGACCAAATTTTATCTCGAGCACTTACACCAACTTGTTCACGAATTACTCTCCAGAAATTCGCTGATTCGCGTGACATGCGTGGTGAGACTTCTAGTCCAAAGAGTGATTTAAAGAGTTGCTGAGTTGGCGCTGAAGTGGCGCGACGTCTGCGAAATGTTTCGCGTAATGCACCAATTGATGGAAGTCGATCGCTCACGGCAAGAGTTGTGACTTCATCTGTCCAACCTTCAATCAAAGCGAAGACGGTTTCTAGTTTTGTTAGCGCAGCACGCTGTGTTGGAGACTCTTCTGGTGTAAACATTCCTTCACCAATTGCAAGAGTAAAACTCTCAGGGTTATTTGGATCTATGTTTCCAGATTCCATTGCCTCTTGTGCTTGACGCTGAATTGCATCTATATCTATGTGAATACCTTTTCCGTATTCAGAGATTGCTGTGCGAATGTATGAGACCAACCACGGATTGCTGTCGAATAAGCGTGCAACAGCTTCTTCACGAATGGCGTGGAAAAGAGTTATCTCACTCTTGGGAATTTCAAGATCTTGTGACCATAAAGCAATGTTTTCTGGCACTAAAGCTGGCACTGCGGGATCAATGAGTGGCAATCCAACATCGTGAATTCCGGTGACAGATGAAGCTAGTGCACCGACTGAGTGACCCAATTGGGTAGCAATCAACGCGCTAATAAATGAGCGAAGCAGTGTGGCAATAGTTTCGATAGGTATTGGTGTTTCACCAGATTCGCCCTCATTTACTGCTTGTTGCATGAGTTCGGAGACGGCTGCGGCCAATCCAGTTGCTAGTGGCTCTACGGTTACTTGCCATCCCGCCAGGGTCGTATCGATCCAATCGGAGCGGCTGAGTGTTCGAGTCGCTGTTGTGATGGGAGCAAAGTCCGTTGCTTCATTGAGCCAGAGTTGGGCGATTGAACTTGCTTGTGCGACAACTGTTGAATCTGTGTTGCCAACTGGTAATGAACCAGCGGTTGCAATAATTTTCTTTGCGGTATCTCTGACGATGCTCTTTGGAAGCGATTCAGTTCCGGAAGAGAAAGGATTAATAAATCCAGCAGGATTGATTCCAAGTTTTTGGAATTGTTCACTCACTTGTTCCTGCATCTGCGCAAGCATCGCTGCCAGTTGTTCAGGGGTCAATTCATTTGGGTTCTCTTCTGAACCATCATCTGGGGTGAAACCAAATGGCGACATTGTTACCTTTCCCTTTAGCGAGTAATGACTCGTTAACAACTCTAACAACTGGGTGAACCCAGCGATCAAGAGTTCACTTCGTAAGTGTGACAGTGGCTATAACGCTTGGCGAGTGCAAATAATTCCAATCCGCCCGTCCTAGTTGAATCTGTCCAGCGACTGCTGGGGGGAGCCTCTAGGCTAGGAACATGTCCAGTTCATTTCTCGCCCTCATTTGGTGGGTTATTCCCGCGGCGGGATTAATTGGCGCGTTGGGTTACGTACTTTGGGTTACAAAATTTAAGAAT
>JBPCTE010000107.1:0-4921 GCA_051006495.1 Candidatus Planktophila sp.
ATTCTTGGTGCAGGGAACCCTCTATCCAGATGTTGTTGAATCTGGAGGTGGAATTGGAACCGCAAACATTAAATCTCATCACAATGTCGGGGGATTACCTGATGACCTCAAGTTCAAGCTCGTCGAACCACTACGTGCGCTCTTTAAAGATGAAGTAAGAAATGTTGGGATGGAGTTAGGTTTACCGGAAGAGATTCTTTGGCGTCAACCATTTCCAGGTCCAGGACTAGGTATTCGAATCATCGGAGAAGTTACTCGTGATCGCTTAGAAATATTGAGTACTGCAGATTTGATTGCGCGTGAGGAGTTAAAGTTGGCTGGACTCGATAGAGATATCTGGCAGTGTCCAGTGATTTTACTTGCAGATGTTCGAAGTGTTGGCGTTCAAGGCGATGGCCGTACTTACGGGCACCCGATTGTTTTACGCCCAGTTTCTAGTGAGGATGCGATGACTGCGGATTGGTCGCGAGTTCCTTATGAAATTCTTGAGAAGATTTCGACACGTATTACAAATGAAGTACGAGAAGTAAATCGAGTCGTGTTAGATGTAACCAGTAAGCCGCCAGCAACAATCGAGTGGGAGTAAAAGTGAAGAAAAAGTTAGCAGTAGGTTTCGGTATTCTCTTTGCAATAACTTCAATTACTTTTATGCCAACAGCGCACGCGGCTGCAGTGAAGTGCACTCCAACCAAAGCAGTCGGACATGCACCAAAAAAAATCGCAACTCCAACAAAAGTTTTAACAACTTTTCCAAAGAAATTTACACTTGTAACCAACTGCGGAAATATTGAAATTACAACCGTTGGCTCAAAAGCACCTTTCACCATGACTTCTATCGCTGCTCTAGCTAAAGGTGGCTATTACAACAACTCACTCTGCCATCGATTAACCACTCAGGGATTATTTGTTTTGCAGTGTGGTGATCCAACAGCTACTGGTAGTGGCGGCCCGCAATTTACTTATCCTGATGAGAATTTGCCCGCAAATAAATCAAATAATTATCCAGCCGGCACAGTTGCAATGGCTAATTCGGGGCCAAACACAAATGGCAGCCAATTTTTCTTGGTTTATGCAAACACAACCCTTGCTCCAAGTTACACAATTTGGGGAACAATCACATCTGGTTTAGATATCGTCAAAGCGATTGCTAAGGCTGGCGCATTGGGTGGAGCACCAGATGGTAAACCAGCAAAAACTATTGCTATTTCAAAAGTATTAGTAAATTAATTCGTATTAACTAACTTAAAGGCTTCAGCGAGTCTTCCTTCGGCAAAACCTGCAGCGGCTGCGTTGCGGGCACCCCATTCGCGAACCATTTTTTCTAAATCAGGATTATGAGATGTTTGTGAGGCGTGCGCGTGCAACGCTTTAATCTTTAAATCAAAAGTCTCTGTAACATCCACAAAGTAATCTGGATTGGAAAATCCCATCATCCATACTTCGCGAACTTTCCACGGTTCTAATTTTTCATTTTCTAACAGATCTGTGAATGCAAAAGGATTACGTGCATCTGGATAGACGGCTTGAATTGCCGCTTCTCCAGCAGCTAAATGATCCGGATGGCTTGCTCCAATTCTTTCCCAATTTCGTTCAGGGCTTTGGCATACCATTCGATCTGGTTGCACGCGACGAATTTGGCGAACCAAGTCTTTACGAAGTGCAAGAGTTGGTTCGAGGTGTCCGTCGACATAATTTAAAAATGTAATATCAGTAACTCCGATAACAGCCCCTGCTTCGCGTTGCTCACGTTGACGAACTGCAGGCATATCTTCTTTCGCTATTCCTGAAGCTTCGCCACCTTGATCACCATTTGTGCAGAGTACGTATGAGACTTGAATTCCTTTTTTAACCCACTGCGCAATTGTTCCCGACGCTCCAAAATCAGAATCATCTGGGTGGGCGTTTATAACAAGTACTCGCTTGATTTCGCTATCTGCAATCGGTTCCATATTGGCAAGCCTAATAGACTCATCGCTATGGAAAGTACCGATGCCTTACTAGAAGGGCTTAATCCAGAGCAGCAATCTGCTGTTATTCATAGCGGAGGACCACTTCTTGTAGTTGCAGGTGCGGGTTCTGGAAAAACTCGCGTACTTACTCGCAGAATTGCGTATTTGATGGCTCGACGCGGTGTCGCGCCTTATGAAATTTTGGCAATTACATTCACAAACAAAGCTGCAGGCGAAATGAAGGATCGCGTTGCCGCACTTGTGGGTCCTGTTGCAAAATCAATGTGGGTCTCGACATTTCACTCAGCATGCGTGCGATTGCTCAGGCAAGAAGCTGTGCGACTAGGTTACGGAAACTCTTTTAGTATTTATGACTCTGCCGACAGTTTGCGACTGATCACAATTGTCGCGAAAGAACTTAATTTAGATCCAAAGCGCTATCCAGCACGTCAATTTCAATCGATTATTTCAAATGCAAAAAATGAGTTAATGGGTCCTAACGATTATGTAAATGCGACAAAGAATCAATTTGAAGAAGTTGTAGCTGATGTTTATGGGGTTTATCAACGTCGATTACAGCAAGCAAATGCGATGGATTTTGATGATCTAATATTAAAAACAGTTGAAGTATTGCAGAAATATCCAGAAGCGAAGGCTCGCTTGCGTTCACGCTTTAAACACGTTTTAGTGGATGAATACCAAGATACAAATCATGCACAATATATTTTGGTCAAAGAGTTAGTAGGCACCGCTGCGGAAGGATTGGCGCCCGCGGAACTCTGCGTTGTAGGCGATGCTGACCAATCTATTTATGGTTTCCGTGGTGCAACAATTCGAAACATTCTTCAATTTGAATTGGATTATCCTAATGCGACAACTATTTTGCTTGAACAAAATTATCGCTCGACTCAGAATATTCTCTCTGCTGCAAATGCAGTAATCATCAAAAATGAGGGACGCAAAGAAAAAAATCTGTGGTCAGAAGAAGGTGCAGGAGCACCACTGATTGGATATGTTGCCGAATCCGAACACGATGAAGCTGAGTTTGTGAAAGATGAAATTCGTGATTTGCAACGAAGTGGATATTCCAATCCGGGGGATACGGCTATTTTCTATCGCACCAATGCGCAATCTCGCGTGTTTGAGGAAGTTTTTATGCGTTCAGCACTTCCTTATAAAGTTGTTGGAGGTCTTCGATTCTATGAACGCAAAGAAATTAAAGATCTATTAGCCTATTTGCGAGTGCTCGCCAATTTAGAGGATGAAATTTCGCTTCGAAGAATTATTAATGTTCCTAAGCGCGGTATTGGTGATCGAGCAATTGAGTGCGTAGATCTCTATACACATTCCAATCAACTAACTTTTTGGAGTGGTTTATCTCAATGTGAGAATGTTCCAGGAATGCCAAATCGAGCAGCCCAGTCAGTAAAAGAGTTTGTTTCCATGATGGTGGCACTTCGAACTTTAGTAGAAGCCAAAACTCGGCCATCAGTCATTATTGAAGCCATACTCGAGCAATCAGGATTATTAAGTGAGTTATCGATGAGTACCGATCCTCAAGATGAAGTTCGTGTTGAAAACCTTAAGGAATTAGTTGCGGTTTCTATGGAGTACGAAGAACGACCATTTGAAGAGTTAGGTGAAGATGAAGAAATTTCCCTCGCAGGTTTCTTAGAAAAAGTTTCACTCGTAGCAGATGCCGATGAAATTCCAGAAGGCGAAGATCATGGCGGCGTTGTGACCTTAATGACCTTGCACACCGCAAAAGGTTTGGAATTTCCAACAGTATTTCTTACGGGAATGGAAGATGGAATATTTCCCCACTCTCGGACACTTGGCGAGAAAGACGAAATTGAAGAAGAGCGACGTCTTGCATATGTTGGTCTTACTCGTGCCGAAAAACGACTTTATATTTCTCGTGCTGAATATCGATCTTCATGGGGATCGCCAACATATAACCCGGCTTCACGATTCCTTGATGAAATTCCTGAAGCGTTGATTGAGTGGCGAAACCATGGCGGTGCTTCTTCATCACTTTCACCATCGCTTATGCGTAAGCCTCGTGTTGCAACCGCACCACCACCACGTCCAACCGGTAAGAAAAGCACGGCGATGCAATTAGCAGTGGGCGAGCGTGTGTCACATGACACATTTGGACTCGGAACAGTTGTGGCTATTGCAGGAGAAGGCGATAAGTCTGAAGCCACAATAAACTTCGGTCAGTACGGAGAGAAGCGATTGCTGCTGCGATATGCACCAGTTGAGAAGCTCTAGTATTAGCAAATACTTTTTATAACATGACTGGAGCCTTCTGTGGATCTCTTTGAATATCAAGCACGAGATCTCTTTGAAAAGCATGGAGTTCCAGTCTTAGCTGCTGATATCGCAACAACTCCAGAACAAGCACATAGCGCAGCAGAAAAAATTGGCGGAAAAGTTGTCGTTAAAGCGCAAGTAAAAGTTGGGGGCCGTGGAAAAGCTGGTGGAGTAAAAGTTGCCAGCGATGCCGCTGAAGCACAAGAAAAAGCGAGTGCAATTCTTGGAATGGATATTAAAGGCCACACCGTTCGTACGGTGATGATCGCAAAAGCTGCTCCGATTGAGTCTGAGTACTACCTTGCAATTTTGTTGGATCGTTCTAATCGAACATTTCTGGTCATGGCATCGGTTTCCGGTGGTATGGATATCGAAGAGGTTGCACACACTGCTCCTGAAAAACTAGCAAAAATTGCTATTGACGCAAATACTGGAATCTCAGAACAAAAAGCAAAAGAGATTGTTGCGGCAGCAAACTTTCCAACAGATGTTTCGTCACAGGTAGAAGCCGTACTCGTGACGCTGTGGAAAGTTTTTCAATCTGAAGATGCCACTCTCGTGGAGGTTAATCCACTGGTTAAAACAGTTGATGGAAAAATTATCGCCCTAGATGGCAAAGTAACTTTGGATGACAATGCTGGTTTTAGACATCCTGA
>JBPCTE010000108.1:0-1446 GCA_051006495.1 Candidatus Planktophila sp.
GGCGCGAAGGTGTTACGTGGCACCGTAGTAACCATCACAGTAGGCTAGGCCGATGCCAGCCCCAGTGAAGAAACCGCGTATCGGAGCCCACACACCAACAACAGGTGGAATGGCAAAACGTTCTATCGAATATGCGCGAACTATTGGCGCCGAAGCAATTCAAGTTTTCGCTTCAAACCCTCGTCAATGGTCAATGCCAGATGCCAATGTGCAGGCTGATAATGAATTTAAAGAAAAAGCAGCTGAATTAGATTTAGAAGTTTACGTACATGCACCATTTCTCATTAATTTAGGTTCTCCCACTGAAGATACCTACAAAAATTCTCTCGCTGCAACTGAGTACGCACTCAAGAGAGCAACAGATATCGGTGCTTTGGGATCTGTTATTCATACAGGTTCAGCGGTAAAAGAAGATAATGTTAAACAAGCTTGGAAACAGATTCACGAAGGCATGATGCCAATTCTCAATAGATTAAATGATGACTCTCCATACTTGCTTCTCGAGCCAACTGCAGGACAAGGTCAATCACTCGTTAAGAAACTCGATGACCTAGAAAATTATTTGAAGGCTCTCGAATACCACCCCCGCGTAGGCATCTGTCTAGACACATGTCACGTCTTTGCTGCCGGGCATGACATATCTGTAAAGGGTGGAATGAGCGCAACGATTGACCTACTCGTTCAAATCGCAGGTATCGAACGTTTCCAACTCGTGCACGCAAATGATTCGATGGATGTCTGTGGCGCATTAAAAGATCGCCATCAAAATTTAGGTGATGGCCACATCGGTATTGATCCATTCAAGGAGTTGTTGGAGCATCCAGCAGTTGCTAATGCACCACTCATTCTTGAAACTCCTGGTCTAGAAGAAAAGCATGCTCCAGAAGTTGCCCTGCTTAAGAAATTACGTGGATGAGTACTCAACACGCTAAAAAAATCAGGCTAGCCCCTTGGGCGCTCTTACTCGTTGCTGCGGCTTGGGGTCTTGCCTTTGTGATTATGAAAGATTCAATTGCAAGACAGAGTGTTAACAACTTTCTATTCAGTCGTTTTGCCCTTGCTGTGGTGGTCATGTTCATTCTTCGACCACGCATTGTTAAATTGTTTAATAAAGATTTAGTTACACGCTCAGCATTCGCCGGAAGTTTTCTCGGTGCAGGATACATTCTGCAAACATTGGGCTTGGAGCGAACCGGCGCTGCAATTACAGGATTTATTACCGGACTCTACGTTGTCTTTACCCCACTCATTGCTGCAGTAATTCTCAAAGCGCGAATTACTCTAATTACCTGGAGTTGTGTCCTAATAGCAACAATTGGCCTTGCACTTCTTTCGTTGCATGGCTGGTCAATTGGTTTTGGAGAATTATTAGTACTCGGTAGCGCTTTTTGTTTCGGTGCGCACATCATTTCTTTAGGTAAGTGGAGCAGCGGTCGAGACGCATAT
>JBPCTE010000109.1:0-1627 GCA_051006495.1 Candidatus Planktophila sp.
TTCTCTCAATACAAACTGAAAAAGGACGCGTTAAATCTGTAACAACAGATAAGGGCGTAATCGAGTGCGAAGTTATCGTTAACTGCGGTGGCATGTACGCACCATCTATTGCGCGCATGGTTGATGTTCGAGTGCCGATTGTTCCGATGAGTCACCAATATTTAATTACAGATAACTTTATGGATCCAAATGCACCTCTATTGCCTTCGCTTCGAGATCCTGACTCGCTGATTTATTTCCGCCAGGAAGTACAAGGTTTATTGATGGGTGGATACGAACGAAATTCCAAGGCGTGGTCTGCGGACTTTAATAACTTTGATGACATCCCAGCTAATTTTAATAATCAATTACTCGGCGAAGATTGGGATCGCTTCGAAGAGATTGCTGTTAATTCACAACGGCGCGTTCCAAAGATGAGTGAAGTAGGTGTAAAGAGTTTTATTAATGGACCAGAAGGATTTACACCTGATAATGAATTCTGTTTAGGTGAAACAGAAGTTGGCGGATTCTTTGTTGCTGCTGGATTCTGTGCGCATGGAATTGCTGGCGCAGGTGGCATAGGAAAAGTTGTTGCTGAGTGGGTTGTAGCAGGCGAACCAACAATGGATCTCTGGCACATGGACATCAAACGCTTCGGCGCTTCTTATCGCTCCCCTGATTTCACATTGAAAAGAATTAGCGAAAACTATGAGGCGTACTACGACATTCACTATCCCGGCGAAGAGAGACAGAGCGCTCGTCCAGGAAAGAAATCTCCTGCATACGATTGGCACGCAGCTAACACTGCAATCTTCGGTGAAAAATCTTCATGGGAGCGCGTTAATTACTACGCCAATCATGAAAGCGATGACTCGCTAAAGCCATATGGATGGGCGGGCAAACACTGGTCTTCCGCGGTTGCTGCCGAACACCGCGCAACACGTGAAAACGCTGGTTTATTTGATGAATCAAGCTTTGCAAAGGCGATTGTTAGTGGCGCGCAGGCATCTGACTTTCTTAATTGGGTGTGTGCCAATGACGTAGTCAAAGGTGTGGGTCGCACTGTTTACACACAAGCGCTTAATACTCGCGGCGGCATCGAATCGGATTACACAGTTACACAAATTGCAGAGAGTGAATTTTTAATTATTACCGGCACAGCGTTTTCAACCCACGACTTTGGTTGGCTAGAAAAGCAGAAGCGCGAAGGTGGATTTAGCGATGTGACTATTAAAGTTGTTACAGAAGATTTTGCTTGCTTCGCGCTGATGGGACCAAAGGCCAGAACTATTCTTAGCAAAGCTACTGATTACGATCTATCTCACTCCAACTTCCCATTTATGCACTCACGTGAAATAAATATTGCGGGCGCAAAAGTTCGTGCAACGCGTCTTACTTATGTTGGCGAGCTCGGTTGGGAAATTTATGCACCTGTTGCCGAGGGCAAGAAAGTTTGGGAAGCCCTGATTGCAGCTGGCGCCGACGAAGGGTTAATGCCGTGTGGCTACCGAGCAATTGAATCTCTTCGACTTGAAAAGGGATACCGAGCATGGGCGGGTGAGATTAATACTGAAACAAATCCAATAGAAGCTGGACTCGGTTTTGCTGTATCTAAGAAGAAAAATAAGTTCATCGGCAAGGATGCACT
>JBPCTE010000110.1:0-2741 GCA_051006495.1 Candidatus Planktophila sp.
GCATTCGGAATTAAGTGTGTTTCAGGATTGTGGCGTTCAGATAACCAACCACGATCAGTTTGTAGTGAACCAGCAACATTGAAATAACGAAGCGAGACGGCAGCAATATTTTGAATCTGTGCTGCACTTGTTAAATCTCGTTCAATGGCTAACTTTGTTTCACCATATGGATTTGTAGGTCTGCACTTTGCAGTTTCAGAAACAGGTGAAGACTCTGGTTCGCCATACGTAGCAGCTGATGATGAAAAAACTATTTTCTTAACTCCCAGCGTATTCATCTGATCAAGTAAAACTTTCGTGCCATCAACGTTTACTTTGCGATATAAATCGGGTTTTTCAACTGATTCACCGACTAATGATTTACCCGCAAAGTGCATCACCGCCTCGCACCCTTTGAGTGCTCGAGCAACTATCTCTGAATCAAGTAGGGATCCTTGGACAAAGCGCACAGTGGGAGGCAACGAATCTGCGTGACCTGTACTGCAATCATCGAGAACTGTTACGTCGTGGCCGCTCATCTTTAGAACTTCAACAGCATGAGAGCCGATGTAACCGGCACCACCTGTGACCAAGATTTTCATCTACTTCAGCTTTACTTCTCGCAACTGTGCAGCTGATTGTTCTGGACGTAAATCCATAATGAATGCGCCCATAGAAGATTCCGAACCGGCTAAATACTTGAGTTTTCCTGGTGCACGGCGCACGCTTGTAATCTGCCAGTGCAGACGCAGTAAGTCGCGACCTTCGCGAACAGGTGCTTGATGCCATGCAGCGATGTACGCCATTGGAATATCAAAGACTCCATCTAGACGTTGCAGAACTTCCTTTGCAATCGCAGGATAAGCATCAGCAACTTCTGAAGTGAGTTCACTCAAATCTGCTACAGAAACCTTTGGCGCGACGTGAATTTCAAATGAGTATCGAGCAGCGTATGGAACGTATGCAACCCAATGTTTATTTTCGGCAACTATGCGCTCTTCTTCTTTGATTTCGCGAGCCACAATTTCATCGAATAAAACCTTGCCCGTACGCTCTTTATGCTTCTTAGCAACTTCGAGCATCCGAGAAACCTTTGGCGGAATATATGAATAGGCATAAATTTGACCGTGCGGATGCGCAAGCGTCACTCCGACTTCTTCACCGCGATTCTCAAATGGTGTGATGTGCTCTATGAACTTCTCTTTAGAGAGTTCACGAGTGCGATCTATCCACGCCTCAAGAAGCACACGAATTCGCTCGGTACTTAAATCCTTAAAGGATTGCCCGTGATCGGCTGTAAAACAAATAACTTCACACTTTCCTGCAGCACTGCCTGTATCTGTATCTGGTCCCGCCATATCTGGCAACGCCCAATCGCCATCGGGAGGACGCAGTGATGGAGATTTATTATCAAAGACAACAACTTCAAAATCCTCTTCAGGTACTTCGGTCAGATTTTCAGCAGTTGATGGACAGAGTGGACACAACTCTTTTGGCGGCAAAAAGACTCGACCTTGGCGATGTGCAGCCATGGCGACCCACTCATTTACCAGCGGATCTAATCGAAGTTCACCGATTCCTGGTTGTTCCGATTTTTCGCGTTTATCTGTAACTGCACGCACGTGATCTTGTGTGTCGTAATAACGAATTGTTCGACCGTCAGCAAGGGGACGATCGGTGCGTGTTACACCTGCGCCGAGTTTCGAGCTCATAATGTGTCTACTCTATCCAATTAAGCGTGCGTTGTACTGCTTTCCTCCACTGTGCATATTTTTCTGCGCGTGAATTGGGATCTAGCGTTGAACTCCAGCGATGATTTTCTCGCCATTTATTTCGAACATCATCAGGTGATTTCCATACCCCAACTGCGATACCTGCCGCGTAAGCAGCACCTAGCGCCGTTGTTTCAATAACTTCTGGTCGAATAATTTCGATACCCATAACATCAGATTGAATCTGCATTAATAAATTGTTGGCAGTTGCGCCACCGTCCACGCGCATAGATTTAAGTGGCACCTTGCTATCTGCTGACATCGCATCTAAAACATCGCGAGTTTGATATGCAATAGCCTCTAGAGCAGCGCGTGCAATATGCGCTTTAGTACTGGCTCGACTCAAACCAACAATGACCCCACGTGCATCGCTTCGCCAGTACGGTGCGAATAATCCCGAAAATGCAGGAACAAAGTAGACGCCACTCGAATCCGCAACGCTGCTAGCTAAAGCTTCAATCTCAGATGAAGATTTGATTATCCCTAATTGATCTCGCAGCCACTGAATGGCAGAACCCGTTACCGCAACAGATCCTTCAAGTGCATACACAACCGGGGAATCACCAAATTTGTAGCACACTGTTGTGAGCAAACCGTGTTGTGATCTGATTATTTCCTTTCCTGTATTTAGTAGCGCAAAGTTTCCAGTGCCATAAGTAGTCTTTGAATCACCGACTTCAAAACAACTTTGGCCAATCATTGCTCCTTGTTGATCTCCCACAAGAGCTGCAATTGGAACTCCATCTGCTGTCTTTGCATAGATATGAGATGTGGGTTTGATATCTGCTAAAACTGAACGGGGAATTGCAAAGAGTTCGAGCAAATCTGGATCCCAATCTAATGTTTCAAGATTCATCAGCGCTGTCCTGCTGGCATTTGTAACATCAGTTGCAAAAGTGCCGCCCGATAAATTCCAAAGAATCCAGGAATCAATTGTTCCTATACGCGCAGTGCCCACTTTGAGTGCATCGGCGACCGCTGGAACATTCT
>JBPCTE010000111.1:0-1794 GCA_051006495.1 Candidatus Planktophila sp.
ATGGGTGCATGAAAACTTCGGCCAGCTAATCCATAGCCTGCAATACCGACCCGAAGCTTCATGCGTCTGTTCTTACTTAATGTGTTTAGAAGGCCACCAAATTTTTGGACCTAGTAAATGTACGAGCGCAGGAACAAGAATTGAACGAACAACAAGAGTGTCCAGAAGTACACCAAAAGCGACCGCAAATGCGATTTCGGCAAGTGCTACTAGTGGCAGTACTCCAAGAACTGTGAACGTTGCCGCCAAAACGATACCCGCCGATGTAATAACGCCACCTGTAACGGTGACACCCTTCGTGACGCCAGGGATAGTTCCTATTTTGATTGCTTCCTCTCGAACACGTGTCATCAAGAAGATGTTGTAATCAATTCCGAGTGCAACCAAGAATATGAAGGTAAACAGAGGGAACCCAGTATCTGCCCCGGCGAAACCAAAAATGTGATTGAAGAAAATCGCTGAAACGCCAAGTGTCGCAACGAATGAGACAATCACAGTAACCAACAGAACGGCTGCTGCAATAACACTGCGAAGCAATAAGCCAAGAATTAGTGCGATCAATAAGAGAACTATTGGAATTATTAAATTTCGATCGTGAGCGGCTGCAACATCGACGTCGTAAAAAGTTGCGCTAATTCCGCCTACCAGAGATTCAGAATCAATTGCATGTACTGCCTCGCGAATAACTGGAACCAATTCACGACCCTCTTTTGAGTCAGCAGGAACATTAAGTGTTGCATCCAAAACAACATTTCCATCTACAACTTTGACGGGTGGAATGGGTTGTCCAGGAATGACTTGTCCATCAACTTCTGCAGTCACACTGGAAACACCATTGATTGATTTGAGAACTGAGATCGCTTGCTCAACTTTAGATTCTTTAATGAGAATTTGTGTCGGTTGACTCTGCCCACCGGGAAAATGCTCAAGTAAAATATCTTGTCCAACTAGTGAATCAGGACGAGTAGTAAAGCCCTCAGTTGTTGAAATTCCTGATGCCTTTAGCGTTGTAATGAAACTTGCAAAGATTAAAAGAATCACGGTTGTAACAATTGCGAACTTCTTTGGACTCTTGGCAGTTGCATTAGCCACCTTCGACCAAATACCTGTGAGTTTTTCATCCTTGTCGTCATGGCGCGGAATCTTTGGCCAAAAAATCCAACGACCGAACAGAACAAGAAGTGCCGGAAGTAACGTTAATACCGTAATCATTGAAGCAACGATTCCAATAGCACCAACTGGACCTAGGCCACGAGAATTACTGAGTTGGGCTAACAAAAGCACAAGCAGGCCAAGTGTGACGGTGCTACCAGATGCAATGATTGGTTCAACCACTCCGCGCCAAGCAGTCTTCATCGCATCAAACCTTGAATCAAAATGATGTAATTCTTCTCGATAACGTGCAATCAGTAATAGCGCGTAATCAGTTGCTGCTCCAATAACCAATACAGACAAAATTCCTTGTGATTGACCATCCAACGTAATTACATCACGCTTTGCTAATAGATAGATCACAGCACCCGCTAAAGACTCCGCTATCAGTGCGGTAAAGAGCGGCAAAATCCAAAGAACTGGAGATCGATAAACAACGATCAAAATCAAAGCGACAACGATGACTGTTGTAAATAAAAGTGTGGAATCAATTGCACCGAAAGCGCTGAAAAGGTCCGCGAAAATAGCGGCAAAGCCTGTTACGTGTGTTTCGAATCCAGCACTCTTTGCAAATTCATCGGAATAAAATCGAATGGCGTTTACAACAGCAGGAAGAGCGGGTTCTTTATTAGCCAATTGCGC
>JBPCTE010000112.1:0-1740 GCA_051006495.1 Candidatus Planktophila sp.
CTTGAATTAGAAGCACTCGAAGGTGCTGGCGGTTATGCACGAGAAATGACACCGGAGCGAGCAGCTAAGCAACGTGAATTGCTCACTCCATATATTGCTAAGTCACATGTAGTTATCACTACGGCTGCTGTTCCGGGAAGACAAGCTCCGCAATTAATGACACAAGCGATGGTTGATGCAATGGGTCCAGGAACAATCATCGTTGACTTGGCCGCAGAAACCGGCGGAAACGTTGAGGGTTCTAAACCAGGTGAAGTTGTAGTTACAAAAAATGGCGTGCGTATTTGGGGCGGTAAAGATGTACCTAGCCAATTGCCATTTCACGCATCTAGTTTGTACTCACGAAACGTTGTAAATCTTCTGACGCTTCTAACAAAACCAGCTGCTGAAGGTAGTGCGCTCTCTTTAAATCTAGATTTTGACGATGAAATTATTAACGGTGCAGCCGTAACACATGCAGGAGCCAAGCGAAATGGAGGCACAAAATAATGGAGCCGATTGCAATTATTTCTATCTTCGTTCTTGCAGTATTCGTAGGTTTTGAAGTTGTATCTAAAGTTTCATCAACGTTGCATACGCCATTGATGAGTGGTGCTAATGCCATCCACGGAGTTATTTTGGTTGGTGCAATTATTGTTGCCGATCACAGCCGAACTAACCTTGAATTAGGACTTGCAGTTGCTGCAATCATCCTGGCCACAATCAATATGGTGGGCGGATTCGTCGTTACTGATCGCATGCTCGAAATGTTCAAGCCAAAGAAGGGCGGTGAGAACAAATGAGTCATTTTTTATATAGCTTAATTGGTCTCTCTGCTGGCGTCTGTTTCATCCTCGCTCTCAAAGGTTTATCGACACCAAAGACTGCTCGTCGTGGAAATATCATCGGTGCAATTGGAGCAACGATTGCAACAGTTGTTGTCTTCTTCTACGCACAAGATGGAGAATCGCTACCGCTAAATAATCTGGGTTGGATTCTGGGCGCAATTGCGGTGGGTGTAGTTATTGGTGTGCCAGCTGCGCGCAAAGTTCAGATGACACAGATGCCGCAACTCGTTGCGCTATTTAATGGTGTCGGTGGTGGTGCTGCTGCACTCGTTGCCATCGTTGAATATTTACACCTTGGTGATAAGGCAAATACAGCAGAAGTAATTGCAACTGTTTTCACAGTAATCGTGGGATGCGTTTCGTTTAGCGGTTCGATCATTACTTTCTTAAAGCTCCAAGAGCTTATGACCACTCGCCCAGTTGTATTTCCAGGTGGACGATTTGTTATTGCTGGAACACTCGCAGCAACGCTGGCTGCAGCGGTTTGGGTTGTCATTGCACTAGGCACAAATCCGCTATTAATTCTTGCGGTGCTTGCATTGGCATTTGGAATTCTCTTCGTTCTTCCTGTTGGTGGCGCAGACGTTCCAATTGTTATTTCACTACTTAACGCATTTACTGGATTAACTGTTGCTGCAAGCGGTTATGTTCTCGATTCAACACTTCTGATTATTGCTGGAACACTCGTTGGTGCATCTGGAACTATCTTGACTCGCTTAATGGCTGAAGCCATGGGTCGCTCACTCTTTGGAACACTCTTCGGTGCATTTACTGCAAAGCCACAAGAAGCAAGTGTCGCTGCCGAAGATCGTCCAGTTCGATCTGGTTCACCCGATGACGTTGCAATCTTGCTTAACTATGCGCGTCGCGTAGTTATTGTTCCGGGCTTTGGTCTCGCAGTTGCGCAAGCACA
>JBPCTE010000113.1:0-21257 GCA_051006495.1 Candidatus Planktophila sp.
CGCGATGGAAAATACACCGGACAGATGCTGGGAAAGTTATTGCATGGAAAAGAAAAAGCTGTAGCAATTTCTGCACTCGCAAAGGAAAAAGGATTCCAACTTTCAAATTGCTATGCCTATTCCGATAGTCATAACGATTTTCCTCTGTTAGAAGCTGTGGGACATCCATCGGCGATTAATCCTGATGCAATTTTAAGTTTGCGCGCACTCGCTGAAGGTTGGCCAATTCACGATTTTCGTCGGGCGCGATTTATTATCAAAATTATTGGACCTGCTGTTTCTAGACTTGCAGCCGCTGGAATTTGGTTGGCACCGCGCAGACGTTCACGCTAACTCGATTTCACAGCACCCTCTAAACCCCTGTAATGTAGGCAAGTTATGCAAATGCGTTCATTTACCGACTATCTACGTTCCGTGGATGACGCTGCCCTTTTAGAACTATTCACTTTAAGGACAGATCTCATCTCACCAGTTCCTTCAGATATGGCATCCCTCGCTGTACGTGCATGCAGCGCCCCAAGTCTGGCAAGAGCAATAGATGCGCTCAATCAATGGCAATTTCAAGTACTTGAATCTTCTGCAGTTATCAATGAACCATTTAATGAAAAACAGATTATCGCTGTAACAGAAAAATCCGCCGTTGACGTTATTCCAGAATTGATTGCACGCGGTCTTATTTATCCATCAGATGATGGAATGAGATTGCCAAATTCGGTGCGCGAAGTATTAGGTAATGAAATTGCAGGACTTGGGCCAGCGTCAATGGCAAAACTAACTTTAAAGAAATTAGATGAAGCACCAGATTCAGCTAAGAAAGTATTAGAAAGACTTATCTGGGGGCCGCCACGAGGAAGCGTCGGCGATATTAAGAATCCTGGTCCAGGTGTTACGTGGTTACTTGAACAAAATTTTATGGTTCCACTAGATCAGCGCACAGTAATTCTTCCGCGAGAAGTTGGTATCTATCTTCGTGGTGGCAAAGTGCACAAAGAGCGCGAAGTCACTCCGCCCGAAATTAAGGGCAGCACGCGCGATGCCAAGAGTGTGCAGCTTGCCGCGATTGCAAATGTTGCAACGGTTTTGCGCTGGGCAGATGAAATTCTTGAGTATTGGGCGCAAGAACCAGCTGATGCACTTCGCTCCGGTGGTTTAGGTGTGCGTGATTTAAAAATTATCGCAACACACATGGGTATAGATGAAAATTGTGCAGCATTTATCGCTGAACTCGTTTATCTAGCTGGACTAGTAACTATCGATGCAGATGACAAAATCTTGCCAACAAATAATTTTGATATTTGGCTAACTCAAAAACCATCCGTTCGTTGGCAAGCGATTGCCGCTCCTTGGTTGATCACTTCACGTGTGAGTGGTCTTGTGGGTCGTGCAGAATCAAAAAATACTGCAGCTCTTGGTCCAGAACTTGATCGAGTAAACGCTGCGAGTACACGTGCATTAGTTCTGCAATTATTGGCAGAGAATAAAAACATTGCGCCAGAAGTTACAAGCTTTACGCAGCGAGTGAAATGGTGTGCGCCATCAAAGCGAAATCCGGGGCTACAAGAAGAGATGGTTCAATGGACCCTGCGCGAAGCCGAGTGGCTTGGAATTACTGGACAAGGAGTAATTTCAAAGTACGGTGAAGCTTTCTTGGCTGGAGATGATTGCGAAATAATCGATACAGATTTACCGCAACCAGTTGATCACATTCTTATTCAGAGCGATAACACCGCAATAGCACCAGGACCACTGGTGCATGATGTTGCTGCAGTACTTGCAATCATCGGAGATATCGAAAGTCGCGGCGGTGCAACTGTCTATAGATTTACAGACACAACAATCCGTCGCGGTTTGGACCACGGAAAAACTGGCGATGAGATCATAGGGTTTTTGCGTAAGACTTCTAAGACACCTATTCCGCAACCGCTTGAGTATTTAATTTCAGATGTGGCCAAGAAGCACGGTCGCCTACGAGTTGGAAATACTTCTTCATTTATTCGTTGTGAAGATCCCGCACTAATCACACAAATTATTAGCGATAAGCGTTTGGATATTTTGTCCCTACGACGAATTGCTCCAGAAGTAATGATTTGCGATATGGATGCTCACGATGTCATGAATGTTTTGCGCAACGCCGGATATCTGCCTGCTGCAGAATCTAGCAACGGATTGTTACTGACTGGCCCACGCTCTTCGCGTGCACAATCCAAGCCGCGTCCGCCACGCATCATTGGCGAATTAGAAGTTCCAACAGATGCTGCACTTGCCTCTGCTATTCGCACAATTCGAGTCGGTGAAAAATCAAGTCATAAACAGAGCACACTTCGCAATATTGCAAATACCGCGCTCGGGGCGCTGCCACGAACGACTGCAAATGAAACTTTAGATATTTTATTAAAATACATTCAAGAACAACGTTCGCTATCAATTGGTTATGCAGATAACAATGGCGCAGTATCACACCGAATTATTGACCCATTGAAAATCTCTGCGGGATCGTTAATTGCTCGGGACCATGGCACAGGCGAGATGCAGACATTTAGAATTCCGCGTATTACGGGGGTTGCACCGCTATGACAAGCGAGAAGCAAGAGGAATACGGCAGACTTAACCCTATGTTGGCAGCCCTTGAAGCATTGGTGAAGTGCGAATCTCCTACCGAAGATCTAAAGGCTTGCAACGATGTTGTTCGTTTAGCGAGTGACATTGCAACACGTGTACTTGGTACACCTGCAGAGATTCGCCAAATAGAAGGTCGCCCAGTTTTTTGGTGGGGCGCTGCAAAACCAGAAGTTGTTTTACTTGCCCATCTCGACACAGTGTGGCCGATTGGTTCATTCACACCGCTTTGGCAGATAGAAGGCGATGTACTTCGCGGTCCTGGCACCTATGACATGAAGGCAGGATTTGTTCAAGCTCTCTTTGCGCTTAAAGGAGTCACTGGTTCTGTTGCACTCGTTGGAACAACTGATGAAGAAACCGGAAGTCACGCATCACGCAAACTCATTCAAGATTTAGCATCAAACTCAAAGGCTGTTTTAGTTCTCGAAGCAGCAATTGATGGCAAAGTTAAAACTGGTCGCAAAGGCACAGCGATGTATCAAGTACATGTGCATGGACGAGCAGCACACGCTGGTCTAGAACCTGAAAAGGGAATCAACGCAACTGTAGAAATTGCACACATTATTACTGCGCTTGCATTCTTAGAAAACAAAGAGCGAAATACAACAGTTGTTCCAACCTTAGTTAAAGCCGGCAACTCAACAAATACGGTTCCTGACTATGGCGTTTTAGATATCGATGCTCGTTCTTATTCAACAGATGAACTCAATCGTATTGACGCAGCAATTCGTGCACTGAAGCCACTTCACCCCGAAGCTCGCATTGAAATTACTGGTGGATTAAATCGTCCACCACTTGAAACAACGGCAACCATGGAACTCTACGAACGCGCAGAAAAAGTTGCGGCACGAATCGGTATGCCACCACTTGGCCATGCATCAGTAGGTGGAGCAAGTGATGGAAACTTTGCAGCAGCTGCGGGTGCGAAGGTTCTAGATGGACTTGGCGCAGTTGGCTCTGGTGCGCATGCAACTAATGAATGGATAAGCATTAAAGCTCTCGAAGAGCGCAGCGTTTTCCTGCATGAATTCATCAAGGACTTACTCAATGACTGATGGGCCACTGATAGTTCAGAGTGATAAAACACTGCTCTTAGATATCGATCACGCGATGTCGACTGAATGTCGTCGTGCGATTGCTCCCTTTGCAGAGTTAGAGCGCTCCCCTGAACATATTCATACGTATCGCCTAACAAATTTAGGTTTGTGGAATGCACGCGCTGCAGGTCACGACGCAGAGATGGTTATAGATACATTAATCAAGTCTTCACGCTATGCAGTTCCGCATTCAATTCTTGTAGATGTCGCAGAAACTATGTCTCGTTATGGTCGCCTGCGCTTAGAAGCAGATCCAATTCATGGATTGATTTTAGTTACAACTGATACAGCTGTTCTAGAAGAAGTTATTCGTGCAAAGAAAATTGCTCCGCTACTTGGCGTTCGAATTGATGCAGAGACAATTGCAGTGCATCCAAGTCAGCGCGGACAGATAAAACAATCCTTATTGCGCCTGGGTTGGCCGGCAGAAGATTTTGCAGGTTACGTTGATGGACAGGCACACGAAATTGCGCTGATGCAAAATGATTGGAAGATTCGTCCATACCAAGAGTTAGCAGCAGAAGGATTTTGGCACGGTGGTTCTGGTGTTGTTGTGCTGCCTTGCGGTGCTGGAAAAACTATTGTCGGTGCTGCCGCCATGGCTCATGCAAAAGCAACAACTTTGATTCTTGTTACAAATACAGTTGCAGCACGTCAGTGGCGCGAAGAGTTACTTAAACGCACAACGCTTAATGAAGATGAGATTGGCGAATACTCAGGAGCTAAAAAAGAGATTAGGCCCGTAACAATTGCGACTTACCAAGTAATGACTAAGAAAAAAGATGGCGTGTACGCACACCTTGATCTCTTTGATACTCATGACTGGGGATTAATCATTTATGACGAAGTGCACTTGTTGCCTGCGCCAATCTTTCGCTTTACCGCCGACATCCAATCTCGACGTCGATTAGGACTAACTGCAACGCTAGTCCGAGAAGATGGCATGGAGGGTGAAGTCTTTTCACTTATCGGCCCAAAACGTTTTGATGTTCCTTGGAAAGAAATTGAATCGCAGGGCTATATCGCTCCTGCCCAATGTGTGGAAGTTCGTGTAAATCTAAGTGAAACAGAGCGTCTTTCCTATGCGACCGCAGAGCCAGAAGAGCGTTATCGCTTCTGTGCAACAACTCGCACCAAACGAAATGTTGTCGAATCACTCGTTGCACATCACGCTGGCGAACAGATTTTGGTAATTGGCCAATACATTGATCAATTAGATGAGCTCTCAGAAGTTCTTGGTGTTCCCCTAATCAAGGGTGAGACACCAGTTAAAGAGCGTGAAATCTTGTTCAACCAATTTAGAACGGGCGAAATTTCTTGTCTTGTTGTCTCTAAAGTTGCTAACTTTTCAATTGATTTACCAGATGCAACCATTGCAATTCAGGTCTCTGGTGCATTTGGTTCTAGACAGGAAGAAGCACAGCGACTTGGTCGTATCTTGCGTCCAAAATCTGATGGCCGCAGTGCAACTTTTTACTCAGTTGTTTCACGCGACACTATCGATCAAGACTTTGCGCAGAACCGTCAGCGCTTCTTGGCCGAACAAGGTTATGCGTACAAAATTATTGACGCTGACGATGTTTTTCAAGGCAAGCTCTAAAACGCTCTGGGTCTACTCGCCAGAAATCGTGGTGTTCACCATCTATCTGTGTCACCGGAACTTGTTCGCCATATAGTTTTTCAAGTTCATCATCGCCATCTATATATTTAATGTCAATCAAGTAATCCAATTCAACTTTCATGGATTCAAGTGTTTCAACAGCAACGTCACAGAGATGGCATCCATGTCTTGAAAACACAGTGATAACTGTTTGAGACAACTATTTTTTCCGCTTCTTATTTATCGCACGATCAATAAACTCTTCGGCAACCAGTGTTACATCGCCTTTAAATCGATAAGCGTTCTTCTCTAAATCTTTCAAAACAGCATTAACCGTTGTTTGAGTCACAGAACCAACTAAGGGTCCGAACTTCTTTGCAAAGAGTGCGTGTGCGACTTCGCTCACAGATTTTGCTAAATCATCGCGCGCTTCATCCAAGGTTGGTTCAGGTTTCTTTGGTTCTTGTGAAAAATCCAAAGAAATTGGAGGTTCTGCCTTTATCCGAGAATAAACTTCGTCAAAGTTGGGTGCACTGCTCTCTTCCATAGGTAAATCATCTCACCCTGATACCTTTTGCACATATGCAAACGAGAGCCAGCAATCGCACCGTAACAGGATTGTTATTCGCTCTAGTCGCATCTTTACTCTTCGTACCGGCCGCAGAGGCGGCGCCACTTGTTGCCCCATCAAATGTGTGGGGGCACACATATGCAGCCGAGGCATCAGACGTACTCTCTGTTCCGGCAACTCAAAGCGCAAATTTAGAAAAGCGTTCGAAGTTTGTCGTTAATTACAAGAATTTTCCAGATTGGGCAAAGAACCAAGTACAAGCCGCAATTGATTTATGGGCTGCTAATTTCGATTCAAAGGTTCCCATAAATGTCGATGCAACGTGGGGTCGTTCAAGTGCTGCCGATATTTTAGGAAGTGCACGGCCTGATCGTTATTACGCAAAATTTGCTGGAGCACCTGATTCATCACTCTGGTATGCATCAGCGCTTGCAAATGCATTAGCGGGAAAAGACTTAGATTTAGATAACCCTGAAATTATTATTCAAATTAACTCAGAGGCTGAGTGGGATTTAGATGGGCTAGGCAAACCTACGCGCTACGAGTATGACCTTAAGTCAGTCATGTTTCATGAATTAGCACATGGACTTGGTTTCTTATCTACTAGCTCTTACCTCTTTGATCGCACAAAGGGTCAGTATGTTGGAATTCTTGAGCAACCAACTCCATTTGATGCATACCTACAAACACAAGATGGAAATCGTCTAGCAGATCTTCCCTCTCCATCATTTGAATTAGGACAAGCGCTAATAAATAAATTAGTTTGGTCTGGTACTGAGGCGATAGCCGCGAACAATGGTGTTAAACCGCTTATGTACACACCATCTAGTTATGACGCGGGCTCATCAGTTAGTCACTTGGATGAGAATACTTTTGCAAACTCTGGAACAAATGCAGTCATGACACCAAATCTTGAAGCGGGTGAGGTCTTTAACGAACCCGGTGCAATTCTGCTTGCAATGATGAAAGATATTCGCAATAAACCTGCTCCTGGACTTGCAGCAGGAGTGCCCAGTGAAGTTGTTAATGCTCAAGCACTCATCGCAGATTCATCAGCAATAATTACTTTTGATCCCCCAATAAATTCACGCACAACGCAAGTAAGTGAATACATTATTAAGAATATAAATACTGGTAAAGAAAAAAGTGTGGGAGAGAGCCCAGCCATAATCACAGGGTTAAAAAATGGAGTTGCTTACACATTTGAAATCACGGCATCCAATGCCAAAGGGGCTTCACCGAAAGTTGTAACGAAGGCTGTAACTCCTCGCGCAGCTTGGACATCACAAATCCTGGACTCTTCATCCGATGCACGTTCAATTACATCGACCGTATTTAATGGGCAACCAGCAATTGCATATGTTGATGCAAAAACTTCGATTCTTCGTCTAGCAACATGGAATGGAAAGAGTTGGAAGAAAACAACTATCGATAGCGATATTTCCGGTCAGATTTCATTATGCGTAAGTGGTAAAAACCTCAAACAAACTCTTCATATTTTCTATGCAGATAAAACAGATAATGATTTGAGATATGCGACTCTCATAGGTACGAAGATTTCAAGGGAAATTGTGGATGGAAATGCAGCCAAAGTTCAGTCATATGAAGAAATTTTCCGGGTTCCTACAGCTAGTAACGTGAGTGTTTCAAATGCTTGTGCAATCACAAAAGAGGGGATTCAAGTTTTCTATCGAGACGAAACTCAAGGAGTTCTCTTGGGTGCATACAAGAACTTCGATGGTCCTTGGAATTATGAGTTAGTAGATGGTGATCGCAAAACAGATTTTCGAACCACTGGAGATGTTGCTTTTCATATGAAAGCACTAGTCGATGGTGATAAAACTTATGTTTTATACGACTCTGTTTTATCTATTAATCAAAACCGTGACGCAACTTCAGGTGAAATTCGATTAGCAACTAGAAATACTCTAGATCCTGGTCAGTGGCAATATCGCACACTTGAATCACCAACAGTAGAAGCGACAATTTTGGGGTACGACGTCGAATTAGCTAAAACGGCCAAGGGAATCTTTGCTTCATGGTTTTCAGCGACGGCGTTATCTATGCCTGATCCAACGTTACTTCGAACGCTTAATTTAAATACAGCATCTGCCGTAATAGAGACTTCGACCTCGAATTACGGAACACCCAATGAATTGCTTAGCAGCGACTCAAAGACCCTGCTCTTTAACTGCTTGGGTCGCTTGTGCGCAATTGATTATGCAAAGTTTTCCAAAGGACAATCTGCAATTTCACTAGCTTCTTCTTGGCAATCGCCAGAACCAATCGCTAGCGCCTGGGTAGTTTTAAATAAGCTTCGCTACGCAGTAGCAGGAATTAACGGAAAAGTTGTACTGCTA
Source organism: Candidatus Planktophila sp. (assembly GCA_051006495.1). GTDB lineage: Bacteria > Actinomycetota > Actinomycetes > Nanopelagicales > Nanopelagicaceae > Planktophila. The sequence goes on from JBPCTE010000113.1 coordinate 8,248, forward strand.
AAAGCTGCGTAATTATTTAGCGTTGCGGCGCTGAATACGAGTTTTCTTTAGAAGTTTTTTATGCTTCTTCTTCGCCATACGCTTACGTCGCTTCTTAATAACGGAACCCATTTGTCACGCTTTCTCTTTTTTTATTAGCAGCCACAATTTTGAAGATGCCTTAAGGAGGTTAGGTTATCGCTAATTGAGTCTAAAAATCGAAACGGCCGTTTGGCTCGAACTCATGAGCACTACTCCCAGATCCTTGGAATAGCCAAGGGCTAACGGGACCCCGATTGCGCTCTTGGCATCGACAATTGCACCTTTGCTATCAAATGTAAGTAGAAGCGCCGTAGCCGAGCTTGGCTTCCAATTTGAAACGCCTTTAATAACAGATGTAGATGCAAATGCTGCGAAGTGTGAACCACTTGGTCCAATAGCGCCAAGAGTTGCTCCACTTGAAGCGAATCTAAAAGTCCATACTGGTGAGAGGTTTGTTGCAAACTTTGTTATTGCACTTTCGAATTTCGTGCCAGTCTGCACAGAACCTGTTAAGAAAAGTGAGTTGGTTGCAGAATTCCATTCGCGCTTTGCTTTTGCAGCCGAGCTTCGGACGAGAGCAGTTAATTTTCCGTTGCTTGCATACTTTGCGATTATTCCATCTCGGTAACCTGCAATTTTCTTTCCAGCAAGAGTTTCTGTGCTATTTCCGATCGCATACACAGTCGAATCTGTTCCGCGAATAACAACATCAATGGCAGTATCACTGAGGCCCAAATAGATAGGTTTTCCAAACTTTCCATCGAGATCACTATTTATAATTACGCCAGAAGTTCCAGTATCTGTTGCATTTACTCCGCCGAGTGAAAAACCCTTCGCATTGAGTGCAATGGAATTAATCAACAATGGGGATGAGTTATCAAAAGTCAGTGTTGATAAGAGCTCGCCTACATTAGAAACTTTCCACACAGTTGCAATTGTTAAGTCAGCTCGCACAGGAACTTTAGGATCCACAATTACATTGTCTGGATTAATAGGTGTAACTGTTGGCACCGTACTTGGTGTCACAAGTCGGACATTCGCACTTGATCCCGCAATCCAGATATTGCCTGCACTATCTGCCGCCATCGCTGTGGCAATACTTGCAGCACCTTGACTAAGTGCCAGACGCCATTTTTCAACACCATCTGCACCAATTGCGCGCACACTAGATTCGTTTAATAAAACAATTGATGAGCCAATAACCAACATCTTTGTATCTGAAGTTACTGGTGCAGCAAGATTTATCGCAACCATTTGCTTGACAACAATTGGTTTTGGTACTGCAGATGCGTTCTGAGTAGAAAAAATAAGAGGTAGGGCTAATAGTGCAACAGCAAAACGTTTCACGATTCTTTAATTACGCAAGTTCCTGCGAACGATCGCGCGCAGCCTTCATAGCTTTTGCAACAATTCCGGCGAAATCAGATTCAGTAAAAGATGCCAGTGCCGCGGCGGTCGTCCCATTTGGACTGGTTACATTTTCACGCAGCGTTGTTGCGCTCTTGCCTGATTGATCTAAAAGAGTTGCAGCCCCCAACATAGTTTGTGCAGTCAAAGTCGTTGCAACATCTTTTGAAAGCCCCAACGCCATGGCGCCTTCAATCATGTGCTCAGCGAATGCGAAGAAGTAAGCAGGTCCTGATCCACTCGTTGCAGTAACAGCATCTTGCAAATCTTCTGTAACTTCTACAACTTTTCCTGTTGCACCAAGGAATGCGCTGACAAAAGCAGCTTGTGCATCTGTGACGCCGGCACCACGAGACATCGCTGACATCCCTGCACCGACAAGTGCTGGTGTATTTGGCATTACGCGAATGACCGGATTTGCGGCACCGATAATTGAGGTGATTGATGATGTGCTCTTGCCCGCCGCAAAAGTGATGATTAACGCACCGGCTTTGATAGATCCTTTGATTTCTTCGAGTACTGAAGCCATATCTTGTGGTTTTACAACTAAAAGCAGAACATCGCTTGAAGCAACGTTCTGAGCAAGATCGCAGATGCAAATTCCATACCGGTTTGTGAGCTCTTCTGCTCGTTCTGCTCGCTTTTCACTGACACAGATAGATGAAGGTTTCAAGCCAAATTTAATTAAGGCCGCGATAAGTGCTTCGCCCATTACTCCGGCACCAATAACAGCAACCTGTGAAGGTTGTAGCGCCGTTGTTTTGGTACTCATGTTCCTAAGGATACCTGTACGCTCTGCAACTATGTCTGAAATAAAGCCTGGGTTTGCACGTGATTGGGTTGAATTCACTGACCCTAATGACGAAGAAGAAATTTTTAAGTGCGACCTGACTTGGTTGACCTCCAACTGGACCTGTATTTATGGCGATGGTTGCAAAGGAGTATTTAAAGATCGACCAAATGATGGCTGTTGTACAGAAGGTGCGATGTATTCAGATGAAGAAGATGAAGAACGCACTTTAAAAGCAGCCGCGATGTTGACACCTCAAATGTGGCAATTCTTTGATGAAGCACAACCAAAGAAATTTGGTGGCAAGTTACAGATTTCAGAAAAAGATGAAGATAAAGAGCGCAAAACTCGCACAGTAGATGGTGCGTGCATCTTCTTAAATCGTAAAGGTTATAAAGCTGATGGATTTACTGGCTCATTTGGATGCGTGCTGCACCATCTAGCTGAAAAAGAAAAGATTCACTTTGTCGATACAAAACCAGATGTATGTTGGCAATTACCACTTCGTCGTTCATATGAAGTTCGCGAATTTGGCGAGCGCGAAATTTCGGTAACTGTTATCGGAGAATATGAACGTCTTGCATGGGGCGATGGTGGAGAAGATTTCGATTGGTACTGCACAAGCAATACTGAAGCTCACGTTGGAAAAGAGCCAGTTTATATTTCTAATAAAACTGAACTCCAAGCGCTCATGGGCAAAGATGCTTACGCAGTACTGGCCAAACTATGCGATCAGCGCATCGCAGGAATCAAAGATGCGCAAAAACGTTCACTGCCACTCTTTGTTATTCAACACCCAGCGACAATTGCGGCAGGCAAATAGTCGGTACTTGCCTCTAGGCTAAGCGCCATGGCAAAGGTTGAGAAGGATCCATTTCGCTGCACCGAGTGTGGGTGGAGTGCCAATAAATGGGTTGGCCGTTGCGGTGAGTGTCAGGCATGGGGCACAGTAGAAGAAATCAATGCACCGAAGCGTTTATCACTCGTACCCGGCGCTGTTACACATAAAGCAACTCCAATTGGAGATGTTGATCTATCTGCTGCAAGTGCCAAACCAACTGGAGTTAGCGAATTAGATCGCGTGCTCGGAGGCGGTCTCGTTCCAGGTGCTGCAATTTTATTAGCGGGCGAACCTGGAGTTGGTAAATCAACACTTTTGTTATCTGTTGCCGCGCAAACTGCAAAAGCAAAAATTCGTGCGCTGTATATAAGTGGTGAAGAGTCAGCTTCACAAGTTCGTTTGCGTGCAGAACGAATCAAGGCAATTGACCCCGAATTGTTTTTAGCATCCGAAACAGATCTGAGCGCAGTTATTTCACATATTGATGCGGTTAAACCACAACTCTTAATTATCGACAGTATCCAGACAATTGGATCATCCGCCGCCGATGGTGCACCTGGTGGTGTAACACAAGTTCGCGAAGTAGCTGGCGCTCTTATTCGCATCTGTAAAGATCGCGACATCACTCTCTTATTAGTTGGTCACGTAACTAAAGATGGATCAATTGCAGGACCGCGTCTGCTCGAACACATCGTCGACGTCGTTCTTCAATTCGAAGGCGAGCGTCACTCACGTCTACGTTTAATTCGCGCAATCAAAAATAGATTTGGCGCCAGTGATGAAGTTGGTTGTTTTGATTTAAGCGATTCCGGCATAGAAAGCGTTATGGATCCAACTGGTTTATTTACATCTCGTCATAGCGAACCCGTTCCTGGAACATGCGTCACAGTCACACTCGAAGGTCGCAGACCTTTACTTGCAGAGATTCAAGCCTTGGTTAGCGCAGGACGCGAAAATGATTTTGGCAATGCACGTCGCGTAACAAGTGGTTTGGACTCTGCACGCACGTCGATGACTCTTGCCGTACTAGAACTACGCGCGCACGTAAAAGTTGGTGGACGAGATGTGTACGCAGCAACAGTTGGTGGAATGAAGATGTCAGAACCTGCCGCCGACCTTGCACTCGCGCTCTCTGTCGCATCTGCCGCTAAAGGTTTAGCGCTTCCTGCAGACCTAGTTGCAATCGGAGAAGTTGGACTTGCAGGTGAAATCAGAAAAGTAAGTGGCGTCGAACGTCGTCTTGCGGAGGCTTTTCGTCTTGGATTTAAACGAGCCCTTGTTCCTGCTGGCTCTGATGTAAAGATTGCCGGAATGGAAATCGTTGAAGTATCTCGTCTTGATCAAGCACTTAGTCGGGTAAAAATTAACGGCGAATGAGCCTTTTAGAAAAAGAGATCACGAAGTGGTTTGCTAAAAACAAACGTGATCTTCCATGGCGAAAGACCACTCCTTGGGGTGTATTAGTTTCAGAAATAATGTTGCAACAAACTCCAGTTGCTCGCGTTGAACCAATCTGGCACACATGGATGAAACTCTGGCCCACTCCTAAAGATTTAGCCGCAGCTTCACCTGCAGAAGTAATAAAGCAGTGGGGACGCCTTGGATATCCCCGTCGTGCACTACGCCTTCGTGAATGCGCGCAAGTTATTGCAAATGATTTCAACAATAAAGTTCCGGATAATGAAATTCAATTAAGAAAGTTGCCTGGAATCGGGGATTACACAGCTGCTGCCGTAATGGCTTTTGCATTCCAAGAGCGCTCACTCGTTCTAGATATAAACATTCGACGATTGTTCTCTCGTATTTATGACGGAGTCCAATCACCGAGTCCAGCGCCAAATAAAACAGAGCGTGCAGCTCGCGCAGAGTTAATACCTAAAAAGAGTGCTCATATATGGGCTGCAGCAACCATGGAACTTGGTGCACTTATCTGCACCGCACAAAAACCTAAGTGTGAAATATGTCCGGTTGCAGATTTGTGCAAGTGGCGATCACTAAATTACCCACAATCAGATCAGCCAAAGCGCACACAAGCATGGAACGGCACTGACCGACAATGCCGCGGTGTAATTGTTCAAGCGCTACGCGAAAATGATTCGCTTACTGAAAAAGAGATCAAGAAGTTGTGGGTTCTAGATTCACAAGTAGAAAAGGCTTTAAAAACACTTCTGGCCGATGGGTTAATTTCCCAATCGGCCAGAAATAAATATTCGTTGCCAAATTAAGGCTAGTTAAGCAGTAGGAGCTTCCGCTAAATCCTCAGGTGAGTCAGGCATTGCAGCCTTTGCTGCACCTTTGAATGTGAACTTAGCCTCCGCGCCTTCGCCTTCAACATCTACAACGATGATTTCACCAGCGTTGAGTTCGCTAAAGAGAATGCGCTCTGAGAGTGCATCTTCAATTTCACGTTGAATTGTTCGACGTAGTGGGCGTGCGCCAAGAAGTGGATCGTAACCACGCTCTGCAAGAAGGTTCTTTGCAGCACCAGTGAGTTCGATACCCATATCTTTAGCGCGCAAGCGCTCGTCAAGATTTGCAATCATCAAATCAACGATCTGAATAATCTGATCCTTAGTGAGTTGATGGAAGACGATGACATCATCAATACGGTTTAAGAATTCAGGGCGGAAGTGAGACTTAAGTTCGTCATTTACTTTGCCCTTCATTCTTTCGTAATTCGTTAGATCATCATCAGAGTTTGCAAAACCAAGTCCAAGGCTCTTTGAGATATCGCGAGTTCCAAGGTTTGTAGTCATGATGATAACTGTGTTCTTGAAATCAACCGTGCGACCCTGCGCATCAGTTAAGCGACCATCTTCGAGAACTTGAAGGAGTGAGTTAAAGATATCTGGGTGCGCTTTTTCAATTTCATCAAAGAGCACAACAGAGAATGGACGACGACGTACCTTCTCTGTGAGTTGTCCACCTTCGTCATAACCGACGTACCCTGGAGGTGCACCGAAGAGACGTGATGCGGTGTGACGCTCTGAGTATTCGGACATGTCGAGTTGAATTAACGCATCTGCGTCACCAAATAAGAATGTTGCAAGTGTGCGTGAAAGTTCGGTTTTACCAACACCAGATGGTCCGGCAAAGATAAATGATCCGCCAGGACGCTTTGGATCTTTTAATCCAGCTCGTGTACGACGAATAGCTTGTGAGAGAGCCTTGATTGCTTGATCTTGTCCGATCACACGGCGGTGCAACTCTTCTTCCATGCGAAGAAGACGCGCAGTCTCTTCTTCAGTTAACTTAAATACTGGAATTCCAGTTGATACAGATAGGACTTGAGCAATTAACTCCTCGTCAACTTCTGTAACTTTATCTAAATCAGTTGCTTTCCAATTCTTTTCAGCTTCAGCTTTTTCGGCAATGAGTGCTTTCTCAGTGTCGCGAAGTCCAGCCGCTTTTTCAAAGTCCTGTCCATCAATTGCTGACTCTTTTTCTTTGCGAGCATTTGCAATCTTCTCATCGTATTCGCGTAACTCTGCAGGCGCAGTCATGCGCTTTATACGAAGGCGTGATCCTGCTTCATCGATGAGATCAATTGCTTTATCTGGCAAGAAACGATCTGAAATGTAGCGATCTGCCATATTTGCAGCTGCAGATAGAGCACCATCTGTAATTGAGACTCGGTGGTGTGTTTCGTAACGATCGCGAAGACCTTTAAGAATTTCGATTGTGTGCGCAACAGATGGCTCTTTAACCTGAATAGGTTGGAAGCGACGTTCTAGCGCTGCATCTTTTTCAAGGTGCTTGCGATACTCATCGAGTGTGGTTGCGCCAATTGTTTGGAGCTCTCCGCGAGCAAGCATTGGCTTAAGAATGCTTGCAGCATCAATCGCGCCTTCTGCAGCGCCTGCGCCAACTAATGTGTGAATTTCATCGATGAACAAAATGATGTCACCACGAGTCTTAATCTCTTTAAGTACTTTCTTTAAGCGCTCTTCAAAGTCGCCGCGGTAACGAGAACCTGCAACGAGTGCACCGAGATCGAGTGAGTACAACTGCTTGTCTTTGAGTGTCTCTGGCACATCATTTTTAAAGATTGCTTGTGCAAGACCTTCAACAACAGCAGTCTTTCCAACGCCTGGTTCTCCGATTAATACTGGGTTGTTCTTTGTTCGACGTGAAAGAACCTGCATCACGCGTTCAATTTCAAGTTCGCGACCAATTACTGGATCTAGTTTTCCTTCGCGCGCAGCTTGTGTGAGGTTGCGACCGAATTGATCGAGTACTAAAGATGTTGAAGGTGTTCCCTCTGCTGGTCCACCAGATGCAACTGCTTCTTTACCTTGATAACCAGAGAGAAGTTGTATAACACTCTGGCGTACGCGATTAAGGTCTGCTCCGAGCTTTACGAGAACTTGCGCAGCAACGCCTTCGCCTTCGCGAATTAATCCAAGGAGAATATGTTCGGTACCAATGTAATTGTGTCCAAGTTGTAGAGCTTCACGCAGCGATAGTTCAAGAACTTTCTTTGCGCGTGGAGTAAATGGAATGTGACCACTAGGTGCTTGTTGACCCTGACCAATAATTTCTTCAACTTGTGCGCGAACACCTTCAAGTGAAATGCCGAGTGATTCGAGTGCTTTTGCGGCAACGCCTTCACCTTCGTGAATAAGGCCAAGAAGGATGTGTTCTGTTCCGATGTAATTGTGATTGAGCATGCGAGCTTCTTCTTGCGCTAGGACAACAACGCGACGGGCTCGATCTGTAAAGCGCTCAAACATTGACGGACTCCTCTGTGCTTACTTTTACTGGCTTATTTCTATTGTGTAAGCCTAGCCCGAAGGGGGCGTGGCTCGCGATACGAGATTTACATACGTCTTAACCCCAGATATGGCGTATTTATGCCCGATTTACCCGCAGATTTAGAGTTTTTTGAGCATTCGAGTGTTGCCCAAGGTATTTGGTTTCACACTCTCCAGGTCTAAGAATTCGGCGATACCGGCGTCGTAGGAACGAAGTAGCTCTGCGTACACATCGGCATCAACTGGTGTCCCTTGGATCTCTTCAAAACCATGTCGGCCGAAGAACTTTGTTTCAAATGTAAGACAGAAAATTCTCTTCACGCCAATTGCGCGCGCACGTTCTTCGATTGCTTGCATGATCTGATGGCCGACACCTTTTCCACGCAAACTCTCTGTAACTGCCACAGTGCGCACTTCTGCAAGGTCTTCCCAGAGAACGTGAAGAGCGCCGCATCCAACTACTTCATTATTTTCAATAGCAACTGTAAATTCTTGAACGCTTTCATATAGAGTAACGGTTTCTTTGGTGAGTAATCGTCCGCCAATTGCATATGTATCAATTAGCGCACGAATGCCTTTAATGTCAGAAGTTTTTGCCGAACGAATTTCCATGTCAGATTATTCGGCTTCTGGCTTTACCAATGGGAAGAGAATAGTTTCACGAATTCCAAGTCCAGTAAGTGCCATCAACAATCGATCAACACCCATTCCCATTCCACCTGTTGGTGGCATTGCAAACTCCATTGCGCGCAAGAAATCTTCATCTACTTGCATTGCTTCTAAGTCACCTTTTGCGCCGAGTTTTGCCTGTTCAACTAAGCGATCGCGCTGAATGACGGGATCTACTAACTCTGAATATCCGGTAGCTAATTCAAATCCATCAACATAGAGATCCCATTTTTCTGCAACCCCTGGTATCTCGCGATGCGCGCGAACAAGCGGTGAAGTATCAACCGGAAATCCCATAACAAAAGTTGGTTCAATCAATTGATCTTTAGCTACATGTTCAAAAATTTCTTCGGCAACTTTTCCTGCAATCCACTTTGGATCAATCTTTATGCCTAATTTCGTTGCAATACGCTTTAAATCATCCAGTGGAGTCAGAGCCGTTACAGTCTCGCCAACACCTTCTGAGATTGCTTCGTAGAGCGAAATCTCTCTCCATGTTCCGCCGAGATCAGCTTTGCGACCATCGTGATGAGTAACAACGTGTGAACCAGAAATAGCCATCGCTGCATTTTGAACAAGTTTGCGAGTCAGTTCTGCAATTGAGCGCCAATCACCATAAGCCTGGTAGCTCTCAATCATCGCAAACTCTGGTGAGTGCGAAGAGTCCGCACCTTCATTTCTAAAGTTGCGGTTAATTTCAAATACACGTTCGATTCCGCCAACAACACAGCGTTTGAGGAATAGTTCTGGTGCAATACGCAAGAAGAGTTCCATGTCATAGGCGTTTGAGTGTGAGATAAATGGTCTAGCTGCAGCGCCACCATGCATCACCTGCAACATTGGTGTTTCAACTTCGACAAACTCTTCATTGTGAAATGTTTCGCGAAGTGAACGCATCACAGTAGGGCGAAGTCGTGCGTATTCGCGCGCTTCTGGGCGGACAATTAAATCTACATAACGCATACGAACTCGAGTCTCTTCTGACATCGGCTTATGTTCATTAGGCAGTGGTCGAAGAGATTTTGAAGCCATCTGCCAGGAGTTTGCTAGGACAGATAGCTCACCACGCTTTGATGAGATAATTTCGCCGGTAACGCTAACAAAATCGCCGAGATCAACATCGCTCTTCCATGATTCAAGTTGTTCTTCACCAACTTTGTCCAGAGAAATCATTGCCTGTAATTCGGTGCCATCGCCTTCGCGAAGAGTTGCGAAACAGAGTTTTCCTGTGTCACGTTTAAAAATAATTCGACCGCTCACACTATGAACATCACCAGTGGCGCTATCTGTTTCAATTTTTGAGTAAAGCGCGCGAATTTCAGCAAGAGTTTTGGTTCGAGGTACCGATACTGGATATGGCTCAACTCCACGCTCGATCAAGCTCGCACGCTTCTCGCGGCGAATGCGCAGTTGTTCCGGTAGGTCGTCCTCGATACTCATAGGTTTGTAATCCTACCGATTTACGAGTTTCTCTCGTGTATCAGGCGCAGCCCAATCAAAGTTAAATCAGGCTCATGATGATCAATTGTTTCGCTGACGCCAATTATTAGTGGCGCAAGTCCACCTGTAGCAATAACAGTTGGGCGCGTGCCAAATTGCTCTAATAATTCAGTAGTAATTCGGTCAACCAAGCCATCTACTTGTCCAGCAAATCCAAAGATAGTTCCTGATTGCAGTGCTTCAACAGTATTTTTTCCAATAACACTCTTTGGTCGCACTAGTTCGACTTTACGTAATTGGGCTGCGCGAGCGGCTAGTGCATCGACTGATATTTCAATTCCAGGAGCAAGTGCACCGCCTAGGAATTCGCCCTTAGGAGAGACAACATCTAAATTCGTTGAAGTTCCAAAATCAACAACTATCGCTGGTCCACCATAGAGAGTATGCGCTGCAAGTGTATTTACAATTCGATCAGCACCAATTTCTTTTGGATTATCAACCAACAGTGGCACTCCCGTTTTGGTTCCTGGTTCAACAATTGTTACGTGAATATCAGCGAAATAATCTGTAATCATTGTTCGCAACTCGCGAAGCGTTGCAGGCACTGTTGAACAAATTGCTAGAGCGGAGATTTTGTAATCACGAACAAGTGCACCGTATTGCAACCACAACTCATCGGCTGTGCTTCGTGGATCTGTCTTTACGCGCCATGAGTGAACCAACTCTTCACCATTAAAGATTCCAAGAACTGTGTTGGTGTTACCAACATCTACTGTGAGCAACATTGCTTACTCCACTCTCATATCTAGTCCGATATCAAAATTTGGCGCTGAGTGTGTCAGCGCTCCAATTGCGATGTAATCAACTCCTGATTCAGCATAAGCGCGCGCATTCTCAATTGTGATTCCGCCTGACGCTTCTAACTTCGTAGCGCCTGAAACGAACGCAACTGCTTCTGCACACTGGGCTGGACTCATGTTGTCTAACAAAACTAAACCAGGTTGCAGCGGAAGAACTTCCTTTAACTGCTGCAGGTTATCTACTTCAATCTCGATTTCAGATGATGGATATTTCTCTCGTACCAGTGAGAACGCACTTACAACACCGCCTGCAGCTGCGATGTGATTATCTTTGATTAAAGCTGCATCACTTAATGACATTCGATGATTGGTGCCGCCGCCCATACGCACTGCATATTTTTCTAGTGCACGCATACCCGGAGTGGTTTTACGAGTATCCCGAACTTTAGTTTTTGTTCCAGATAGAGCTTGGACCCACTGTGCTGTAAGAGTTGCGATACCACTGAGGTGTCCTAAGAAATTAAGTGCTGTGCGTTCTGCCAGCAAAATACCGCGAGCATTTCCTGACACCTTAAGTAATACAGTTCCAGCCTTAACATGATCGCCATCTTTTACTAGTGCGGTTGAATCAGTGACGCCGACTTCAGCAAGAGTTGCAATTGCCATATCAATGCCTGCAATAACACCATCACTTCGTGAAACAAATTGTGCACTGACTTTCGCATCAGCTGAAAGGGTTGCCATAGAGGTTATATCAACGCCACCATCTAAATCTTCTGAGATTGCGCGCTTAATTAAATCGCGATCGATCATGAGTGGTTCACCTCCTGATATTCAGTACGCCATTGTCCACTCTGATCCATCTGTTGAACAATTCGCTTGTGCCAATCATTACTCTGGTGTGGAAAATCTTCGCGCCAGTGCGATCCACGAGTCTCTTGACGAATTAATGCCGCGCGCAAAATTGTGTTTGCCAATTGAAAGAGGTTTGTGGTTTCCCACGCTTCAACGCAAGCAGCTGTGCTTGTTCGACTCTCAATACGAGATAAATCCGATGATGTTGCAATTAATGAATCAGCTGATCGCAATACTCCTGCACCCCGACTCATGCTCTCTTGCAGAGTTTTACGAACGCTTGGATCGAGTAAAAATTCTGCAGAGTTGTTAGATACTGGCTCTGAAAATTCTGGCAAGTTATTACTGATATCTGCTGCAATTCGCGCACTAAATACCAATCCTTCTAGTAATGAATTGGACGCAAGTCGGTTGGCACCGTGAACTCCAGAGCACGCAGTTTCTCCGCACGCGTACAAACCTTGAACACTGGTGCGACCATCTAAATCAACTCGCACGCCACCTGATGCGTAATGAGAAGCAGGAGCAACTGGAATCAATGTATTTGTTGGATCTATTCCGTGTGCAATGCATGATGCGTAAATAGTTGGGAATCTCTCTTTAAATCCATTTAGGTGGCGAACATCGAGCCACACATGATGCGCACCGGTGCGATTCATTTCGCGCATGATTGCAATTGCAACTACGTCACGCGGTGCTAGTTCTGCCATTTCATGTTGATCCTGCATAAATCTTTCGCCAGCATCATTGAGTAAGTACGCACCCTCACCTCGAACCGCTTCACTTATTAAGGGTTGTTGTCCTTCGGTGTTATCGCCTAACCACAAAACTGTGGGATGAAATTGAATAAATTCAACGTCAGAAATCTTTGCACCAGCACGAAGCGCAAGTGCGACGCCGTCACCAGTTGAAACAGATGGATTTGTCGTTTGCGCAAAGACTTGTCCAAGTCCCCCAGTTGCAAGAACTACTGCGCGACCAATTGCTCGTCCCACGCCATCTCGAGACCCAGCGCCAATGACGTGCAGCGTTACTCCGCAAACAACTCCATCGGAATTTTTTAGCGCATCTAGTACCAATGCGTGTTCTAGAACTTCAATCTCTGGGTCGTTGTGAACTGCGGCGAGCAGTGCGCGCGAAACTTCTGCACCAGTTGCATCGCCTCCGGCGTGAAGAATGCGATTGCGATGATGTCCGCCTTCACGAGTAAGTGCAATTTCACCACTCTCTTCTAAATCAAATGATGCACCGCGTTCGATTAATCGACGCACCGCATCTGGTCCTTCACTAACTAAAACTTTTACGGCAGCAACATCGCACAATCCAGCACCAGCATCGAGAGTGTCTTTTTCATGTTGATCTGGCGAATCACCTGGACCAAGAGCTGCAGCGATGCCACCTTGTGCCCACTTTGTTGAACCCTCATCCACTCG
>JBPCTE010000114.1:0-6249 GCA_051006495.1 Candidatus Planktophila sp.
AATTCACGCTTGATTGGCTTACTCACGAACCCTCCATCAGACATCACTACCGATACAAGCGATAGCCTACGCGGGCAATGGACACATCTTCACATCGAGAAGTGCGCAGCCTCGAACCTACGCACACTCTGGCCGATTATGTGAGTGCGCTAGAAACCGCCCTCACAAAAGATGGTCCTGCCCTTGGATGTGGCCCAGTTCATTCCACATCAGTGCGATCAGAAATTTCACTACTGGTTGCAACCAGCGGCAGTACCGGAACACCAAAAGAGATTGCAATAACTTCTTCCGCGCTTATGGCAAGTGCTTCTGCATCAAACAAATACCTCAAAGCATCCAAAGGTGATGTGTGGTCATTGCTTTTGCCGTTGACTCACATTGCCGGCATAAATGTTTTGATGCGCGCTCTGCAATTAGGAACTCAGCCCCTTGATTTACGAAATCATGTCGGTCAATATCCGGAGTCGGATTTCACTGCAATTGTTCCAACTCAATTGTTTAATGCCCTTACGGACAATGCGGCATTGCTAAAACATCTTAAAGGCGCCAAAGCTGTTTTAGTGGGTGGAGCATCTTTATCTCAAGAACTTCAAGCAAAAGGTGTTGCTGCAGGAATTAACATCATTACAACTTATGGAATGTCTGAAACTTGTGGCGGTTGTATTTACGATGGAGTGGCACTCGATGGTGTCAAGTTTGAAGTTTCACTAGATGGTCGAATTAAGATTTCTGGACCTGTCCTAGCAGAAGTTGAGAAAGAAAACGGTTGGTTTATTACTCAGGATTTAGGAAAAATTATTGATGGAAAACTTCAGGTTACGGGTAGATCCGATGATGTAATTATCAGCGGTGGTGAAAACATTTCACTCAGTGCAATTGAATTAGAAATTAATAAAAAGTTTCCAACGTTATTGGTGGCGGCATTTGCAACTGGCGATAGCAAGTGGGGACAAGCCCTTCATATAGCTGTTCAATCAATTGATGAGAGTGTTAAGGTCCAATTAACAGAACTTCTGACCAACTCATTTGGTTCTCATGCAAAACCAAAGAGCGTCATACTCATTGATAAACTTCCGCAGATAGGCATAGGAAAAGTTGATCGCATATCTCTAGCGAAGTTGGTGAGTAATGAATAAGTGGGTTGCAGGTGCTCGTCCAAAAACGCTTCCGGCAGCTATTGCCCCTGTTGCTGTTGCAACTGCACTCGCTGGTGAAAAATTTGATCCACTCTTAGCTGTTCTTGCACTCCTCGTAAGTTTGTCACTTCAAGTGGGAGTTAATTACGCAAATGATTATTCAGATGGAGTTAAGGGAACCGATGACAACCGAATAGGACCAATGAGGTTGGTAGCAAGTGGGGCGGCTCCTGCCCGCCAAGTAAAGATTGCGGCATACATTTCGCTGGGATGCGGCGCTCTCTTTGGATTAATTCTTGCACTCAACTCATCTCTCTGGTTGGTAGCAATCGGTGCATGCGCAATTGCTGCTGCATGGGGATATACAGGTGGAAAGAATCCTTACGGCTACTTTGGTTTTGGAGAGCTCTCCGTATTTGTTTTCTTTGGACTCGTTGCAACTATGGGAACCTACTTTGCGCAGACTGGAGAACTCACGCTCACATCTTTGCTCGTTGCAATTCCAATGGGATGCCTCTCTTGTGCCTTATTAGCAATAAATAATTTAAGAGACCGAGCAGCTGACGAAATTGTTGGCAAGCGCACGTTGGCAGTTCGTCTAGGAGATTCCAGAGCGCGCACTGCTTTTATTGCTCTCTTATTGAGTGCACATTTAAGTGTTTTATTCTTACTAAAACCTTGGGTATTGCTCACGCTTTTGCTCCTGCCAATGAGCATTTCATTGGTTAGAGAGATTCGTGCAGGCGCAATTGGGGCTTCGCTGATCCCTTTGCTCGCAAAAACGGGAAAGTTACAGATGCGCTTTGCACTCCTGTTAGCTCTGGGTTTGTTGCTCTCCTAGAAAAGCGTAGAATCTACTCATGCTCCGTTACTTACCAATTCTGATTGCCGTAGCCGTTACTTTGTATGCGTTAGTTGATTGCGCGCGCACTGAGCAAGAATTACTACGTAGTCTGCCTAAGTGGGCATGGTTGTTAATAATTATCTTTATCGGAACCTTCGGAGCAATTGCATATCTATTTTGGGGACGACCACGCAATCCTGGAAATGGTCGTGGTGGAAAACGCAAAATCATTGGGCCAGATGATGACCCAGATTTCTTACGCAAGCTTTAAAACTTATAAGCCGGAGTACGTGTGCTTGCCGGTTCCCCATACATTTACGTAAATATAATTAAATAAAAATGTAGAGCCTGCAAAAATACAGAGCCATGCTGCTCTACGTCCGCGCCAACCAACTGTTACTCGTGCGTGCAAATAAGCCGCATAAGCAACCCAAGTTATAAACGCCCATGTCTCTTTTGGATCCCAGCCCCAATATCTTCCCCACGCACTCTCAGCCCAAATCGCACCTGCGATAACGGCGAAGGTCCAAAGTGGAAATACAAATGCCACGAGACGGTATGAGAGTTGGTCAAGAACTTCTAGCGAAGGCAAACGTTTTGCCCATGGAGCGCGTTCACCTTTTTTCTCCATTGAATCCAAAACAAGGAATGCACCTGCAATTACATTTGCAAGTAAGAAGACGCCACCAGAAATAATTGCAGCAGAAACGTGAATTACTAACCACGTTGATTTAAGGGCCGGAACTAGCGGCGCACTTGGTCGATATAAGACCGCAACTGCTGTTCCGAGTGTTAGCAGAACAGAAATGGAGACAAATAAACCTAACCACCGAAGATCATATTTACGTAATGCGCCAAGGTATGCGCCAGAAAATGCAAGTGCACCTGTAATTGAGAATTCATACATATTTCCCCATGGGACACGACCAGCGGAAATACCGCGCGCAATAACAGCGGCGAACAAGAGAAGGAATCCCAGAATCATCATTGCAGTAGCAATACGTGCAACTTTTTCTGTACGTGAATAATCAAAAGTTTTTGTGCGTAAATTTCCAGAAGTGGTATCTGCTAAGTGTGGCGCGCGAACTGCAAAAGCTGTTTCATACGCGTGCGCAATAAATGCCAATGTAAATACAGCCATGGATGAGTACACCAAGTAATTAGATATGTACGCCCACGTTGTAGACATTTACTCCACTCTCCCCAAAGCTCGAACCAATTGCGTGATTTCTGCATCAAGTCCAGGTGCAGCATTTTTTGCTAAACCAGCGACTTCAACATTTTTTCCTGTCACGCTCACCCAAATTCTGCGTCGGCGCGTAAAGAGCGAAGCAAGTAATCCAAGTATCGCAACGATACCGCCAAGCAGCGCATAACTCTTTCCGGGATCTCTAACCACTTGCAGGTTGACCCACGGAACAAAAGATTCAAATGTGATTGAACCTTCTGCAAATTCATAAGTTTCTCCCGGAGCAAGTGACTTAAGTCCTATTTTCTTTAATGAATCTGTATTTAAGCGATAGACCGACTGTGGTCGCCCATTATCCAAACCAAGATCACCAGTCCAGGCAGCTAAAAATAAACGGGGGTCCAGCGCTTCAGGGAAAACTGAAATTCCCCCACCTTCATTTGCGCGACCGATTGTTGGGAAGAAAGATCCAACAAAGCCAAGTTGTGGAGATGCATCTGGAACTTTGATTGCGCCTGTAGAACTTAAATTTGCATCTTGAGGCAAAAATGGTGCAGGTCCTTGAAATGCAACATTTCCTACCGAATCACGGACTGTGACAATCGGTGAATATCCATTTGCTTGTAGATATACCCGAGTGCTTCCAAATGTAAGTGGACTATTTACTTTAACTACTCTCTTTATAGGAGTCGACTCAGGTGTTTCTTTGACTGTGACGAACAACGTGTAATCCTCAGGAGCATTTGTTACGGGATCGTATTTCCCAATGAATTTATCAATTTGGATTGAGAAAGGTGGAAGCGATTTCTCACTAAATAACTTGCCAAATGAGAGTGAATCAAAAGTGGTTGGAGTATTAATAAATCTTTCACCAACGTTTACGATAGCGTCGCCACGCATTCCAAAGAGCGAGCCAAAACTGACACCGACAAGAATCAATACAAGTGCCAAGTGAAAAAATAAATTTCCTGTTTCACGAGTGAAACCTTTTTCAGCTGAAATGGAACCATCTAGTTCACGAACTCTGAATCGATTCTTTTTAAACCACATTCGAGCAACTTCTAGTTCATCCCCATTACCCTTCCATTTACTGTGGTGTTCCATGCGAGAGAGATTTTTGGGAGTAACTGGCGGAAGAGCTCTTGAGGCCTTGTAGTGTTCAAATGCGCGAGGAAGTACGCATCCAATTAATGAAATAAAGAGCAAAATATAAATAGCGCTAAACCAAGGTGATGCGTAAACATCAAAGAGTGAAAATCTTTCGTACCACAATGCTTTTGTAGGTGAATCTGTGAACATGGCGGTTACTGCCATTGGATTTTGGGAACGTTGTGGAATAAGGGATCCCGGAATTGCTGCGACACCAAGCATCATTAACAAAACGAGAGCTGTACGCATGCTGGTGAGTTGTCGCCATGCAAATCGTAAGAGTCCAACGATGCCTATCTCCGGTACGTTCTCTTTCATTTAAATCACCGGAATGAAATCTGAGATCCATGAACGCATCTCATTGTTAAAACTTCCCCACAAACCAAAAACTTGTGCAAGGCCAATTAGAATCAAAAGTACTCCACCGATTTTAGTAATTACATCTCCGCGACGAACCATAAATCTACGTAAGTTTTCTGAACGATCAAAGAATGCACCGGATGCAATAAATGGAGCTCCTAAACCGATGCAATAACCTAATGAAAGAACTGCCCCACGGAGTGCGCTTGACTCTTGAAATGCAAGAGTTTGAACTGCCCCGAGTGCTGGTCCAATACATGGAGTCCAACCAACTCCAAATAGGAATCCAAGAAGTGGTGCACCGACTAAGCCAAGTCGAATTGGCATCTTTGCTCGATAAGTTGGAGCAAAAGGAAACACTCCAATAAAAATTAATCCGAGCCCTACTGTGAATACTCCAAGTATTGATGTGATCACTTTTTCATTATCTGAAATGTAAGCACCAAAACCTCCGAACAGCGCTCCGTAGGAAATAAAGAGAGTGCTAAAACCGAGTACGAAAAGTACGGAACCGAGAAGCACTTTGCCGCGACTCTTTGAAAAGCCGGCGGCATAAGAAATGTAACCAGGCACTAACGGCAACACACATGGTGATAAGAATGAAATTAAACCTGCAATCAAAGCTATTGGAAACGCAGTAATTAAATAGCCATCAAATATCTGCTCAACAAAGAAATCCTTCACTCTGCATTCACCTTTTCGATAAGTTCGCTCAGGGCTGCCACAGTTATTTCTCCAGAAATCCGCGCCGCAACTTCTCCATTTTTATCCACTACAACAGTCGAGGGAATTGCGTTAGCGGGCAATGATTTCCTAAATCCAATTAATACCGAATCATCAATGAGCGTTGGATATGGCAGAGCAAATCGACGGACAAATGCTTCCGCGTTGACAGGATTGTCGCGAGTAAGTATTCCGATAAATGCAACATCAGAATACTTTTGTGACAACGCTGCAAGAGTTGGAGCCTCAGCTCGACAAGGTGCACACCAAGAAGCCCACACATTTATGACCGCTACTTGCCCACCAGTGAATTCATAATTTTTCCCGGATAGTGTCATGCCCGAGAGTTGTGGTGCGGCGATTCGATCTGATTGCTTTATAAATGAAACGCTACCGTTACCAGAGACAAAACTCTCTTCAGCAACTGAAGAACCTCCACCACCACAAGAGGAAAGTGCGAGCGCAATCAATGGAGCAACGACGAAGTTTCTAATATTCATTTCTTTGGTGGCAATAAATGTGCGGCTGGTTCTGAATAACTTGTTCCGCCAATCATGCCATCTTCATCAAAATGCACACTTGTAACACTTGCTAATGAACACTCGCGCTTGCGTGGATCATGTAAAAGCCTGCGACCTTCAATGGCGCTTCGAAGAATCCAAATTGGCAATTGATGTGAAACAACAATTGCGTCTTTACCTTTGGCAGCATCGCGCGCTGCAAATACTGCCGCCAGCATTCGGTTGATTTGTTCTTCATACGGCTCTCCCCAAGATGGTTTCCATGGATTCCATAAGTGTTTCCATGCACTGGGGTGCTTTAAAACTCCATCTCCAATTCCAAATGGT
>JBPCTE010000115.1:0-4745 GCA_051006495.1 Candidatus Planktophila sp.
TCTCGAATAAGTAATCCGATATACGGTAAAAGAATTAAAGTAACAACAGTTCCGATTCGGCCAGAGTTTACGCTTGCAATAGCAACGGGTGAGATCGCATAAAGAAAGCTTGAAACTACCCGTAGCCAATTATGTGAAGTCAATTTAGAAAAGAGTCTATAGCTCGCCAGCATGAAGATAAGTGGAGCAAAGAAGAATAAGAGTGAGATAAATAAGCTAGCCTTCCCAAACAAAATCGTGGAACCAATTGCAACTACAGCAATCCATGCAGGCGCGCCTTGATCGGTTCCCATTCCAATTTGGTGCCACGACTCAAAATACATGCGCCATAAATCTCTTGCACCTTCAGGAGTTTGCACGAGTGCACCACCTACTATGGAGCCGTATCTATGTCGTGACCATATTGCGATTAAAATTAATATTGCAAAACCAGCAAGTGCTTTTGGTTGTTTAAATATCGTCCACCATCTACCAGTTGTTGCGGGAGTTAATAAATCTTCATCCTCGTTCAATGGATCCAGCACTGTGCTGGTTTCGGAAACACTTGGCAAAACCGTGTCACGAATTGAATCTACTAATCTTTCAAATGCCGCACGTATTTGATGGCGACGCTGGGGAATAAATTCTTTAACCGCGCGAGCCGATAGCAATCGATGCGATTTTCTAAATTTACGCGCAATTGCAAGTTCGCGAGGATGAATTACAAGTGTGGCCAAAGCAAGGAGTTCATCGCTGGCATATCCAGGAAGTTTTGCAAGCAAATATCCAACTGCACGAGCAGTTGAAGAACCTAGTAATTGCAAAACAATCCAAGGCAACATCCACCACGATGAATTAACGAGTAGAACGTATGCAGCGTTGCGACGATCTAGAAGTAATGGTCTGTGAAGGAAGGCTTCTTTTACATCTGCTGATCGACGTTCCGATGCTGCTGCTTGTGCATGAAATCCTTTTGCATCACTAACTGCAATCACTGAGTGTCCCGCAACGCGTGCTCGCCACCCGAAATCAACATCATCTCTAAAAAGTGAGAGATTTGGATCAAATCCACCGAGTTCAACAAAGACATCTCGTCGAATGAGTGCACCGGCCGTACTAACAGCTAAGACATCGTGCACACCATCGTGTTGTCCTTGGTCGTATTCATGCGGTTCTAGTCCTGTCCAGCGAGCGCCGTCAGATGCAATACTGATTCCAACCTCGAGCAAATGTGATTTGTCATGCCAACCCAATAATTTTGGCCCAGCCATAATTGCTTGAGGTTTTGCTGCGAGTGCTTCGAGTAATTTCTTTAAAGCTTCTGGATGCATTGCACAGTCATCATGCAAAATCCAGAGCCATTCATTTTCAGAAGATGTTGACGCGGGCAATGTTTGCACTGCAGCCCAAATAGCATCGCCAAAACCTGATTCCCGATCCATTGAAATCACTGGAATTTTTGCGCCTTTAAGAAGTGCAACCGAAGAGTCAGTTGATCCAGTGTCTACAGCGAGAATTTGATCAACAGGATGTTTCTGTGAAGTCAGCGATGCAACAACCTCAGGTAGCCAGAGAGCTCCATCATGTACAACAAGAATTGCTGTTACATGACGTAAATCTTCTTCGGCTTTTACAGCCATAACGTGAACCTGTTTTTCGCTCGAGATCCCTTGCTGCGATTAAGCAGGACGGCGCTTCAGACGGCGGCGTTCGCGTTCTGAAAGCCCGCCCCAAATTCCGAAGCGTTCATCATGTGCGAGTGCATATTCCAAACATTGTGAACGAACATCACATGAAAGACAGACTCGCTTTGCTTCACGAGTTGATCCACCTTTTTCAGGAAAGAAAGCTTCTGGATCTGTTTGTGCGCATAGTGCGCGCTCTTGCCAAGATAATTCAACACTCTCACCAGAGACGAGTTGAATGATTGGGCCAGAGGAAAAAGTATTCGAGGAAGGAGTTGCCTGTTTCTGTGAATCTTGTGGGCGGATCGGCATATTCCGATTCTCCTTGTAATTCATCGGCTCCATCCCTTGTGGATGTGGCCTACTAGGAGTGAATTACACGCTTGTAATCCCTCGAAGTCAAGTCGGGGAACGTAATTATTGAGCGTGAAATTGTATAAATTTGGCCCTAAATTAGAGGTTGAGGGGTGAAATTAACTCATTTGAATAGTATTCGCCAACAACTACTGAATCTTCTGCAACGTGTGAGCCTGGCGCAATAAAGCTATTTCTAATCTGCGATCCTGCGCCAATCTCGGTTCCTGCACAAATAATACTGCCGCTGACAATGACATTTTCAGCAATCGTGCACCGCTCTCCCACACTCGTTCCCTCTCCAAGAGTTGCTGATGCCGCAATTTTTGATGTTGCGTCAACTTTAAATTCTCCGCCAACTAAGTGTTTTGAGCCGGCTAGAAGTGCCTTTGGAGTTCCGATATCTAACCAATATGCATCATCTATATATCCGAAAATCTTTTTACCTGATGCCACTAGTGCGGGGAACACGTCGCGTTCGACGCTTATCACAGTGTTTGCGGCAATTGTGTCGATCACATTTGGATGAAAAACATATGAACCGGCATTGATTGTGTTGGTAATTGGATTTTCCATTTTTTCCAAAAACGCGGTTACTCGTCCATTTTCATCAACCGGCACACAACCGTACGCCCGTGCATCTTGGACATGAGTCAGATGCAAGGTTACATCTGCTTTGTGTTCAATATGCTCACTGATTTGTCTACCCAAGTCATGTGCGCTTAATACATCACCATTAAAAATAACAATCGGTTCATCAGTTCCAGCAGTTAAATTCAACGCTGCAGCGGCATTTTTGATTGCTCCACCCGTGCCTAGCGGTGTCTGCTCAACGGCATATCGCACATCCATTCCCCATTTGGACCCATCACCAAAGTACGGAATGAAGACTTCTGATAAATAGGAAGTTGCCAAAACTATTGTTGTTACTCCTGCACGTTTAGCAGCCATTAATTGATGTTCAGTCACTGGCAAACCTGCAAGTGGAAGCATTGGCTTTGGAGTATCGCGAGTTAAGGGCATAAGGCGCGTACCCATTCCGCCTACAAGCAAGATCCCGACAGTCATTTAATCTGCTTTCGAAGCGGTGATGCGAGTAGCTGCATCTTGGATTGCAGAATCCGTTGCAGTCATAGCGATTCGAATATGTTCTGCACCATCTGCTCCGTAGAAAATTCCTGGCGTAACTAATATTCCTAATTGAGCAAGCGCTTCAACAGATTTCCATGAATCTTCGCCACGAGTACACCAGATATAAAGCCCTGCTTCGGAGTGATCAACTCTGAATCCAATGGATTCAAGGGCCGGTGCCAAGATTTTTCGACGTCCGTTATATCGAGCACGCTGTTCCTGTACATGGACGTCATCGCTGAGCGCTGCAATCATGGCGTGTTGAATTGGTAGAGGAACCATCATTCCTGCATGTTTTCTAATTTCAAGAATCTTCTTAATTAACGAAGAGTCTCCAATTACGAAGGCTCCTCGGTATCCCGCCATTGATGAGCGCTTAGAAAGAGAATGAACTGCCAAAATATGTGAATTATCTCCGCCTGTAAAACTTAAAATCGAAGATGGCTCTACTGAATCTCCGAACTCTAAATAACACTCATCACTAACAACCGGAGTTTTATATGAGCGTGCGTAATTAATGGCAGCTTTAAATTCTGAATCTGAATATACGCGCCCAGTTGGATTTGAAGGTGAATTTATCCACGCTAAATCAGAGTCTGGCCACATTTGTGCATCTAGATCAACTGCAACTGGTTCTGCACCAGCAATAATTGCTCCTACGTAATAAGTTGGATATGCAACCTTTGGAAAAATAACTTTTTTACTTTGCAAGAAAGTTGGCAACCAAGCCACAAACTCTTTTGAACCAATCAGTGGCAAAACATCAAAATCCCCAGTTGCACCAACTCTATTTATTGCCCAATTTCTAATGGCTTCACGTAATTGCGGTGTACCTGCAGTTAATGGGTAACTTGGCGAGTTAGAGTGTTCGCCTAAAGATCTCTGGATTATTGTGGGAGTTGGATCAACTGGAGTGCCTTGTGATAGGTCAATAAATCCTGCGCCATGTTTGCGCGCTAGATCTCCAAAGGGCGCAAGTGCATCCCACGGAAAATCAGGAAGTTTCAGCGCACGCGCCTTTACTCGCTCTTTGCAGGAGCAGTTACAACGTCGGCGTGATCTTTATTTGTTGGGCCAACTTTTGCTGCGCCACCAGGTGAACCAAGTTCTACGAAAAATTCACTATTAACTTTTTGGAACTCTTTCCAAGGTCCTGGTACATCATCTTCGTAATAAATTGCTTCAACAGGACACACTGGCTCGCACGCACCGCAGTCAACACACTCATCTGGCTGGATGTACAACATGCGATTGCCTTCATAGATGCAGTCCACAGGACACTCTTCAATACAGGACTTGTCCTTCACATCAATACATGGTTGGGCAATCACATACGTCACGAGAAAAGCCTCCCTAAATCTGCTGCATCTGGCTTGCGTAGCCATTTCAATAGCGCAATTGTAATGCGAAGCCCCAGTAACTCGCGAGTTTGGCGTGGGCGATTATCGTTACACCTATGAAGGTTCCAATTGGGACGCGAGTCAGTATTCGTTTCCACGATCCCGAAGGTGGTTTCCGTGACCTTGTCGGTTATCTGGAGTCTGAAAACTCACTTCGAAATCGCCATGGTGAACTCATCGAATTTGATACTGAAAC
>JBPCTE010000116.1:0-1780 GCA_051006495.1 Candidatus Planktophila sp.
GTACGAATACTTTTGCCTTATGACACGGGTGGCCGCATGCCAAATCGCTTTGGATATCGAAAACCCTGCACAAAATATTGCAAGAGCCAATAAAGCTATTGATGATGCAATCGCGCAAGGCGCACAGATAATCGTTTTGCCTGAGTTAGTTAACTCTGGTTACGCATTCACATCTGTCTCTGAGGTGCAAGATCGAAGTACGACCTTAGATGGAGAACTCATTGCGAAGTGGAAAGAGATTGCGCATAAGAGTGATGTCGTAATTGTTGCTGGCTTAGCTCTCTCAGTTGAATCCCGTTTATATAACTCATCTGTTGTTATTGATAAATCAGGGCTGCTGGGATGGTATGCGAAGGTTCACTTATTTGGTGAAGAGCATCAATTCTTTAAAACTGGTGAAAAACCACCACTCGTTGTAAATACTGCTCATGGTCGTATTGCAACTATGGTCTGCTACGACGTGGAGTTTCCTGAGTGGGTACGTCTTGCAATGCTCGATCGCGCAGCGCTCTTAGCTATTCCAACTAATTGGCCAAACCTCGGCCAACTAATTCATGGAACACCTATGGAGGCGGTGCGAGTTCAAGCAGCAGCATCGGTAAACAAGATGGTTGCAATTGCCGCAGATCGCTCTGGCTCTGAACGTGGTCACTCATGGGTTTGCTCATCTGTTATCACCGACTTTGAGGGAAATATAAAGGCAATTGCAGCTCGTGAAGCTGAGCATGATATTCAAATAATAGTTGCAG
Source organism: Candidatus Planktophila sp. (assembly GCA_051006495.1). Taxonomy (GTDB): domain Bacteria; phylum Actinomycetota; class Actinomycetes; order Nanopelagicales; family Nanopelagicaceae; genus Planktophila. Next base: position 750 of record JBPCTE010000116.1, read on the forward strand.
ATGTAGATCTTCCAACGGATACATCAATTACTCCAAAGAATGATGTGCGCAAAGATCGTAAACCAGATCTCTATAACGGAATTTTAAAGTACTAAAAATGCGCGAAGTAATTACGCATATAAATAAAGGTCCAGATTCACCAGCTCGCGTCTTACCACCGGAGCGCACGCAGCTTCGGATTGCTGCAATTCAAGAACCGTGGCATGCAAGTGTAGAAAGACAAAAGGAAGAGATTACGGCCGCAGTGCAGGCTGCAAGTGAGTTCTCCCCCGATCTGATTATTCTGACCGAGTTATCTCTCTATCCATATGCCTGTACTCGTCCTGATGCGCAAGCAAATTTTGTACCTGAAAAATTAGATGGCATGAGCGTTACATTTGCAGCAGAGCTTGCACAAGCATCCGGTGCGCACGTTCTTATTTCGCTCTACGAAGATGCCGGAGATAAAAAATTCAACACCGCCGTAACTCTTGCTCCCAATGGTGAAATTATTTTAAAGACACGTAAAACACATATTCCAATTACTGCCGGATATTACGAGGATCAATACTTTGAAAATGGAGATTCATCTCCTGCCGTAGCAACAATCAAAGATGCTTTAGTCGGAACGCCAACGTGCTGGGATCAGTGGTTTCCAGAACTTGCACGTGAATACGGATTACTGAAAACCGATCTTCTCTGCTACCCCACAGCAATCGGCAGTGAACCAGATCATCCTAATTTTGATACCGAACCCTTATGGCGACAGATGATGATTGCTCACGGTATTGCAAATGGTTTATTTGTTGCAGCCGTTAACCGCACTGGCACAGAGGATGGAATAACTTTTTACGGCTCCTCATTTATCAGCGATCCATATGGGCGCGTTCTGGCTCGTGCAGCAAGCACGGGTTCGGCTGTTCTTGTCGCAGATCTAGACCTAGACCAAAAACGAGATTGGCTTACACTCTTCCCATTCTTTAATACTCGCCAGCCTTCCATGTATAAAAACATCAACAAGTAAGGACCACACATGACACGCACACTCTTTA
>JBPCTE010000117.1:0-1851 GCA_051006495.1 Candidatus Planktophila sp.
TGCCAAGCATTTGAAGTCACCCACTTCAAATGGGTTGTTAGCTCAGTTGGTAGAGCAGGTGACTCTTAATCACCGGGTCGGGGGTTCGAGTCCCTCACAACCCACGTAAGTTTTACAGCCCTTCAGCAACACCCTTATTGAGTTCAATCTTGCCACCAATGTGTTCTGAACTCTTTGTTGAAGTTCCAGTCTTTCCGTAGGCAACATAGATAGCGTTCTTTAGCGCCTCTGCATCGATGCCATAGAAATTTAGCAAGTAATCAAGGCCGCCACCATGAGTGAAAGTGTCGTTAATTCCAACAGGAATCAAACGTGGTCCTGGATTTTGCGCGAGATGCATTGCAACTTCACTTGCTAGCCCACTTGATACAAGGTGATTTTCATATGTAATAACGGTCTGTGCTTCTTTGATTCGTGCAAAGAGCTGCGGATCTCCAAATGGTTTGATTGTATTGATGTTGATCAAAGCCAGATCGGAAAATTCTTTTCTAAGTTCGGTAACAACATTGACTGCAGTGGCAGTAAGTGATCCACTGACGAGCACAAGTACTTTGCCACCCTGAAAAATCTCTCGTGATTGGCCGATAGAAATTGGACTCTGGTGAAGCTTAGGAACAAGACCCCGCAGAGCTCTGATGTAAACAGGGCCATCAATTGAATATGTCTCTTCAAGTATCGATGACATATCGCTGGCATCTGACGCTTCAACTACGGTCATGTTAGGAAGTTGTTTCATTAATCCAATGTCATCAATTGCTTGGTGTGAAACGCCACCAGGTGTTGTAAGTCCTGGAAGAAAACCGACTAAGCGAACAGGCAAGTTTGGATAAGCAATTGATAGCGCAATTTGTTCGTAAGGCCTACGCGTTGTAAAGACTGCAAAGCTTGGATAAATCGGGCGCATACCTTCTCGTGCAAAGCCAGCCAGAGTCAGAGCAAGATTCTGTTCAGCCATTCCACCTTTAAATGCTCGATCTGGAAAGGCTGCTGCAAATTCATCTGCTTCGCAGCTTGCAGTTAAATCATTAGTGATAACAACAACTTCTTTATGTTTCTTGCCGTGCTCGACAAGGGCAGCTGCAAATGGCTTTGAGATGATTTCGTTCATTTCGCTGCAATTTCTTTCTCAAGGCCTTCGCGCTCTGATTCTGTTAATCGAATGAAGTGAAGTTTTTTATCATCCCAACGCTTTTTTAAGAAGGTGAATCCTGTCCATGGCTTTGTTCGACACAAGATGGCAACTGGTTTATCCGAACTCTGTGCTTGTTTACACGCTGCTGTAATCGCATCGACATCATTACCATCTACCTCAAAGACCTGCCAACCAAATGCTGCGAACTTATCCCCAATTGGCTCAATTGGCATGATCTCCTTCATCGGGCCATCTACTTGCATGCCATTGATATCTACGATCACTTTAAGATTTGATAACGATTCCGCGCTAGCTAGCTGAAGAGATTCCCACGTTGCGCCCTCTTGTAACTCGCCATCAGAGAGAAATACCCAGATATCACCATCTTTTTTCAGCAAGCGACGTGCCATTGCGCGACCAACGCTGACACCAAGAGCTGTTGCAAGTGAACCTGCAGATACAACTACGCCTGGTGAGTGTTCTGCCGCAATAAGTTCAAGTAGACCACCATCGCTGCTATCGCTCACGAGTGCACTCTCTTCGAGTCGACCGATTGAAACTAATGCGCAATATTGTGCGGTGCCGTAGTGCGCAGGAGAAAGAACGAGAAGATCAGGTCCTTCACCAAGCCAGAGTTCGCCACTAATTTCCTGGCGCGATTTATTGGGCACGCTCACAAATTTTGGAGGTTGCATCGGCGCCTTACTTGGGCCGAGATT
>JBPCTE010000118.1:0-1374 GCA_051006495.1 Candidatus Planktophila sp.
ACACGATCAACGCGACTTAGATTTCGCCCGCGCAATGAAATTACCAGTCCGAGTCGTTGTTGAAACTGGCGAAGAAGATCCAAATGAAACAGGAATAGCAACTGGTGGCGACGGAGTTTTGATTAACTCTGAAGCGCTTAATGGATTGAAAAAAGAAGAAGCAATTACAAAAATTATTGCCCAGCTAGAAAAAGATGGTCTTGGAAAAGCATCTCGAAATTACAGATTGCGTGACTGGCTAGTCTCTCGTCAACGCTATTGGGGTACACCAATTCCTATCGTGCACTGTGAAAAGTGTGGCGAAGTTCCAGTTGAAGAAAAAGATTTGCCATTGCAATTACCACTAGCAGAGGGTTTAGATCTAAAACCTAAGGGAACATCGCCACTGGGCGCCGCTACAGATTGGGTTAATGTTGCTTGCCCGAAGTGTTCAGCTCCGGCAAAGCGCGATACGGACACGATGGATACTTTCGTAGACTCATCTTGGTATTTCTTGCGCTATCCAAGTTCAACAAATCACGACGAACCATTTTCACGTAATGATATTGATACCTGGCTTCCGGTTGATCAATACGTCGGTGGTGTAACGCATGCAATCTTGCACTTGTTGTATTCACGTTTCTTTACCAAAGTTCTCAATGATATAGGCATGCTTGATTTCAAAGAACCATTTACTCGTCTACTCAACCAAGGAATGGTTTTAATGGATGGATCTGCGATGAGCAAGAGTCGTGGCAACCTTGTTCGCTTATCGGATGAACTCGCACACCACGGCGTCGACGCAATTCGTTTGTCTATGGTCTTCTCTGGTCCTCCTGAAGATGATGTTGATTGGTCTGATGTCTCGCCATCAGGTTCTGTAAAGTTTTTATCTCGCGCATGGCGTCTATCAGGAGATGTTTCCAGTGCACCAGGTGTCGAATTTAAGAGTGGCGATAATTCTCTTCGCAAAGCGACACATAAAGCACTGCACGATGCCTCCTTTGCAGTTGAATCTTTTAGATTTAACGTAGCCGTTGCTCGCATGATGGAGTTAGTAAATGCAACACGTAAAGCAATTGATAGTGGTTGCGGAGCAGCCGACCCTGCAGTTCGTGAAGCAACTGAGGCGATTGCAATCATGCTCTCATTAGTTGCACCATTTACGGCAGAGGAAATGTGGGAGCGTTTGGGCCATCAACCAGCTGTTGCACTTGCAGGGTGGCCAGAAGTTGATCCAACACTTTTGGTAGCCGATGCAGTTGAAGCCGTAATTCAAATTAATGGCAAAATCAAAGAGCGCATCGAAGTTTCACCAACTATTACAGATGCAGAAATTGAGGCTTTAGCCCTTGCGCATCCAACAATTGTTGCCGAACTTGCTGGAAGCACGCC
>JBPCTE010000119.1:0-3255 GCA_051006495.1 Candidatus Planktophila sp.
TTTGATACAGATGCGATTTTGGATGCGGCTCGCGATGCGGCGCATGCAACAGAACGCAAAGCCGCACCCATCACTACATATTTAATGGGAGTTGCTGCATCGCAAGGAGCGAACCCACAAGAGATTGCAGCAAAGATTGAGAAGTTGGCAAAAAGCTGGCCAAGTAATAAATGATTCAAGAAGCTAACTGGACAGAAGCCAGAAGCAAGGCGCATCAATCGTGGAAAAAGTTACCTGATGAAAAAGTTTTAATTTCAAATTGTTTAAAACTAACGCTCGCAAGAGACACTCTTGCGCTAGTTGAGCTTCCAACATATCCAACATCTGCAATGGATGGTTATGCAGTGTGTGGAAATGGTCCTTGGGAAATCATTGGCGAAGTCAAGGCAGGTGCGCCTATGAAGGGCTCACTAAAAGATAAGACAGCTGTAAAAATCGCAACTGGCGCTGTTATTCCCGATAAAACATTTGGAGTTATTCGCTGGGAACTTGCAACGCTAGATGGCGAGAGTTTAAGCGGCGAAGTAAAAGAGGGACAGGATATTCGCCCAGAAGGAGTTGAGAGCAAAAAAGGAGAAGTGCTTGCAGCAGCAGGAACAATCCTTAACCCGGGGCTAATCGGATTATTAGCCGCCGCCGGCCATGATTTACTTGAAGTTGTTCGCCCACCGAAAGCAACAATAATTTTATTAGGCGATGAAATCGTTCTAGATGGATTGCCACACAATGGATTAGTTCGGGATGCACTTGGACCCCAGTTACCAGGTTGGTTAAATCGCATGGGAGTTGAAGTTATCGCTACAGATTACATCTCAGATGAATTGCAATTAGTTGTTGATGCGTTTGCTGAAGCTGCAAAGAGTAGCGACATAATTTTTACAACTGGTGGAACCGCTGATGGTCCACGTGATCATGTACACGCAGCAATAGCAGAGTTACATGGTGAATTAATTGTCGACCGTGTAAAAGTTCGACCTGGACATCCAATGTTACTGGCGCACATCAATGGAGTTCCACTCGTTGGATTGCCTGGAAATCCACAATCTGCAATCGTGGCACTCTTAACTCTTGGACAACCCGTTATCGATGCACTTCTTGGACGAAAACAAGCAGAGCTCAATCAGATTGTCACCGGAGATGACATAGATGTTCCAGAAGGATTTACTCGCTTAGTTCTAGGAAGTGTTGTTGATGGATGGTTTGAGATGGGTGAATATTTAGGATCAGCGATGCTTAGAGGGCTTGCTCACGCAACTGGCTTTGCTGTTGCGAATAAATCGATGGAAGAGGGCGAAATAGTCGCCTGGTTACCGCTGCCTTAACGCTTGAAACGTCGAAAAATAATTACGCCTGCAACACCAAGAACAATTACAACACCCAAGATTACGAATTGAATGTCATCACTATCTTTATCTTGATGCTCTGGATTTTCTGGACCTTCATGGTTTTCATCTTCAGAGAGAATGCTTATTGAATTCTGGAACGCATGCGCTTGTGAGAGTGGCGCAAAAGTTAGAGTCAGAGCAATTGCTAAACCTGCTAGAAATTTAGGCATGTCTTAAATGTAATACTTACGCGGCGTTTTTACGGGAAGGACGCGCTTTAGCCTTTTCATTGAAATACATAAACCATCCATAAAGCGCACTGATAATTAAAAAAGGCGCAACGCTTGCTAGAGCAGCAATAAAGTCAATTCCAACGCGGGTGATTTTAATTCCATCATTGATGATCACATTTAGTAGAACTGTTGCCGCAAATGCCAGTGGCGGAGTTACAACGCTTACATAGCGGGTACCTGAGCGGCCAAAACGAATTCCTGCATACACACTGATGCACAAAACTAATCCTGTAACTATTCCAACACCGCTTCTGACCCATAGTTCAAGGAGCGTAAATAGGGCGATAAAGAGTGTTTGCAGAACGACTACACCTTGTTTTTTTAAGCCAGGACCTGCGATGTGAATCTTGTTAGTGGAATCTAGGCTCATGCTTCTTCTTCATCCTCTTCGGCGTCTATGTAATCAATTTCAAGGGCAGCAGACTTTATGGCACGTACTTCGTCATCAACATCTGGGAGCGCACCAATCTTATTACTTCCACTAGAGACCCCAAGTTGAATCATTTTACGAGCTGGGCGCATAACAGTTGTTTCCGCCGTTGCAATGACATCGTTATAGGCACGTTCAGCGCTCTTGATTCGATCTCCTAATGTAGAGAGTTTGCTATGTAGCGAACCAATTCGCTTAAGTAATTCACCAGCTAAATTTTGAATCTCAGTTGCATTGCGCGCCAAATCATTGCGGCTAAAGGCATAACCAACCGTGCGAAGAAGTGCCAACATGGTTGTAGGCGTTGCAATTGTTACGTGCTTAGAAAAAGCTTTTTCTAGTAATTGTGGATCAGCTTTAAGAGACTCGGAGAGAATCGATTCAAAGGGCGCGAAGAGCACAACAAAGTCAGGTGAATTTGAAACTCCTTGATAGTCACGCTTTGCAAGCGCATCAACGTGCTTGAGTAAATCTTTTGCGTGAAGTGCCATTGCGTCTTGGCGAGCATCTGGATCTTCCAAGTCCACTGCTTCTAAGAAACGATGAAACGGAAACTTTGAATCGATAAATATCTGAGAACCACCAGGAATTGCGATAGTGATGTCCGGGCGAGAAATATCTGCTGAATCTGAACGCGAAGACTCTTGTCGCTCAAAGTGAACACCTTCGATTAGGCCAGCACTTTCTAGAAGTATTTCTAATTGTGTTTCACCGAATTTACCGCGAGTCTGCGAATTAGAGAGCGCGCCGGCTAGTTTGGTCGCTTGCTCAAGTAAAGATTGATTTCCAACGCGCATTGATTCGATCTGAGTTTTGATTGCAGATTCAGCAGCAAATCGCTTGTTCTCTGCTTCTTGTGCTTGCGTTGTTAGCGTATTCATACGCGCTTTTACATCGCTGAGAGCTTCATCGAGACGCACACTGTTATTTTGTTGAGTTTGCGCTGCCGCTAATTGTTCGGTGAGCATTTTTACTTGTGCTTGTGCGCCAACAGAAGCGGCGTTAGATGCGCGGGATATAAGGGTGGCGATTACAAATCCAAGGGCGATACCGATGGACAAGCCAATGAGAAGGGTCACGGTTGTGGCTGACATAGGCATATCGTGGCAGTAACCACTGACGAAGGCGCGTAGGCTCTACTCCTCGTGAGCCTCTCAATCGGAATCGTCGGACTGCCAAATGTGGGCAAGTCCACCCTTTTTAATGC
>JBPCTE010000120.1:0-1259 GCA_051006495.1 Candidatus Planktophila sp.
GCGTATTTAAAATCTGAGCTTTGTTTAGCTAATACATCTGCAACACGATCGGCCCAACCGCGGTATTTGCCATTAATGACTTCATCACTCATTCCCTCAGAAAATGAGTCGCCAAGAACAAGAAAACGTGTGTATTGCATTTATTTCTTTCTTCTAGCCTCATCGACCCAGAACAGAGCGATAGATGTGGCAACGCTGGCATTGAGAGATTCTGTTGAAGCATTCATTGGAATTGAAACTACAAGGTCACACTTTTCTCGTACTAATCGAGATAAGCCCTTTCCTTCGCTACCGACAACAATCATGAGTGGCTCAGTAGCAACTTTCATTTCTGAAAGGGTTACATCTGATTCCCCATCTAGACCAACGACAAAACAACCCATTTTCTTGGCATCTTCGATTGTGCGAGCCATGTTAGTTACTTGTGCAACTGGCAAACGAGCAGCAGCTCCAGCAGATGATTTCCACGCTGAAGCTGTCATCGCAGCTGCGCGGCGCTCTGTCATAACAACTCCTGCAACTCCGAAAGCAGCCGCGCTTCGAACAATTGCACCTAAGTTACGTGGATCTGTAACGCCATCTAGTGCAACGATCAGAGCTGGATACTTAGCACGTTCGCTAATTTCTTGGAAAGAAGAGTATTGGTAAGGCTTAATTGCAAGAATAATTCCTTGGCTATTTGCAGATATACCTTCGATTTCTGCGCGGTGAACTTCGCGAATTGGTAGTCCGAGATGTAACGCGAGTTGTAATGACTCTGCAACGCGGTCATCAACGTCAATACTGCGCGCAACCATTAACTCTGTTGCCGGAACAGCAGCGCGAAGAGCTTCAAGAACTGCGTTACGACCTGAAACAATTTCACCCTTTGGTTTTTCTATACGAGCAGATCGTGAACCTGATGTTTGAGTTCGTTTTTCTGCAGCCTTCTTACGTTTAGCAGCTGCGTGATAAGGACGATCTTCAGCTTTTGGCGTTGGTCCTTTACCTGAAAGGCGACGTTTATTATTTCCACCGGTGCCACCAGATGGACCCTTTTTAGATCCGCGCACTGCGCCTTTACGTTCTGAATTGCCGGCCATTTATTTACTGCCTTCTGTTGGAGGAGTGGATGTAATCGACCAACGTGGTCCTTGTGCAGTGTCTTCAATTGAAATTCCAAGTGCAGCTAATCCATCTCGAATGGCATCAGAGGCTGCAAAATCTTTACGTTCACGAGCTGCAGTTCGTTGTTCGAGCGCAAGTTTGATTGTTCCATC
>JBPCTE010000121.1:0-1000 GCA_051006495.1 Candidatus Planktophila sp.
GCGATTAGCAAAAATCCGGAAGTAAATGAGATAAAAGCTGCTTGCAATCCATTATCTAAGCGCAGCGATAGCTCACCATTTGTACGCGCTTGTAACGCAATGAGAACGCCTGAGAGAGCAGCGAGAAGATCAAGACGCATTATGAATGCGTACCGCTGAACTCTCGCTTATCTGCAATCCAATCCATAAGTGCAAATAGGACGCCGGATGCCACGAATGTCAGGTGAATAACGATTCGCCAAATTGTGCCTTCACCAACTTCTGCTTGTCCAGAGAGTTCAATAAAGTCTTTGAGAAGTTCGATCACTGAAATCGCAACCAGTGAACCAATTAATTTAATCTTTAGCCCGCTGAAGTCGATTGTTCCCATCCAGTGTGGGCGGTCAGATGAGTTAGCAGCTGCATCAATACGAGATACAAAATTTTCATACCCGGCAAAAATAACCATAAGGATTAAGTTTGCGAGAAGTGTGAGATCTAGGAGCGCTAATAAATCCAATGTGAATTTATGCGCATCTGAGTCACCGATGTGTTGTGCAAGATGAACGAACTCAATAACGAATCGATACGCCAGCAATACAAGTGCTCCAACTAGACCCAAATAAAGGGGGGCTAATAGCCAACGAGAGCGAAATAGGGCGAGTTCGATTGTGTGCACGACTTTATTCATGAGCGAAATTTTAACTCAACTATCTAATGCAGTTGTGGCAAAGAGCCACTCTTCTTCTTTCGTGTTCTTATCCGCCCGTAATTCTTCTATTTTTGCTGTGATTTCAATCAACCTCTGCGCATCAAATGCTGCGGTGCTCTGTTCTTCGACCAGAGTGTTGATTTGTTCATCTAACTTAATGAGTTGCTTTTCTAGCCGTGCGACATCTTTTTTGAGTTGTCTCTGTTCAGCAGCGTTGGAAGTGCTTTTATTTGTTGATTGTGATTTGTTATTAGTCAAAGATTTACTGCGTTCTTCGAGATATTGATCAACACCGCGAGGTAAGTCGCG
>JBPCTE010000122.1:0-2871 GCA_051006495.1 Candidatus Planktophila sp.
AGTGGATTGCGCACGCCATCTTCTGGTGCTGGGGTTTGACTCAACAAAACTCCACCGCGTTCATGTGCAATATTGGCAACGTGGGTAAATAGCTCTGATGGATCTACAGACCTAGCACCATCTCGCCACCATGATGTTGTGCAGAGTAGGTGAGTACGTGCACGAGTTACGGCAACATAGCCCAATCTAATTTCTTCTTGCTTTTTGATTGCACTACAAGATTTTGCGTATGCGCTAATGACTTTACCTGCTTCGCTATCTTTTGTGCACTGCGCCAAAGAAAAGATTGGCAACTCATCCCCATCGCCTCGTAAAGCAAATGGAATTTGTCGCTCATTAGTAATCCAGTTATCTGGATCATTGGTGTTATTACTTGGGAAAGTACCTTCCGCTAATCCAGGAATTGCAACAAAATCCCACTCAGCACCCTTTGCTGTATGAACAGTGAGAAGTTGAACAACATCACTGCGCACTTCAGGAGCCCCGGATTTAAGCCCGCCCTCTTTCTTTGATGTCACATCTAGCCACTCAATAAAGGCTGAGATGCTGCCGCCGCTTCGTGAAAACTTTGAAGCTTCATCTAAGAATCTTTCGAGGTGTCGGCGACCATTGCGAGTGCCATCACGCAAAGAGACTTCGAGATCAAGATTTAGGTAATTCTCAATCTCAGTAATTAAATCAATAATTGATCCGCCTGCTCGTGATCGCAACCGCCGTAAGTCTGCTGCAAAACGGGAGAGTCGTGTAAATCCAACTTCGCTAAATAGTGCGCGGCTCTCTTTATCGCATTGATCAATCTCGTCTAGCGCGTCAATGAGCGAACCAATAAACAAATCATCAGCTTCGGCAGAATCAGGATTTCCTGCTGCAATCTTTGCAATAAATGATTGCGAATCTTCGTGACTCTCTTTTGCACGCTTTCCAGAGTACTTACCGAGTGCTGCAATATCTTTCGCACCAAGTGATAAACGTGGGCCAGTTAAGTGACGCATGAGCGCTGTGCCGGCTTCTGGATTTGTAACTACTTTCATTAGAGATAAAACATCTGCCACTTCGGCAACATAAATTAAGCCGCCAACACCAATTACTTCAACTGGAATTTTGCGCGCGCGAAGCGCTTTTTCGATAATAGGAATCTGTGAACGCTTGCGAACCAAAACAGCAAATGATGTGCGTTTGTCTTCATCCTTTGCTATTCGTTCCGGTGCAAACCAGTGTTTATGGAAATACTCGCTAATCCCCTGTGCTTCGGCTTCCAGTGTTTCAAATACTCCATATGCAATTTCGCCCTCGCCTGCGGTATCGCGCGGGCGAAGTGGATCTACACGAACACTGGAAGTTGATCGAATTTGATCGGAAATCGAGTTAGCAATTTCTAGAATCTTTTTATCATTTCTAAAAGTTATTGAGAGATTAAATAATTCAGCACCGCTTTGTGTGGCGCTCTTTGGAAAATACTTGCTAAAAGTTCCGATAGTTCCAGCAGATGCACCGCGCCATGTGTAAATCGCTTGGCATGGATCTCCAACTGCCATGACTGGATGTCCGCCTCCATATAGCGCTGACAACATGCGAACTTGTGATTGCGACGTATCCTGATATTCATCAAGCAAAACAACTTTGTACTTAGCGCGTTCTAGTTCACATGCTTCTGAGAACTTCTCTGCGATATCGGCTGCGATAGACATCTGATCGTCAAAAGAGAGTTGTCCATCATCGCGGCGACGTTTGATGAACTCTTGGACCATCGGCAAGATTGCAATTCTCTGACGCGCGATTCGACCAGTTTTTCGTACTTCTTCATTACTTGTGCCACCAATTCGTTGTAATTCAGCGAGGGTTTTTTCATCTTCTTGGCGAATAGATTCAAAAGAAACTTGGTGTTCTAGAACGAGTTTGGCAAGGCCAATAACATCATCAATAACCGTTGTTAGTGCGCTTTCATTTGTGAACTCTTCATCTGGCCAATTACGTACGACATCAGATGCTATTTGCCAAAGGGCAGCATCGCCTAGCGGATCACTACTTGCATCGATTCCTAATCGAATTGCATGTTCACTCAGAATTCGCCCCGCATATGAGTGATAAGTCGTAATTGAAGTATCTAGTGCAATGTTTTTATCTAAAAGCCCTGCTTCTTTTAACTGGCGCAAACGCTTGCGTACACGAATTGATAATTCACCCGCGGCTTTGCGAGTGAATGTAAGTCCCAAAATTTCATCAGGGCGAACAATTTTGTTTGCCACTAACCAGAGCACCCGCGCACTCATTGTTTCAGTTTTGCCAGATCCTGCACCAGCAATAACAACTGCTGGTTCGAGGGGTGCGCTGATAATTGCAATTTGTTCTGGGGTTGGATCTGACACCTTTGGTTCTACGGTGCGAAGAGCTTTTGCGATATCTAATGGAGAAATCATTCGATCACCGTGCGCCCTTCTGACTTAATTGGGCACGAACTCTTTACGGGACACTCTTTGCATCTGCTATTAGTTGCTGCCACAAATTGTGCAGCGCCCATTGATTGCGCAATATTCTCAATTTCCGCGCGAGCTTCTTCTAGATCAATAACACCTTGTTCTCGTGAAGAGATTTTTTGTATGTCATGACCCAAATAAATAAGCGCCGCACCACTAGAAGTTGTACTCGCGTGGTGAGTTTTAAATCCACCTTCGGAGATGGCAATCTGATAACTCTTGAGCTGCAAGTTTTCATCTGCTTTTTCTTGAGAGATTGGAGTTTTACTAGTTTTAAAATCTATAACAAATAGATTTCCCGCAGAATCAACTTCAAGTCTGTCAACTATTCCACGAATACGGGCTTTGCCTACAGTTACATCAAAGCCAATTTCGACTCCGACTACATCGCGTTCGT
>JBPCTE010000123.1:0-1478 GCA_051006495.1 Candidatus Planktophila sp.
AAACTCAATGAAGTCCCACAAATGCTTAAGTTCTTATTCGTAAAAGAGTTCGCAGTTGAGGCAGATAGCGTCTCTAAGATTACGGATGAAATTTCCAAAGACGTATTGAAACGTTCACTTAAGGAGTTAGAGCCTCTTACAACATGGAATCACGACAGCATTGAAGCTGCATTACGTGCGTGTTTAATTGAAGAGATGGGACTTAAGCCACGCATTGCATTTGGGGCTGTTCGCATTGCAACAACTGGAAGCACAATCTCACCACCATTATTTGAATCAATGGAATTACTTGGTAAAGAGGCATCGCTGGCTCGAATTGCAGCGGCACTTACGCTCTAGTCGGTGCGGTATTCTTTGCACTGCCTATTTTGGGGTATGGGGTAATTGGCAGCCCTGCTGATTCTGGTTCAGTAAGTCTAGGTTCGAGTCCTGGTACCCCAGCGAAAAGAAAAGATAGTTGAAAAATCTAGGGCCCCGTCGTCTAGCGGCCTAGGACTCTGGCTTCTCAAGCCAGCTACGAGGGTTCGAATCCCTTCGGGGCTACGTACGTTGTTGTATTTTTTACTTCGATATTGCAATAAAAAGGAGAGCACGACGATGGCTAATTCTGGTTCCAAAACTAGAGTAAAAGTTAAACGTCGCATACCCCGCATAGCCGACCTTGCATCGCTATTAAAATTTAGAAAACCGATCTTTAGTGCAAAAAGGCGAAGACTCTCACGTGCTCTCACAATTCATGATCTTCGCACGATTGCAAAACGTCGTACTCCACAAGCACCATTTGATTACACCGACGGATCTGCTGATCAAGAAATAAGTTTGACTAGAGCACGAAAGACTTTTGAAGAAATCGAATTCTCACCCAATGTATTGCGCGATGTTTCTAAGGTTGATGCATCGGTGACAATGCTTGGTCGCAAGCACTCATTGCCATTTGGTATTGCCCCAACTGGTTTTACGCGCATGATGCAGACCGAAGGCGAAATCGCTGGATGCACCGCAGCGGCAGATGCAGGAATTCCTTACACACTCTCAACAATGGGTACTCATTCGATTGAGGATGTGGCGGCTGCAGCGCCTCATGGACGCAATTGGTTTCAGCTTTATATGTGGAAAGACCGCGATCGTTCAATGGCACTTGTTGACCGCGCAAAGGCTGCGGGCTTTGACACTCTTGTTTTGACAGTCGATGTTCCAGTTGCTGGCGCTCGTCTGCGCGATGTACGAAACGGAATGACAATTCCGCCATCACTTACTTCAAAGACAATTATTAATGCGATTCCAAGACCAGCCTGGTGGATGAATTTTTTAACTACTGCTCCGCTTAAGTTTGCATCCCTTGATTCATGGAACGGGACTGTCGCAGAGTTACTCGATTCAATGTTTGATCCAACAGTTACATACGAAGACCTAAAGTGGATTCGCAAAAACTGGAAGGGCAAACTCGTTGTAAAGGGAATCCAAAACGTCGATGATGC
>JBPCTE010000124.1:0-3874 GCA_051006495.1 Candidatus Planktophila sp.
ATAGAGAAGGAGAGGTTATTTACTGCGCGCACAGTGCCTTTGCGAGTTTTAAATGAGACGCAGAGGTTTTTAACCTCTAATAATTTTTCAGCCACGACGCACCCGGGGATCTATCCAGGCATAAACCAAGTCAACGATGGCATTTGCAATAACAATAAAGAAGGCCGCATACATAACAGTTGCCATAATGAGCGGAAGATCAAAGTTTTGTAGCGCAGTAAAGGTTAAGCGGCCCACACCTTGAATACCGAAGACAACCTCAGTTAAAAGAGCCGAACCGCCAACTAGCGCACCAAAGTCCAATCCAAAGAGTGAAACAACAGTAATAAGACTCATGCGACTTGCGTGCTTAATCAAAATACGTTTTTCACCTGCACCTTTAGCGCGTTCTGTCTTTATGTAATCTTCTTGCATTAATCCAACAATTTAGCTGCGAATAACTCGAATATAAATACCGGAATAGAGAATTGAGAGAGTCAGCCAAGGAAAGAGAAGTCCTAAGAACCAACCACTTGGACTTTCCGTAAATGGTACGTACCCCAGGGGCGGCACCCACCTAAATAGAGTTGCGTGCAATTTTCCTTGAGTAATTAAGTTAACCACTTCACCAAGCCAATAGACAGGAAGTGAGACTCCGACGATGCCAATAATTCCAATTGCCGGGTCTACCCAGGATTTTCGCATTCCAGCCGCAGTGATTCCGAGTACTAACCCAAGAATCAACCAAATTAACGCAGCGCCAAAAACAAGTGAGAGTGTTGCCGGAATAGCTTGGGTTAATTGTGGCCACACTTCGGCGCCACGGTTTACGTATGAAGTCAGATCGCGATCGATAAATAAGTGCTTCATCATGGAGAGATATCGGATGTGAAGGGGTTTATCTAAATCAAATGTAGCTCGAACTTGCTGCAACGTTAGTTGATCGGCATTTCTTCCTGCGATACGTGCTGCAGGATCGACTCCAGGAGTGGCAAAGAAAATAAGAAATACCAAAACGCTAATGGAGGCAAGTACAAAAACTGCAGCGGCTAAACGTTTAAGAATAAATCGCGTCAAAATGCACCACGCAGACGAGCCTTAGGATCTAATGCATCGCGGACGGCATCGCCGAGCAAGTTAAGTGCAACAGCGGTCACAACGATGAATAAACCTGGCATCAGCGCAACTAATGGCCGGGTATACAAAAGACTGAGTCCATCTTTAATAATTGTTCCCCATGAAGCATCAGGTGGTTGAACACCAATAGATAGGAATGAGAGAGCAGACTCTGTCAGCATTGCTAGAGAGACCATTAACGGGATAAATACTAAAACGCTAGGTATTACGTTGGGCAATATCTCGCGAAAAATAATTGTCGAATTCTTTGCTCCGCCACCGATTGCAGCTTTTACAAACTCGCGTTCACGAAGTGCTAATACCTGACCACGAATCGGACGCGCAACGTAGGGAACATAGACAAGACCGATAATAATTATTGGCAGATATAAAGAACCTGCTTCTAAAGAAATTGGTCCCCATTTAAAACCACTTGTAAGCAGAACAACTGAGAGTGAAATTGATAAGAGATAAACCGGGAATGCCCAAATAACATCTAAGACTCTAGAAATGACAGAGTCGATTATTTTTCCTGAATACCCAGCAATAACACCGACAAGAGTTGCAATTATCAGAGTTAGTGCTGCGGCTGAAAAACCGATTAAAAGAGTATTTGTACCGCCATATAACAAACGCGCTGCGACATCTCGGCCTTGATTATCAGCACCTAAAAAGTATGGACCAATCTTCCACGTTGGACCGATTGGATTAACACCGAGTTTGAGACCTTCAGTTGATTGCTGCAGAACTTGTACTTCTACGCCATCTAAGACGACTGTGCCGTTAATTGTTGAGACAAATGGATCAGTCTTTGAAATTAGTGACGCGTAGAGCGGGGCAAAGAGTGTGAGTGCAACGACGATTACCAACATCGTCGATGCAACCCACGATCTACGGTCACGAACCAGCGTTCGAAGAGCAATTTTGCTCGGACTCTCAGATGAGAGATCGAACGCTGGTTCGTGCGTAGTCATTTACTTACTTAACCTGCAGTTGGCTAACCAACATGTAGAACTGCTTGGAGAAGTTGTAGTTCTTTACACGAGCACCCAAGAAATCGATCTGCTTTGGTGTAAAGGCAACAGCTACTGGAGCTTCGGACATGATCGCTTGATCAATTTCGCCCCACTCTTTATCAGCAGCTGCTTGATCTGTTACGCCAAGGTCCATCGCAGCAATCATGCGCTTGTTATTTGCCTTGTTGCAATAACCAGCCATGTTAATTGATGAATCTGAACCTGGAGTAAATGATTCACAACCGAGCAAGATGTACAAGAAGTCCATCGCTGCTGGGAAATCTTGATACCACTGAGATACCGAGATTTGAACCTTGTTCTTTGTGTTCTGAATATATGTGAATTGAATATTTCCAGAAATTGGTTTCAAAGTTGCCTTATAACCGATCTGGTTGAGAACGCTCTGGATGTATTCACCCATCTGCTTATTCACTTCATCATCAGATACAACAACGCCAACTTTCTGGCCAGCAGTTCCTGACTCTTTAACGAGTTGCTTCGCCTTTTCAATATCTGGCGCGGTCCAACTTGTTGCTGGAGATTCAACGGAACCACCTGCTGTGTATTGGCAGAAGTCCTTGTGACCTGGGAATCCTGGTGGCAAGAATGTACAAGCAGGTGATGCTAGTTGTTCTCCACCGAAGATCTTTACCATTGCATTGCGATCAAGAGCGTAATTAACTGCTTGACGCGCTTTTACATTATTAAATGGTGCCAAGTTGTTATTCATAGGCAAGTACCACATTGCTGTCAATGTGTGAACCTTGATCTGGTCTGGAACTTCTGTTCCAATTTCAGATAAACGATCTGCTGGAATTGGATCGTACATCCAATCTGCTTGAGCGTTCTTTACAGCGTTTACCTGCGCTTCAGCTGTCAAACCAAATTGGTAGACAATCTCATCTGGGTAACCAGCTGGTTGTGCTTCGCGATTCCACTCTTTGAAGTTTGGATTGCGAACCATCTTGAGTTCCTTATTTGGGTCATATGACGCAAACATGTAAGGACCTGTTGTAGGAATTGGAGTTGTACCCGCATCCTTAGATGGAGCATCAGCTGGAAGAATTGATGCGTGAGGCAGCGCTAGCTTGTAGTTAATTGTTGCATCAGCCGCAGTTAACTTAATAACGATCTTATTTGTCGCTGGATCGACGATGATTCCTTGATCCAACTTACATGTTGCAGGCTTTGCCAAACATGCATCTGCACCGATGATTCCGTTATAGAAACCACCCGCTGTTGGTGAGGACACCTTAAAGATTCGCTCATATGAAGCCTTTACGTCATTTACTGTGACGTCGCGACCATCTGAGAATTTAATTCCTTTACGCAATGTGAATGTTAATGTCTTTCCACCATCACTGAGTTCAGGAAGAGCTTCTGCTAAGTCTGGAACAGTTTCAAATGACTTAGGACCATCTACTTTTCTAAATGCAAGTAGACCGTCGTACGTTGCCTGGTATAACTGCCAGAATTGAAGTGTGTAGTTAATGTGTGGATCTAAAGTTCCTGCTGCGCCTTTGGCAACAAGAGTTAAAGTTCCACCAGCTTTTGCAGAGTCATACGGTGCAAGAACACCATCTTGACCACCTGCATTTGATCCTGAACCACTGTCAGAACTCGAGCTACCGCATGCACTGAGAACAAAGCTCAGGGCGATGAGAGATACGAGCGTTCTAGAGCGTCTCATTCATCCTCCTCGTTGATCCCCGTGAGTGGGGCTTGGGAGGCAAATCCTTACATTAAATAGGTATTAACGCTAG
>JBPCTE010000125.1:0-3264 GCA_051006495.1 Candidatus Planktophila sp.
AGTGCGAGTTGTACTTGCACTTATTTTTTGCACAGGTTTTTGGTTAACGAGATCATCCTGGCTTCCTCGGCCCGCTTCCCCTGAATCAACTTCCAAAGTCGAGACCGTTCACCCCCAAGGGTGTGGAAAGCATTTCCCACTATTTAGTTTTTGTTTTCATTTTCCGAATACGCACACGTGCGTTCAGTAATGAGTAGATAAGTGTAAGGCTCAATAAAAAAAGATACAAAACGAGGCAAAAATTAAGCCTGAAGTGCGATTATTAATCAGGCTTCGTTACTTTGAATACTTACTGATTAGAAAGATACTGTTGTTAAGAATCTTTACCAGAGCGACGGCGAGAAACTTCGCGCTCTATCTCGCGACCTGCTTGACGCTCCATAAGTGCGGCGCGCTTGTCATGAACTTTCTTACCTTTAGCGACAGCTAATTCAATCTTTGCTTTTCCGTCTTTAAAATAAAGAGAGAGCGGAACAAGTGTGAGTCCACCCTCTTTCATGCGCGCAGAGAGTTTGCGAATCTCAGCTGAGTGCACGAGAAGTTTGCGATCGCGACGGGGAGTGTGATTAGTCCATGTGCCTTGGGTGTATTCAGGAATATGAACACCGCTTAACCATAGTTCGCCCTTATCAACCATTGCAAAGCCATCGATTAATGAGGCACGTCCCATACGAAGTGATTTAACTTCTGTACCAGTTAAAACTATTCCGCATTCAAAGACATCTTCGATTGAGTAATCGTGACGGGCTTTTTTATTTTGCGCGATAACCTTGCGACCAACTTCTTTAACCATCGCACGTCACCCCCCGATAAGACAACTGAAAGCAGTTGTTAAGAGATAATTAAACCTTGAGATAGCGGCGAAGTGTTACCAATGAAGCCAGAACTGAAACACCAAGTCCTGTTAGCAACAGCCAACCAGAGGCAACCCAAACTTCGCCCCAGCCAAAGAACTTGGTAAAGGTTAAAAGTGGAGCAACTTTGGAATCAACGACTGATTTAAGTAGTGCGAGCAAACCTGTTGCTAGACCCCAACCGATGATGGCTGAGAAGACGCCTTCAAGTAAGAATGGAAGTTGGATCGACCAAGAAGATGCTCCTACAAGTTTCATCACACCAGTTTCGCGACGTCTATTAAATGCAGCGATACGAAGTGTGTTACTAATTAAAAGCGCTGCTGTGAGCACTGATGCAAGTCCAACTAGAAGAGCACCATTTCTGAGTACAGCTAATAAACGAAAGAACTTCTCAAGAATAGTTCGTTGGTCTTGCACTAGATCAACACCTGGTCGACCAGAGAATGCGCTTACGATTACTGGAAATTGTTGCGGATCTTTTAGCTTTACACGAAATGATTCTGGCAATTGATCTGCTGTGACATTTTGCGCAATTGCAGAATCCTTAAAGCGCTCCTGGAAGCGTGAATATGCCTGAGATTGTGATTCGTAATAGACGTTGGCGACAACTGGCATCTTCTGCAAATCATTTTGAATCTCTAAGCGTTGAGCAGAAGTAACTATTCCTGCCGAACAAGATGGTGACTCAGAGAGTGATCCGCAGAGAAATACAGATACTTCTATCTTGTCATACCAATAATCTTTCATGGCATTGACCTGAGAGTTAGATAAAAGACCGATCCCAAGCAATGACAAAGAGATTGCGACCGTGACGATGACAGCAAATGTCATTGTGAAGTTTCGCTTGAGGCCGATCCCAACTTCACCTAATAAGAAGCGTGCGCGCATTTGCTAACCCTAACCCGTATATCCGTAAACACCGCGAGCTTGGTCACGAATCACGTGTCCGCCATCTAATTCGATAACTCTCTTACGCATTTGATCCACGATTCCGGCATCGTGAGTTGCCATCAATACGGTGGTGCCTTCGCGGTTAATTCGATCAAGGAGTTTCATAATTCCAACAGAAGTTGCTGGGTCTAAGTTTCCAGTTGGTTCATCGGCAATAAGAATTGGTGGACGGCTTACATAAGCACGTGCAATTGCTACGCGCTGTTGCTCTCCACCTGAGATTTCATTGGGAAGGCGATCAGCTTTATCTTCCAAACCAACTAATTCAAGAACCTCCGGAATTTCACGGTTAATCTCTTTTTGTGAGTATCCAAGAACGTGAAGAGTAAAAGCCACGTTTTCAGCAATAGTTTTATTTGGAAGCAATCGGAAATCTTGAAAAACTGTTCCAACTTGTCTGCGAAGTTCTGGAACTTTGTGTGATGCAAGTGTCCCTAAATCTTTACCTGCGACATGGATTGTTCCTGAAGTTGGGCGCTCTTCGCGCAAAATTAAACGCAAGAATGTGGATTTACCTGAACCAGATAATCCAACAAGGAATACGAATTCACCTTTGATAATTTCGAGGGAGACGCTATCCAGGGCTGGACGATCTTGGCCTGGATAAAGTTTCGTTACACCTTCAAAACGAATCACGCGCACTCCAATTAATTCGGTTTAAGCGCAACTAATTTTTCATTCGTGTAAATCATCTCTAATCTCACGAAGAAAACCTTTTTGCTGCGCTTTCCTTACTGTCCATAGTTTATGGAATTCGAGCGATTTTCTCGGGAATTAGGTACTACTCGAGCCTGTGATTTTTCTCTGAATGCGCTAAATCACGCGTGATTTATGAACTACGACGCCAACGAATTCCAGCTTCGATGAAGTCATCTATTTCTCCGTCAAGAACAGCACCGGTATTTCCTGTTTCATGATCAGTGCGCAAATCTTTAACCATTTGATACGGAGCTAAAACATATGAACGCATTTGATTTCCCCATGAACCCGAATTATCACCCTTGAGTGCATTGATTTTTGCTTGCTCTTCTTGGCGACGGCGCTCTAATAATTTTGATTGCAATACAGCCATTGCGGTTGCACGGTTTTGAATCTGTGAACGTTCGTTCTGACAAGAGACCACAATGCCAGTGGCAATGTGAGTGATGCGAACTGCAGAGTCCGTTGTATTAACTCCTTGTCCACCAGGACCAGATGAGCGATAAACATCTACACGTATTTCTTTTTCATCAATTTCAATGTGATCGCTTTGATCCACAACAGGCACAACTTCAACACCAGCAAAAGATGTGTGGCGGCGACTCTGGCTATCAAAAGGAGAAATACGAACCAGTCGGTGAGTTCCTTGTTCAACAGACAAAGTGCCATATGCATAGGGCGCGCTCACTTTAAAAGTTGTCGATTTAATTCCTGCTTCTTCCGCATAAGAAGTTTCGAGAATGTCCACCTTCAACAC
>JBPCTE010000126.1:0-24663 GCA_051006495.1 Candidatus Planktophila sp.
GATTTGATGGCAGCTGAAATCTTTTTAGTAAATGAATCAGGAGTCAGGTGCGAAGGGGGAGTATTAATCAGATCGCGGACAAGATGCGTGTATTGAGCGATTACTTGAGCTCGCTTCAACGCGTTCTTGGCTTCTGTTTTTTTAGCGAATTTGGAGTGAATAGCAATCTTTGCAAGCGGAAGCTTTCTCTCAGATTTAGTGGAACCTCTGAATTCATCAAAAGCATATGCTCCTAAAGACGCGCCCTCTGCAATCGCAGAAAGTGCCTCTAGGTTGAGAGTTGGAAGTGCAAATGTTGCTTCAGTGCTACCAGCCAGGGCGCGAGCTGCCGCACCGGCTGCGCGACGAAGAGTTTCGTGACCGTATTCTCTCTGAGTTGCACCCAATCCAGTGAAGACAATTAACTTAGTACGAGTACCAGGAATTTTTATTACTTCATCATATTTTCCGGTAGCGCCGAGTTCTTTTAGGTGCGCCAGCAAAGTTCTAGCATCAATAGCGACACTGCCAGATTCGATGGTCAATGCAGAATTTTTATTGGGATTAAAAGAGAGCCCTAAAACCAGAACGCCATTGGTAACGGCGCCATCTGTAAGAGTTAACGAGGACATTGCGCTCCTTCAACCTTGCTGAGATCATCAAAACTGTAAGACGCAAAGGTTATCGGTTGTAGCAACTTTTGTTGGTCTGGGAGTAGGTTGTGATTGTGAAAAATTCGCCACTTCATCAGAAACACCTAGGACTGCAAGCCAAGATGGCAGATTTTGGCGGTTGGTTGATGCCGATCGAATATCCGGCATCGGGTGTGCTTGCCGAGCATGCAGCTGTCAGAGAAAGAGTTGGACTCTTTGATGTTTCACATCTTGGCAAGGCGAGTGTCAAGGGAGTAGGCGCACTTGATTTTCTTAATGGGATCTTTACAAATGATTTAAACAGAATTTCAGATGGTATGGCTCAGTACACGATGTTGTGTAATGAAAAAGGTGGAGTTATAGATGACCTCATCGCGTATCGGAATTCGCCAGATGACATTTTTCTAGTTCCGAATGCCTCAAATACTTCCGAGGTTGTTGCGTCAATCGAATCACAATTGATTCCAGGTATTGAAATTAAAAATCTCCATAACGAATATGCCGTGCTAGCACTGCAAGGTCCGGCAACGGGACAGGTAATAGATTCATTAGGAGTTTCACCAACAATTGATTACATGAGTTTCACACACGTGCAGATTGCGAAGTGTGATGTTATTTTGTGTCGAACTGGTTATACAGGTGAATTTGGATTTGAATTATTACCACTCTGGAAAGATGCCGAAAAAGTATGGGACGTGCTAGTTCATACAATCGCATCTTTTGATGGCGTTATTTGCGGTTTGGGTGCCAGAGATACTTTGCGTACTGAAATGGGATATCCACTGCATGGGCACGAATTGTCTCTGGACATCACTCCCGTCCAAGCAAGCGCTTCATGGGCAGTTGGTTGGAAAAAAGAAAAATTTTCCGGCGATAGCGTGCTTCGTAGTGAAAGGACAAATGGGCCACGTAGATTTTTGCATGGTTTGAAATCACTAGATCGGGGAATTCCACGTGCCGGCATGAGCGTCAAGGACTCTGACGGGATTGCAGTGGGAATCGTTACCTCTGGAACTTTTTCGCCAACACTTAAAAATGGTATTGCACTGGCCCTACTCGACTCCTCAGTAACACTCGGAACTAGTGTTGTAGTTGATATTCGTGGTCGCGAATCTCAAGCAGAAGTTGTCTCATTACCTTTTGTGCAGTCACACGTTCGCTAGATAATCAAATATCAGGAGTGAATTAAAAAGAATCCCCAGGTTTGACCTGCGGATGTGGTGCGCGAAGTCGACGCATTTGAGTTGATCGAAGCCATCCGTATAAACCTAGGCCTTTAGTCGAAGTATCAGGAAAGCGCTTACGAACTTCGCGTTTTATCTTTCTTGAGAGAAAAATTCCATCAACCACAGCAGTTAAAAGCACCGCGTACATTAATGCGATTCCACCGTATTGAAGAGCTGCAACTGGGAAAATAGAGAGAAGTAAAACAACAAAAATAATTGGTAAGAAATACTCACCAATTGATTTACGTGAGTCGACAAGATTTCTTACGAGTCTCCTTGCTGGCCCTTTGTCACGAAGCGGTAAAGCACTTTCTTCACCGCGCAAGTAAGCAGCTCGGGAGGCATTTCTAGCAAGACGAGATTGTTCGCGAGCTCGCTTCTTCTCTTCTTTTGAAGATGCTGGAGCCAGGGATGAGACTATTCTTTTTGATTGTGCTTCTTTACGCTTAGGAGTTGGTCGCCCCTTTTTTGCGGAAGGATCATTTGAAGTAGGCATGGGCGTAACTATAGAGCGAGCATTCTTTCTAGAGCGAGTTTTGAATATTTTGCCACTTCCGGAGCAACCCGAATCTGATTAACCACACGTCCGGAAACGAGTGATTCCATAGCCCACACCAAGTGAGGTAAGTCGATTCGATTCATCGTGGAGCAGTAGCAAATGTCTTTATCGAGAAAGTAAATCTCTTTATCTGGATTATTTTGAGAAATTCGCTGAACTAAATTTAATTCTGTTCCTATTGCCCATTTAGATCCCGACGGTGCATTTTTCACGATTTGGATGATTTTTTCTGTCGAACCAATGTGATCGGCAGAGCGGACAACTTCGTGTTGGCATTCAGGGTGGACTAGGACTTGAACTCCAGGAACGCGATTTCTAATTTCATTAACGCTTTCTAAGGAAAATCGTCCGTGAACTGAACAATGCCCACGCCACAAAATTACCTTTGCTCTCTTTATTGCCTCTTCAGTGAGTCCGCCCAAAGGCTTCCACGGATTCCATAAAACGCAATCATCTAAAGTTAAACCTAGAGAAAGAACGGCTGTGTTTCTTCCTAAGTGCTGATCAGGTAAGAAAAGAATCTTTGCACCTTGTGTGAAGGCCCATTTCATCGCAGCTTCAGCATTTGATGACGTACAAATCGTTCCGCCATGTTCACCTGTAAAAGATTTGATGGCAGCAGATGAGTTCATGTACGTAACTGGAATAACGCCTTCTGCAACGCCGATACTTTGTAACTCAGACCAACATTTCGCTACTTGATTGGCAGTTGCCATATCTGCCATGGAACATCCTGCAGCAAGATCAGGAAGAATCACTCGCTGTTTCTCTGTTGTAAGAATGTCCGCACTTTCTGCCATGAAGTGAACACCGCAAAAGATGATGTTCTCCACCAAACTTTGATGAGCAGCCTCTTGAGCCAACTTGAAAGAATCTCCAGTTATGTCTGCGAACTCAATCACTTCATTTCGCTGATAATGATGACCAAGAACTAGCACATTGGAACCAAGAGTTTTACGTGCAGCGCGTGCACGATCAACTAGTTGAGGATCACTTGCTGGCGGAAGTTCTCCATCGCAGGAGACGCCACGTTCGCTGCCAAGGTCACGTCCTTGTCCAAGCAGCAGTAATTCGCCGAGATTCACATCCGCATTCTCTCTCATAATCTGTGTCCGTGTCGCGCAGACTCTAAGAGGTCGCTAGGCTTAGGCCGTACTCGAAAGGGAGAGAACATGAGCACTGAGACAAGCACAACTACAGGAATTCTTCTAACTGATAATGCGGCTTCAAAAGTTGCTGCTCTATTGGCGCAAGAAGGCCGTGATGATTTGAATCTACGTGTGGCAGTGCAACCTGGCGGATGCTCAGGTTTGAAATATCAACTCTATTTCGATGATCGTAATCTCGACGGAGATATCGTCCGTGAATTCGGGAGCGTAAAAGTCATTACAGACAAGATGAGTGATCCTTATTTGTCTGGTGCAACCATTGATTTTGTGGACACTATTGAGAAGCAAGGCTTCACAATTGATAATCCAAACGCCCAAGGCTCGTGTGCCTGTGGCGATTCTTTTAACTAAGCCAACAGATAACTAGTATCACGCCATGAGAATTGGTGTGGCAGGTTCGGTTGGTCTTGATCATTTAATGACCTTCTCCGGCAAATTCACCGATTCACTCGTTGCTGGGTCACTTGAAAAAGTTTCTCTCTCATTTTTAGTAGATGATCTCGATGTTCGTCGGGGTGGGTGCGCTGCAAACATTTGTTTTGGAATGGGCATGCTTGGACTTAATCCGATTTTGATTGCCGCTGTCGGCAAGGATTGGGCAGATTATGAAGCCTGGCTATCTCGCCATGGCGTCGACACTTCACACGTTTTGATTTCTAAGGATTTATTCACAGCGCACTTCATGGTGACCACCGATACAGAACTTAATCAAATCGCATCCTTTTTCCCTGGGGCAATGAGTGAGGCAAGAAATATTGAATTAGCACCAATTATCGAAAAAACTGGCGAATTAGATTTGATAGTTATTTCTCCTGATGATCCTGAAGCAATGATGCGCCATAGCGAAGTAGCTCGTGCCCGTGGAATTGCGTTTGCCGCGGATCCTTCACAGCAGATGGCGCGCATGCAAGGTGAAGAGATAAAAACCCTTATAGATGGTGCAGCTTACCTATTTATGAATGAGTACGAGTTAGCGCTAGCGATTCAAAAAACTGGCTGGAGTGATGCCGAAATTCTTTCTCGAGTTAAACATCGTGTAGTCACACAAGGCTCTAAAGGCGCGCGGATCGAATCTAAAGGTGGCGAACTTACAAAAATCTCTTGCCCGAAGGAGAATGCAAAAGTTGATCCAACTGGCGTTGGTGATTCTTTCCGCTCAGGATTTATTGCCGGTCTTGCTTGGGGCCTATCTCATGAAAGATGCTTGCAACTTGGCGCAATGATTGCAACGTATGTAATAGAAACCAAGGGAACACAGGAATATAGATTTACATCAGATCAATTTATAGAGCGATTTAAAGGTGCTTATGGAGATTCAGCGGCATCAGAATTGAGCGCGCATTTAAATTAGCTTTTTATTATTCGAAATGAGAACTCGTCAATTTTCGAAAATTTATTTCCAGTCATTCGAGACCAAGCTTTCAAATCAGGTTCAGTAGCAGGATCATCTGAGAGTAGATGAATTTCTTCGCCACTTTCAATCACTGCGATTGCTTTGCCTAATTCAATAATCGGTTGAGGGCACCGCCATCCGCGAGCATCGATTTGATTCATGACCTTAATTTTTCCACGCTCTTTGTAACCGCTGAAATAAGTCCATCTACTTCTTGTTGGGTTGTGCCCGGATGAATAGTTATTCTTATATTTCCATGCGTCAGAACGCCCATAGCAGCCAAAACGTGGCTAGGTTCTAAGTTATCGGCTGTACAAGCAGAGCCGGAATCCACACTGAAGCCTTGGCTAGAAATCGCAAGTAATAGTTCTTCACCGTTGCAATTTAGAAAAGAGACACTAAGTAAATGCGGAAGGCTTGATTCAAGTAAACCTGCAATATCTGAATTTGGAATTTGTGAAAACGCATCTCGCATCTGAGAATTAAACGAACGTATTTGCTCATCTTCTTCTTTAACTTGGATTGCAAAATTTTCCAGAGCTACTGCGCTAGCAAGCAGAAGCGGTAAGGATGCATCAAAGTTTGTACGAGCAGCGTTTAGATGGGGCAGGGGATTACTCCATTGGATTGGTTTTTTAACAACTAAGAAACCAACTTCGGCCGGACCATACCAAGACCGGCTATCAAATATTGCAGTGGAGTATTCAAAATTTATTGGTAAACGGAGGCCACTAGTTGTTGAATCAAGGAAAATTCGGCTCGTATTTACAGATCGAATTATCTCTTCGCACTCTTGGATAACCCCAGTTTCAGCATTTGCTACTTGTAGCGCTAATACCCCTTCTGCGGTTTGTTTGGAAGGTAAAATTAACTTGCCGTCGAGTCCACACTCCATAATTTGGTTTGGACACGTTGAAGCGATTGCATATACGTCTTTGCGATCTGTTGATCCAAAGACCAAAGTTTCTGAGTTTTGACGTAAACCTTGAATTCCCAAGAAATAGCCGAGTGATGGCGAGGAAAATGGGTATATGGATTCAAAAGTTTCACCAAGTGAGGCAGCTATTGATTCCATAGCCTCATTTCTAAGGTGATTGGCTCTCACTGAAGATTCCGAAAGCTTTGATGGATTAGCCCACCCATTTTCGAAAGCGGCATGGAGCACTTCAAAAGCCTTAGGGTGAAGAGGGCTTTCGCTCTGGAAGTTTCCTGTGACACGTACCACCGGATGAACGCTACTGGCTGGTGAGTACGTTTTGGAAATGCCCCACTATTCTTAAGCCTATGTCCGCACGTATGAAGCGAGCCCTCTACCTGGTGGGCGTTTTCATGCCATCCACCATTTTGCTAACAAGTTGCTCAAAAGTTTCTGGACTTGGCTACGAAGAGGGCATCACAAGTGTAAATGATCAATCTTTGTCACTTTGGCAAGGAGCTTGGATTGCTGCAGGCGTTGTCGGCGTAATTACATTAATTTTGATTTTGTGGCCAGCAGTATTTCATCGCCTTAAAAAAGATTCACCGGAATTTCCAAAACAAACGCAGTACAACGTTCCTGTTGAAATTCTTTATACGGTAATTCCATTCATAATCGTTGCAGTTCTCTTCGCTTACACAGCAAAGAAAGAAACTGTGATCGTCGCTAAAACCACAGGACCGGCTCACGAAATTTCAGTCCAAGGAATCCAGTGGTCATGGCAATTCGGTTATTCAGAGGCAGGACCGAGCGCAGTAGTTACGGGAACACCAGCACAGCCACCAACTTTGTACCTACCGCAAGGCGAGAAGGTGCGCTTCACAATTACTTCAAACGATGTAGTTCACGGATTTTGGATTCCTGCTTTTATGATTCAAATGCAGAATCTTCCTGGCGTAACCAATAAATTGGAATTCACAGCTAATAAGTTAGGAACATATCCCGGCCGTTGCAACATTCTCTGCGGAAGAAATCACACCCAAATGATTTTTACTGTCAAAGTTGTAACCCCAGCTGAATACGAGAATTACCTAGAGACTCTGAAAGCGAGCGCAGCATGACAACTTTTGCCGAGCGTCCATCTCTCACTCTTCCTACAAAGGATTTGAAGCCAACTCGCAAAGGTAATGAGTTCATTAAATGGATTACGACAACTGATCATAAACGCATTGGCTATATGTACCTTTTTACAACCTTCGCATGGTTCTTAATTGGTGGATTCCTCGCTCTTTTATTGCGTTCAGAGCTAGCACGACCTGGATTGCAATTTCTAAGTAATGAGCAGTACAACCAAATCTTTACCATGCATGGAACAATCATGCTGCTCTTGTTTGCGACGCCACTATTCGTAGGTTTTGCAAATGTGATTATGCCGCTTCAAATTGGAGCAGCAGATGTTGCCTTCCCACGTTTAAATATGCTCTCGTATTGGTTGTATTTATTCTCAGGAATTATGGTTTTCGCTGGATTTCTTACACCTGGCGGTGCGGCTTCATTTGGATGGACTGCTTACGCACCATTATCAAATTCAGTTTATTCACCTGGTATTGGCGCCGACCTATGGATTACAGGTCTTGCAGTTGGCGGAATCGGAACCATTTTGGGTGGCGTGAACTTCATAACAACAATTTTTACAATGCGTGCTCCTGGTATGACGATGTTTCGTATGTCGATCTTTTCATGGAACGTATTACTTACATCAATTTTAGTTTTGCTGGCTTTCCCTCCACTTGCAGTGGCTTTTCTCGGCTTGGAATCTGATCGTTTGTACGGGACTCACTTATTTGATCCAGCAAACGGTGGTGCGATGTTATGGCAACACTTGTTCTGGTTCTTCGGCCACCCCGAGGTTTATATTTTGGCCCTTCCTTTCTTCGGTATAGCAACAGAAATTCTTCCAGTTTTTAGCCGCAAGCCGATCTTTGGTTACAAAGGTTTGATTGCTGCAACGATTGCAATTGCCGCTCTGTCGGTATCTGTGTGGGCACACCATATGTTCGCAAGTGGGCAGGTCCTATTGCCCTTCTTCTCATTTATGACTTTTCTTATCGGCGTACCTACCGGTGTTAAATTCTTTAACTGGATCGGAACAATGTGGCGTGGTCACGTTACTTTCGAAACTCCAATGCTTTGGGTTATGGGCTTCTTAGTAACATTCTTATTTGGTGGGCTAACGGGAATTATTCTGGCCTCACCACCACTTGATTTTGCCGTTTCAGCTTCTTACTTTGTAGTTGCACACTTCCACTACGTCCTCTTCGGAACTGTGGTCTTTGCAATGTTTGCCGGTTTCTATTTCTGGTGGCCAAAGATGACAGGACGTATGCTCAACGAGCGCCTCGGCAAGATTCACTTTTGGACGCTTTTCTTCGGCTTTCACCTAACATTTTTGATTCAACACTGGCTTGGTATCAAAGGATTCCCACGACGTTATGCGGATTACCTACCAACTGATGGATTTACCTTCATGAACACAGTTTCAACAATCGGATCCTTCTTGTTGGCACTTTCCATGATTCCATTCTTTGTAAACGTATGGATCACTCGCAAGAGCCCTCTCGTTGGGGTCGATGATCCTTGGGGTTACGGTTCTTCACTTGAGTGGGCGACTTCATGTCCGCCGCCGCGCCACAACTTCACTTCAATGCCGCGCATATCTAGTGAACGTCCTGCATTTGATTTACACCATCCACACATTAAGACAGAAGGGCACTAAGTTTTATGAAAACTAACTGGATGCTCTTCGCTGGACTTTCGATTTTTTACTTCATCATGACCATTATTTATTGGCAAGTAAATGGCGAAGCACTCGGAATCACTGGATTATTACTCGCGGGCGGACTTGCGGGGATGGTCGGTTTCTATGTGTGGTTTACACAGAAACGAATCGGAAAAATTCTTCCAGAAGATAACGCTGTGGCCGAAATATCAGATGGCGCAGGAGAACTTGGCTTCTTTAGCCCACACTCTTGGTGGCCACTTCCAACTGGTTTAGCTGCAGTGGCAGCAGGCTTAAGTTTGATTATTGGTTGGTGGTTCACTCTCATCGCGGTGTCCGGTTTAATAATTAGTGTTATCGGATGGGTAACCGAGTACGAGAAACCCCTTTCTACTTCTTCGCATTAAGTTTATTTTTCGGACTTAGAAGAGCATGAAAAAGGTTCTCGGTCTGCTTCAAGCATCACACTTCATCCCATCATTAATCGTTTCATTTGTAGCTTTCGGTTTTGCTCTTCATTACTGGTGGCAAGGTCCGGCATACGTAATAGCTTTTACGGTTTTTACGGGACAGCTTCTCGTAGGTTGGAGTAATGATTTATACGATTTTAAGGATGATTTAAAACATCAAAGGAAGAAAAAACCACTCGTATCTGGGCTAATCACTGAAAAATTATTGCGATCATGGTTAATTTTCATGGCTCCATTTTCCATTCTCATAAATATCTTCGGTCCACTGGGTTTTAAAGGTGGATTGCTCTATTTACTTGGCGTAGGTTGTGGAATCGCCTATAACTTCTACTTCAAATTTACTCTGCTTTCACCATTGCCATATGCAGTCGCATTTGCACTTCTTCCATCGTGCATCGCTATTTCAAAAGAAGTAACTCCACCTTTGTGGATGTGGCTCGGAGGAGCATTGATAGGTTGTGCGGCACATTTCATTAATGTGATTAAAGATTTAGATCAGGACCGCCAAAGCAACATTAAAGGGTTACCGCAAAGAGTTGGCAAGCGAGGTTCTGTTGCAATTGCCGTGTTGCTAGTCGCCCTTGCGGGGGCGATGATCTTTTAGTGGTGTTCGATCTCTTTTAGATCTTTAGCTGAGACCTTTGGGGCTACCTCGGCATTTGCTTGACTCATTCGAGAGCGCAACTTATTGCGAATCGCCGCAGGACGGCGGACGCCACTTTTATCAATTTCTGGCAACTCAAGTGCGCCTTGTTGTTCATGGGAAGTCAGTAACCACTTCTTCTCTGGCGATAACTCTTCATGAACTTCGATGAATTCTCCGTGAGGAAGACGCACTAGACGACCTGTTTCCGCGCCGTGCAATACAAGTTCGCGGTCCGCCTTCTGAAGCGAAATACAGATTCGTTTGGTTATAACGAATGCAATTGGGGGAAGCACAATGATTCCGATTCGGCTAAACCACATAATTTGATTGATGCTTAAGTGGAATTGCTGAGCGATGATGTCATTTCCACCATTTATAAGTGCCACAAGGGTGAACGTCAGAGCCATGGCACCAATTGCTGTTCGGTTTGGAACATTGCGTGGACGATCCAAAAGATGATGTTCGCGCTTATCTCCTGTAATCCAACTTTCTATAAATGGATACAGCGCTAATCCAGTAAACATAATTCCAGGAATAATTAAACCTGGAATCAAAATGTTCCACGAAATTGTGTGCCCGAAAGCATGTGTTTCAAGTGGTGGAGACATGCGCACTAATCCATCTAGCCAACCCATATACCAATCGGGTTGCGAACCAGCGGAAATCTGTCCAGGCGTATATGGACCGTATAACCAAATTGGGTTAATCGATGCCACCGCCGCAATGAACGCTGTTACGCCAAATACAACAAAGAAGAATCCGCCAGCTTTTGCCATGTACACAGGCAGCAGGGGATAGCCAACAACATTCTTCTCGGTGCGACCTGGTCCTGGATATTGGGTGTGCTTCTGGTACCAGACCAACATTAAGTGCACGGTGATTAGAGCCAAGAAAATTCCTGGAAGTAGTAATACGTGCACAGTAAAGATGCGTGGAATGAACGCTTCACCTGGAAACGGACCACCGAAAGCGAAGAATGCTAAATATGTGCCGACGACTGGAATTGCCTGGATAATTGCTTCAGCGATTCGAATACCTGTGCCTGAAAGTAAATCATCAGGAAGTGAATAACCAAGGAATCCTTCAACGATTCCGAGTGTAAGTAGGCCAACGCCGATGATCCAGTTAAATTCGCGTGGCTTACGGAATGCACCAGTGAAGTAGACGCGCAACAAATGGACGACGATTGCAACCATAAAGAAAAGCGCTGCCCAGTGATGGATTTGACGCATAAGAAGTCCGCCTCGAACTTCAAATGAGATGTGAAGTGTGGAGGCATAGGCAGCAGACATCTTCAAGCCTGAGAGCGGTTGATACGAACCTTCGTAAACGACTTCTCGTTGCGATGGGTCGAACCAGAAAGTCAGGAATGTTCCAGAAAGTAACAAGATAATAAATGAATAGAGAGCAATTTCACCGAGTAAGAATGACCAGTGGTCAGGAAATACTTTATTAAGGTTCTTCTTCATCCATGCAGCTGCACCAGTGCGTTCGTCTACATAATTTGCTACGTTGCCGGCAATACGTTCGCGTGCTGTCATGATGAGCGCTCCCAAAAACTAGGTCCAACTGGTTCAGTAAATGGCTGTTTCGCAACGAGGTAACCATCTGCATCCAGAGTTAATGCTAATTGAGGTAGTGGCCTAGCTGCAGGTCCAAATAACACCTTTGCTGCGCGGGTTACATCAAATGTTGATTGGTGACATGGGCAGAGCAAGTGCTTAGTCTGTTGCTCATAGAGAGCCACTGCGCATCCCATATGTGAACAAATTTTTGAAAAAGCAATGATGCCTTCGTGAGTCCAAGAAAAGCGCTCTGTATCAAGGTTGAACTCCTCTGGCCGCAGGCGAATTAGAAGTACAGCATCTTTTCCAATGTCATTTAATGATCTGTGATCTTGCCCCGGTGCCATTGCTGGAAGCACCTGTGCAACTGCGCCAACTTCTAAATCTTCTGGCTTGATTGGTCGATCTCCGGGGTCTGTAACAAGACGTGTTCCAGCTTTCCAACTTGTCGTGAAGAGTGAATCACCAGGGAGTGGTCCTAAATCGCGAAGGAGCAGCAAAGGTGAGAGCCCAACTAAACCAAGTGATAATCCGAGTGAACGCTTAATTAATGAACGTCGACCAAGTCCAGCAGCAGCTGCACCGTCTTTGGCGGTTTTAACAAATTCCTTACGATCTTCATCTGTTGAACGAAATTCATGACGCTGCACAGTAACTTCGTTATCGGGCATTAATGTCTTTGCCCAGTGAATTGCACCCATTCCAATAAAGAAGAGCGAAAATGCCAAGCCAAGACCAAGAAATAATTGATGTGCATTGGTGTTACCCATAATTGGCAAAAAGATGAAAATGTCCTCAGGAATCGCAACGTAGGAAATAATGAAGAGGAGAGTTCCGAGAGCGGATAGTAAAAAGAGTATGGCAACTTGCCGTTCAGCTTTTTTAGCAGCAACAGGATCTTCATCCGCTTTGCGATGCACGTGAGGAGGAATTCCTGGATCAGTGATCGCTTCGAGTTCGTGTGCCATGTTTTCCTTATCTCGCTTTCATTGCAAGCCAAACTGCAACGCCAATTAATACGCCGATACCAAGTGTCCATATAAGTAGGCCTTCAGTCACTGGACCAACTCTTCCAAGTGAGGCTCCGCCTAGTGCTGGTTCTGATTCTGCAGATTTAATCCATTTAATAATGGATAGTTTCTCTTCAGGAGTAATTGTTTTGTCAGAGAAGACCGGCATTGATTGTGGACCGGTAATCATGGCTTCATAAATATGTTTAGGTTCAACGCCCATAAGAGTTGGAGCATATTTTCCTTGAGTAAGTGCTCCACCTTGAGCAGCGAAGTTGTGGCACATCGCGCAGTTGTTTCTGAACAATTCGCCACCTTCTGCAACACTTCCGTCGCGCTCATAATTTAATAACTCATCACCAGGTATTGCTGGTCCGGGAGCAAGTGAAGCGACGTAGGCTGCAAGCGCTGCAACTTGTTGCGGCGTATAAACAGGCTTTTTACGCATTGCTTGGGTACTCATATCTGCCATTGGCATTCGACCAGTACCAACTTGGAAATCTACTGATGCTGCACCAACACCAATTAGCGATGGCGCGATGGCGCCACCCTCGGCATTTAATCCGTGGCATGAAGAGCAACCTTTGAGAAATAGTTGTTTACCCTCTTCAATTGCCGCGGATCGAGCCAGAGCAATTTCTGATTTATTTGGTGTTGCACTTGCAACTGAAAAAGTCGTTCCGATTGCCAGTAGTGCTAGCGCTAGGAGCAAAGGCGCAGCAGCTCGGTGTCTGCGGTATCGAGAAAGTCTCTTCACAATTTGCCTTTCGTTGTTGTCACAATTATTTAATGAGATAGATCGCGGAAAAGAGTGCGATCCACACTACGTCCACGAAGTGCCAGTAGTAGGAAACCACAATCGCAGTTGTAGCTTGAGAATGCGTGAAACGACGAGCCTTGGCCACGCGAAGCAAGACGATAAGAAATGCAACGAGTCCGCCAGTTACGTGCAAGCCGTGGAAGCCGGTAGCGATATAAAAAATTGAACCGTAAGCCGTTGATGAGAGAGTTAAACTTTCTACAACCAGAGATGCATATTCATAAATCTGTCCTGCGATGAAGAATGCACCCATTAGGAAAGTTAGCGAGAACCATTCGCGCATTCCCCATTTGCTAATCTGAAAAAATGTACCCGTTCGTTTATTTTGGAATCGCTCAGCAGCGAAAACTCCAAATTGGCACGTTACTGATGAAAGAACCAAAACTGTCGTGTTTATTGCAGCAAAAGGAATGTTGAGCAGTTCAGAAGATTGCGCCCAAATAGAGGGACCTTGAACTGCGCGTGTGGTGAAGTAGATGGCGAATA
The DNA here is from genome assembly GCA_051006495.1 of Candidatus Planktophila sp. Classification (GTDB taxonomy): domain Bacteria; phylum Actinomycetota; class Actinomycetes; order Nanopelagicales; family Nanopelagicaceae; genus Planktophila. Next base: position 13,672 of record JBPCTE010000126.1, read on the forward strand.
AACCTGCGAAGAACATCAACTCACTTGAGAGCCAAACAATGGTTCCGACCGCAACTAAGTTCGGACGAGTGATTTTATGGGCTGCGACTTCACTGGACATGGGGCTGATTATTCCTGCAAAGGCGCCCGACTTCCACCGCCAAGGACCTAGTTGGAGGCGAGATTTTCCACGGATTCAGGTGAAACAGGTCACTAGATTTTTTTGCTTATAAAGAGGGCTGTCAGCGAATAAGATACCGGCATGGATTTAGCGGCCAGATCAACTCAGAAGAAGAAGCAGATTGCTATTTACTCTGACGATAGTTCAGTGCGTGCTGCCGTAATTCTTGCCCTCGGTAATCGTGTTGCAGATGATCTTCCAGAACATGAAGTTCACGAGTTCGCAACCGGTCCAGCTCTTCGTCAATACATTGACCGTAAATCTCAAGATGGTACTTTCAAAATTGATCTTTTCATCGTCGATGGTGAAGCAACTCCTGAGGGTGGGCTGGGAGTTGCTCGTCAATTAAAGGATGAGGTTTTTAACTGCCCACCAGTTTTAGCAATAACAGGTCGAAAAGAAGATGCCTGGCTTGCGGCGTGGTCTAAAGCAGAAGCATCAGTCACACATCCAATTGATCCATTTACGCTTGCGCGAACCGTCGCTGATTTACTCCGTACCGGTTCTCTCACTTCGGCGTAATACTTTTACATCCACCACTCATGAATCCGAGTTGGAAGGGCGCAGTTGCGGCTCTTGAATCCGGCTTAGATTTAACAAGCCCAGATGCACAATGGTTCATGCGCGAAATCCTTGAAGGACGCGCTGACGCTTCTGACCTTTCGCAATTTCTACTGGCACTCAAGAGTAAAGGCGAAACTCCCGAGGAAGTTGGCGCATTCGTCGCGGAAATGTTCAACCACAGCGCGCCAATAATTGTTTCCGAAAGATCTGTTGACACTGTTGGCACCGGTGGCGATGGCGCTCACACAATCAACATTTCAACTACTGCCGCGATAATTGCAGCAGCAGCTGGGGCGCGGGTGGTTAAGCACGGTAACCGCGCTTCTTCGTCAAAATCTGGCGCTGCAGATTTGCTCGAAGCCCTCGGTGTAAATATTTCACTCGATGGAAAAGGTGTCCAAAAAACGGTATCCGAATTAGGTATTGGTTTTTGTTTCGCTCAGAAGTTTCATCCTGCTATGAAAAATGCAGCTGCAGTAAGAAAAGAACTAGGAGTGCCAACAGTTTTTAACATTTTGGGACCACTCGCTAATCCGGCAAAACCAAAAGCTGCCGCAATTGGAGTGGCCAATGAGCGGATGCATTTAGTTATGGCACAAGTCCTTGGAGATCGTGGTGTTGATGGATTTGTTTTCCGTGGAGACGACGGATTGGATGAAATAACCTTGGCGACGACAACATCAGTCTTATCAATTGGTAATAGCACTATTGCAAGTGATCGAATCGATGCGTCAGATTTTGGATTAGATTCGGCTCCAATTTCAGCTCTTGTTGGGGGAGATGCAGAAGAGAATGCACGTATTACTCGGGCGATATTCTCAGGTGAAAGAGGCGCACCGCGTGATGCTGTATTACTTAACGCAGCGGCGGCAATCGCAGCTTATGAAGGTGAATTGGATTTAGATCTTCACCAACGTTTGCAGACCGGATTGCAACGTGCGATCAATGCAATTGATGCAGGGAAAGCATCTGAACTCTTAACCAAGTGGGCGAAACTTACGCAAGACCTAGCCAGCCAATAATTCAAGGCGTATTCTTTAATTTATGGGAACAGTGGGCGCACCGGTTGGATATTTAGAAGATTTCGCAGCAACCGGAACGGGTTCAACAAAAGAAATCGGCATTCTTTTAGTACATGGGTTTACGGGTTCGCCCTCTTCCATGCGACCTTGGGCAGAATTCATGCATCAACAGGGCTACACCGTTCGAGTTCCACGATTACCTGGACACGCAACCAAACCCGAAGATTTAAACGCTGTGAAGTGGCAAGAATGGCCACGAAAAGTAGAGAGCGAGTTACGTGAACTACAGAAAAGCTGTTCAAAGATATTTGTTTTTGGTTTATCTATGGGTGGCGGATTAACGCTTTATACGGTTCAAAATCATCAAGACAAGATTAGTGGCATAGTCCTTGTGAATCCGATGATTCATATTCCACGAGTTACTCCAGCGCTTGCGAAAATTATGTCTAAAATTCAAAAAATGCGTTCAGCCGTTGGTAATGACATCAAACGAAAAAATGTCACCGAATACGCATATGACGCACTTCCGATGATCGGAATTTACGAGCTCACGAAGATGCTCAAAACAACTAGAGAAAATCTTGAAAAAGTTACTATTCCAACTCTTTTGTTCCACAGCACAGAAGATCATGTATTACCGGTTTCAAATACGGAAATAATTCTTACTGGCATCCGTTCTAAAGATAAAGAACGTATTGAATTGACCAATAGTTATCACGTTGCAACCCTAGATCATGACATGGAAATTATTTTCGAGAAGTCTCTTACTTTTGTGCGAGAACATTCTTAACAATTTTAACTAATAGCTTTTCATCCACTTCCCAGTCATTTGGAACAGCCACTGTTTTCTTATTCACGGTGTAATCCGTAAGCTCCTTAGCCATTTTCTTCAACACTGCCGCGTTAAATGGGGCTATTAATATATGGTTTTTAGCCACACTTGCGCCAAAAACATATCTAGTGCCTAGCTTCATCATTGGTTGATTCCAGGCAATAACAAGTTCGAGATCTGGAAACTTTGAAGTTAGAACACGAAAGACTTTGCGAAGCGTTTTTGCTTGAACAGGGTGGATCGACTTGTAGAAATCACGTGGTGTTTCGAACTTTCGTGTTGTTTTAGAACCGCGTGCGTACATCACCACAGCATTTGCATGGTTCTGGGAAAAACCGTAATTTTCACGAAGATGTGCGATTTGCTCTGGATATTTTTGATCTTTAATTTTTTCCATCACTTTGAACCAATACTTCATTGGCTCACCATATTTTTTCTCAATCAACGGAAAGTGCGCTTCTCGGCTAGGGTCTTTTGTAGGCACGGGTTAATGCTAATACGGATACCATTGCCACATGACGTGGTTTCTTTTGGCTGTAGCAATTGCTGCAGAAATAGTGGGTACCTTGCTTCTTAAACGAAGTGATGGTTTCACAAGATTATGGCCTTCAATCGGAGTACTCCTTGGTTACCTCACGGCATTCGCACTTTTGTCTCAGTCACTCAAAAAAATTGATGTCGGTATCACTTATGCAATCTGGTCTGGATTTGGAATTATCGGAGCTGCTGCAGGGGGCGCCATTTTCTTTAACCAGCATCTGACCAAGTTAAATCTGATAGGTATGACGATCATAATTGCGGGCGTAGTAATCATGAATCTTGGGGGAGTGAGTCACTAAATGTATATTCCTCGTCACTTTGCTGTTGAAGATTCTGCGGCTCAGCATTTTTTACAAAATTTGAAAAGCGGCCATTTAGTCACTTCGACTGTTAACGGGATTAAGTCGACGATGATTCCGGTATTTTTTGATTCTAAAAATAAATCAATACTCGGGCATCTTGCTCGCGGAAATTCCCAATGGTCAGAGAAGCCGCTGCATGAAACTCTTTTTATTAGCGCACCAATTGATGCATACATATCTCCTAGTTGGTATTCCTCAAAGAAAGAACATGGAAAGGTTGTACCTACATGGGATTACATGTTGGCGCACGTGTACGGTAATTTGATTATTCATGACGACGTTGTTTGGCTTCGCCAAGCTGTTTCAGATCTAACGGATTCATTCGAAAAAAATCGTACAAAACCGTGGAATTTGGATGAGGCGCCCGAAGATTATATTGAAGGTCAATTACGTGCAATCGTGGGTATAGAGCTAAAAATTTCCCACTTTGATGTATCTTTCAAAATGAGTCAAAACAAATCTCAAGCGGATTTAGATGGTGTTATCGCAGGATTACGTTCAGACAACCGCCAAGATGCTTCAAATGAAGTGTCTAATCTTCGCAGAGACAAAGGTCAATGAGTAAATCTAGAGTGTTTGAGTGGCTAGGTGTAATTACGGCAATTGCTTATTCTTTGCTTGTAGCATCAAATACTGGTTTGGAATTCCTTGGATTTACTTTGCTTTTACTAAGTTCATTTCTAATTGGAATCTGGGCATATCTAGGTAAGCATCGTGGAATTCTCTTTTTGCAGTTTTTTTATGCTTCGGCAGGCGTAATTGGAATGATTCGTTGGCACAACTAGAAAAGTGTTTACGTGGACGATACTGGGATCGAACCAGTGACCCCCACAATGTCAATGTGGTGCTCTACCGCTGAGCCAATCGTCCTTAGGTGGATGAACTATACAACAGCGAAATTAGCGACCGAAATCGTCCTCGATACGCTCAATATCATCTTCGCCAAAGTAGGTACCTGTTTGTACTTCAATGAATATAACTTCTTCTGTTCCAATATTGGAGATCCGATGAAGTTGACCAATACCAATTGAAATTGTGTCACCAGCGGAAAGCAGTGAGATTTTTCCTTCAAGGGTAACTTCGGCTTTTCCTTTAACTATGAACCAGTGTTCTGCTCGTTTTTGATGGCGTTGATAAGAAAGTCTTTTTCCAGGAAGAACATAGATGCACTTTGTTTTATGCGTTGAACTCTCTTGCAAAACTTCGTAGTGACCCCAAGGCCGTTGAGATTCATCCTGGGATTTCATAGTGAGATTCTTTCATTATTCATGGAGCACGGACATGACACTAAAACTTCTAATTCTTGGAGGTGGAAACGGGATTTGAACCCGTGTAGAGGGATTTGCAGTCCCTTGCCTCGCCTCTCGGCCATTCCACCATAGAAAGACCGCCACTTTTAATCTTTTACATCAGTAAAGATTTGTAAGTGGCGGTGAATCAGAGCGGACGACCGGGTTCGAACCGGCGACCTGAACCTTGGCAAGGTTCCGCGCTACCAACTGCGCTACGTCCGCGTATTTCAGGGCAAAATCTATCGCAAGAGTGCGCAAGAGCCAAAGCGAGTCGACAGCGACTAAGTTGTCCGCATGAATGCTGGGGTTGAGCCGATCTTTTGGATGGGCAATCGATATGCAACGGGTTTGCAACGAGTCACTCACGACCCTCTGGAAATATCCAATGAAGGTTTCTGGGCTGTATCGATTTCATTTGAAGGTCAATGGACATGTGCGCAATTTTCTGATGTCCGTGATTACTCATTTCCTTTAACTGAAGCGGAGAATGTTTCAACCAGCTTCACTTCTTCAATGGAGCAAAGCGATTACGTTACATACGTTTCGCGAATTCAAGAAGAGATTTCAAATGGGTGGGTTTATCAAGTTAATGCATGTCGAATTCTTAGTGCACCGGTAAATTCCAGCTATTCTCTCATGGGACTTTTTACTTCGATCTTGAAGAACAACCCAGCACCTTATGCCTCTTATCTACGTATTCCAGGTGTTGAGATTGCATCAGCATCGCCTGAGTTGTTTCTAAAGCGCCAAGGTTCATCGATAATTTCATCACCAATAAAAGGCACGCGCCCCACGGGGGGAGCAGACTTTGGAAGTAAAGACCAAGCAGAAAACGTAATGATTGTAGATTTAATCCGAAATGATCTGGGTCAAATTTGCATTGATGGCTCAATCGACGTTCCACGTTTACTAGGAATAGAGCACCATCCAGATTTGGATCATTTAGTCTCCGATGTGACTGGAGAGTTAAAAGTTGGATTGCAATGGCATGAAATAATTACCCCTTTGCTACCTCCTGGATCTGTAAGTGGCGCTCCAAAATCTTCGGCAGTCAAAATAATCGCAGAACACGAAAAGTTTCGAGGTCCTTATTGTGGTGTCATTGGCTGGATTCAGGCCGACGCATGTGAGCTAGCAGTTGCTATTCGAACTTTTTGGAGAGAAAACGACTCTTTGAGATTTGGAACAGGCGCCGGAATAACATGGGCAAGTGATGCAAAGGCGGAATGGGAAGAAACTGAGTTGAAAGCGCAACGTTTGATTAAAATTGCATCTGGTGAAATTTCATGAAGGCCTGGCTCAATGATTCAATAGTTGATGCAGAGTCACTCCATCTTTCAACTGATAATTGGCCCGATGGATTTGGAGTTTTTGAAACTATAAAAACAGTCGGCGGTATTCCGTACGCTTTGAATAGACACATGAGAAGAGCCATTGACGCAGGAGCTCGTGTTGGAGTTGAAATACCTAAAGAAGATCGAGTACGCAAAGCCATCGATAATCTTTTAGCGACAGCTGTTCTTCCTGTTGGTCGACTTCGCCTTCTCTTTAAAGAAGACGGAACTTTTATAGCAACTCATGATCCGTACACAGAGATATCACACAATCTTAAGTTGTGCACTTATCCGACAAGAATTGATATCGCAGGAATTCCAAGCAAAACCTTTCCATATATATCGCGTCTAGAAATTCTTAAGGAAGCACAGGCGCAAGGGTGTGATGAAGCGATTGTGATCAACAGTGAACATGAAGTGTGCGAGGGAGCGGTTTCGAATCTCATTTTTTATTCAGACGGAACTTGGATCACACCGCCAATTCTTCAGGGCGTGCTTCCTGGCGTCATGCGGGCACTTGTTGTGGAGAACTTGCCGGTAAAGGTTCGTAAAATTGATACGAATGATTTGTCACATGTACAGGCAGCGATAGTAATTTCGAGTTTAAAACTTGCAGCGCCCGTTGTTAGTATCGATGGCCGAACGATGCCTGATCTTCAGATTGGTGAATCCTTTGCAGAAGAAATCCGAGAAATGGCGATACGGACTTCGGTAGGCTAGGGATATGTCCGAGCTCTCAATCATCGTTGATGGTGTGGCCGTTAGTGTTGCGCCAGATCAAAAGCCAACTCATATTTTTTCTGAACGAAAAGATGTTGTGGTGTGCAAAATAAATGGCGAATTAAAAGATTTATGGACCGATCTTTCTACTGGAGATGTTGTTGAGTCAGTAACAATTTCTTCTCCTGAAGGTTTGGGTGTTTTGCGACACTCAACTGCGCACGTTATGGCTCAAGCAGTGCAGAGTATTTTCTCGGGAACACGTCTCGGAATTGGACCACCAATTACAGATGGTTTTTATTACGACTTCGACCCGGAACGTCCTTTTAATCCTGACGATTTTGAAAAAATCGAATCTGCAATGCGTAAGATCATTAAAGATGGCCAACGATTTAAGAGACGAATCACATCTGAATCGCAGGCGCTCGAAGAATTGGCTCACGAACCATACAAGTGTGAATTAATTGGTTTGAAATCTGGAGCAGGCGATGAGGCTAGCGTTGAAGTTGGTGGTTCTGAGCTAACAATTTATGACAATTTAGGCCGAGATGGTCAGCCAGTCTGGAGCGATTTGTGTCGCGGTCCGCACTTACCATCAACAAAGTTCATCCCTGCATTTAAGTTGATGAGAAGCGCAGCGGCGTATTGGCGTGGTTCAGAAAAAAATCCCATGCTTCAACGAATTTACGGAACCGCTTGGCCAACACAAGAAGAGTTAAATGTTCATTTGGAGCTCTTAGCAGAAGCAGAAAAAAGAGATCACCGTAGGTTAGGAAATGAATTAGATCTATTCTCATTCCCAGAAGAAATAGGTTCAGGTTTGGCAGTCTTTCATCCCAAAGGCGGAATTGTTCGTCGAGCTATGGAAGATTATTCTCGAATTCGTCACGAAGAAGAAGGTTATGAATTTGTTTACACCCCGCATCTGACGAAGGCTGCGCTTTTTGAAACATCTGGTCACTTAGATTGGTATTCCGAAGGTATGTATCCGCCAATGATTTTGGATGAGGAATACCATCCGGACGGAACAATAAAAAAAGCGGGGCAGCAGTACTACATGAAACCTATGAACTGCCCATTTCACAATTTAATATTCCGCGCCCGAGGACGTTCATATCGTGAGCTGCCTCTGCGATTATTTGAATTCGGAACCGTGTACCGCTATGAAAAATCTGGTGTAATGCATGGACTTACCAGAGCACGCGGATTCACTCAAGATGATGCACATATTTATTGCACAAAAGAACAGATGCCAACTGAACTTGATTCATTACTGACATTCGTTCTTAATTTATTACGTGATTACGGACTTAACGATTTCTATCTGGAATTATCCACGCGAAATGATGAAAAATCAGTTGGCGATGATAAAGATTGGGCAGAGGCAACCGAAGCTCTACGTAAAGCTGCAGAAGCACAGAAACTGGAGTTAGTTTTAGACGAAGGCGGCGCAGCTTTTTACGGACCAAAGATTTCTGTTCAAGCAAAGGACGCAATAGGTCGCACGTGGCAGATGTCAACAATTCAAGTGGATTTTCAATTGCCACAACGCTTTGAACTCGAATATTCAGCAGCAGATGGCACTCGACAACGTCCGGTGATGATTCACAGAGCCTTATTTGGATCGATCGAAAGGTTTTTCGGAGTATTGACTGAACATTATTCGGGCGCCTTTCCACCTTGGCTCGCACCGCTTCAAGCAGTTGGCATTCCAGTAGCTGACGCCTTTGCTGATTATTTAGCTGAAGTAATAAGTCAAATGAAGAAGGCCGGTATTCGAGCTGAACTCGATGCATCCGATGATCGGATGCAGAAAAAAGTTCGTAATGCTCAAATGCAGAAAATTCCATTTATGGTTATAGCCGGAGAAGAAGATCAAAAAGCTGGTGCCGTTTCCTTTAGATACAGAAATGGTGAACAGAAAAACGGAATTCCGATTGCCGATGCCATCAAGGAGATTAAAGAATCAGTCATCAAGCGAATTCAGGTTTAAATGATGCATCTAGAAGGCGGCGCAGGAATTCCTGATGCGTGGGCACGTCTATGGGCTCCGCACCGAATGGATTATTTAAAAGGTGAAAATAGACCTTTGGATGGCAACGATGTTGCATGCCCATTTTGCAGGATTCCATCGCTGAGCGATGAGGATGGGCTTATTGTTCATCGGGGAGTCGAAGCGTATGTTGTGATGAATTTATATCCATATAACGCTGGGCACCTTTTGGTCTGCGCATACCGACACGTTGCCGACTTAACAGATTTAAAAGAGTCAGAACGTAATGAAATTTCACTCTTAACAGTACAAGCTATGAAAACAATTCGGAGAATCTCAAATGCGGCAGGTTTCAACTTAGGCATGAATCAAGGAGCCATTTCAGGAGCTGGAGTTGCCGAACATATTCATCAGCATGTCGTTCCACGATGGGGCGGCGATGCAAATTTTATGCCAATCATTGGTCAAACAAAAGTTCTGCCTCAGTTACTCTCGCAAACGCGTAGTGATTTATCCGCTGGTTGGGTCAAGGATTAATTTCCGCTAAGTATTGCTCCACGATGTTTACACCCAAATTTTTCTCGATCCACAGTGGTATTGCCGGAAAGAGCAAGCCGGCAGAAAAAGCGCCCTCTCCCATTATTGCTAGATGAGATGTGTATTCTTCGACGAATTCACTCACTAATGTTTTGTGTTCAGGTTCACTCGCAATGATTTTTCCAGGTGATTCAGAGTAATCAATGATTTCCTGTGTTTCTAAGCTGATTAATGCGCATGGTGCTCCTTGATCATCATGAAGGACAAGGTAAGGCGTGACTATGTGATCAAATAAACGATTGGCCAATAAAACTGCGTCGTCGAAATCTGCCTCGCCACTTTCTAAATGCGTCACAACAACCATTCGGGGAGTTTGGAAATCATCGAGTGCATTCCAATTAGATATCGTTTGTTCGTCGACACCTGTGTTTGGATTGATTACAAATATCGCGACATCCTCTACTCCCTCTGCGTGGGTTACGTAAGTACCCGCGAAATGCAGGGCAACACTTTCCGGACTGGCAGTTGGGTGTCCGTACACGCTGATTTTCACTTCAGAACTATGAGATGGCATGCGCTCAGCCTACGATGTACCCAATGATTAGCGATGTTCTAAAACCTGCGGTCACAAGAATTATTTCTCCAGTGGCCCGATTCTTCTTACGAATTAGATTAACGCCTAACGCGGTGACTACAATTGGATCAGTTGGAGTCGCCCTAAGCGCTTTCTATTTTTTCCCACGTGGAAATTTTTTCATGGGTACTTTAGTAATTACCGTATTCATGCTCAGCGACCTCTTTGATGGGGCTATGGCTCGAATAAGTGCTACAGGGGCCAGTAGGTGGGGAGCTTTCCTAGATTCGACAGTAGACAGAATTTCAGATTCTTCAATCTTGTTTGCAGTTGTATTGTATTTGATTGACGATCACGATCGACTTTCAACTATTTTTCTCATTGCACTGGTAACTGGCATGTTGATTCCTTACATAAGAGCAAAAGCTGAGAGCATGAATATCGAATGCAGTGGCGGAATTGCTGAACGAACCGAGCGAGCCATTATTGCTTTGGTAGGAACAGGCTTGCATGGCTTAGGAGTCGATTACGCACTTGCAATTAGTGCGTGGCTTTTAGCAATTCTAGGAGTAATTACAACTTGTCAGCGATTGTTTATAGTTAAACGCGCAATTTAACATGAGAGAGAGCTTCGTAGCCTGGGCATACATTCTTGCTTGGAAATTAATAAGGGCACTTCCCGAGAAATTTGCATACTCACTCTTCGGCCGCGGATCGCGTTGGCTTGTAAAACGAGACGGAAAGAGTGTTCAGCGCCTTCGTAAGAATCTCAAACGTGTAAAGCCTGAATTCTCAGATTCTCAGATGCAAAAATTGGTTGAAGAAGCAATGTCATCGTATATGCGTTACTGGTGTGACACTTTTCGATTTCCGAATTGGAATAGAGATCGAATAAATTCAACAGTAACGGTCACTCGCGAAGAATTATTGCTTGAAGGAATCAAGAGTGGTCGAGGTGTAATTGTTTCACTTCCGCATGCAGGCAATTGGGATCACGCAGGAGCGTACTTTTGCCTAAAAGGAATTCATCTCGTCACTGTTGCAGAAAGACTGAAGCCAGAA
>JBPCTE010000127.1:0-8739 GCA_051006495.1 Candidatus Planktophila sp.
GCAGCATTTGCATTATCAAAAGGAACATTTGCTAATAATGCCTTTCCGTCTTGAGATGGGAAAGTAAAGAGCTGTTGCCCAGTTGTTAAGTAATCACCGATGGTCTTATTGACGCCCTCTAATTTTTTGCCGTCAATGTCAACAATGGGTTTACTAGCAAGAGTTGAGAGAAATCCATTAGCTGAAGCAATTTTTTCTGGCGTTATATCTCCAACAAATAAAACAAGAGCTGGAAGTTCTTTGTTCGCATTAACGCTAAAGGCTTCGTAGGCATCCGCGAATTTTTGAGCTTCAACGTGAGCAGGCAAGAAATCTGCATTGTCATTTTTCTGAACGGATGAAAGATTGCCAAACATTGGCCCAGCCACACCTGAAATCCCTAACCACGCAACGATCGTGATAATTGCGATCCATAGCGGTTTGCGACCTTTAGTTTTAGAAGATGACACAACGTTTCCTAACGTGAGAATTTGGGCTATTCGGCATTCGACCAGAAGCGAAGTTTATAAGCAGATGTACGAAGTGCCTGCGCATCAGCCCATGTGTAACGCCTCTCACCTCAATTTTCGCCCTCTTTGGGGTCCCCCATTAGGCTTACCTACGTGAGCACAACTGCACTTTCCACTATAAACATCAGAAATTGCGGTGTTGTTGAATATCTGCAAGCCCTAGAAATGCAGCGACAAATTCACTCTGACGTTGCTTCGAAAAATTGCGAAAATACCATTTTGATTCTTGAACATCCATCGGTTTTCACTGCAGGTAAGCGAACTCTCGAGGAAGAGCGACCACATAATGGTACGCCCGTAATTGATGTTGATCGTGGTGGAAAAATAACGTGGCATGGGCCGGGGCAAATTGTTGGTTATCCAATACTTCGCTTGGCAAAGCCAACAGAATTAGTTGGATTCGTCCGTGAAATTGAAAGTGCCCTGATGGATACATGCAAAGAGTTTGGGTTAGATACACAACGAATTAAAGCTCGTTCAGGTGTGTGGACTAAGAACGGAGAATCCCCTCGCAAAATTGCGGCAATTGGCATTCGCGTTGCCCAAGGGACCACGATGCATGGGTTTGCACTTAATGTGAATCCGAACTTAGGCGCATTTTCTCAAATCATTCCGTGTGGAATTGCCGATGCACAAGTTACGTCCATGTCCAAAGAACTAAATAGTGGAATTACTCTTTCTGAAGTTCTTCCTATTTTACAACGCAATTTAGTTTCTACGTTGGTAAAGGTGAGCGCATGACAATTGCACCTGATGGCCGCAAAATGATTCGTATCGAAGCACGAAATGCACTAACTCCCATCGAACGCAAACCTGATTGGATTAAAACTCGGGCCAATATGGGTCCCGAATACACTCGACTTCGGTCACTAGTTAAGTCCGAAGGTTTACATACAGTTTGTCAGGAAGCGGCTTGTCCAAATATTTTTGAGTGTTGGGAAGATAAAGAAGCAACATTTTTAATTGGCGGAGAAAAATGCACTCGTAGATGCGATTTTTGCAACATCGACACTGGTAAACCAGATCCGATTGATCGTGAAGAACCTCGTAAGGTTGCTGAATCTGTAAAGGCGATGGGTCTGAAATACGCAACTATCACCGGCGTAACTCGGGATGACTTAGAAGATGAAGGCGCATGGCTATATGCCGAAACAATTCGCCAAGTTCATGAACTCAATCCTGGTTGCGGCGTAGAAATGCTCGCGCCAGATTTTCACGCAAATAATGAATTGCTGAACCAGATATTTGAAACTAAACCAGAAGTATTCGCGCATAACTTAGAGACTGTTCCACGTATCTTCAAAAGCATTAGACCTGCATTTACATATGAGAAGTCGCTTCGAGTTATTACTATGGCGCGAGATTTTGGTCTTATTACTAAATCCAACCTAATTCTGGGGCTAGGTGAAACCCGAGAAGAGATTTCACAAGCACTTGCCGATCTACAAAGCGCTGGATGTAACCTCATCACAATTACTCAGTATTTGCGCCCCACAAATCGCCACCATCCCGTAGAGCGTTGGGTTAAGCCAGAAGAGTTTGTTGAACTAGCTGCTGAAGCCAAAGATATTGGGTTCCTTGGAGTAATGAGTGGTCCGCTTGTTCGTTCCAGTTATCGCGCGGGTCGACTCTATAAAGAAGCCATTGCGGCCAAAGCAGGTGTGCAACGTGGCTGATTTTGTCTATCCGCCGGTGGTCGTTGCTATTAAATCCTTTTGGAAATACTTAGATCTTCGTTTTTCATTTTCCGGCGAAGAACACATTCCGCAAGACGGTGGTGCCATCCTCGCAATAAATCACATTGGATACTTAGATTTTGCAATCGTAGGAACGGCCGTACTTCCGCGAAAACGTTACGTGCGATTTATGGCAAAGAAAGAAATTTTTAATAATAAATTAGCCGGGCCACTGATGCGTGGAATGCACCACATAAGTGTCGACAGAGGAAATGGTTCAGCTTCATTCGTAGCTGCACTTCGTGCACTAAGAAAAGGGGAAATCGTAGGTATCTTCCCGGAAGGAACAATTTCTACAAGTTTTGAAATTAAAGGTCTGAAATCTGGCGCTGTTCGCCTTGCTATGTCAGCTGGTGTTCCTGTTATTCCAACAATCGTTTGGGGAAGTCAACGTGTTTGGACTAAGGGTGTGAAGAAAAACTTAATGCGCAAGAGCGTTCCCATAACCGTGGCATTTAGCGAACCAATGTATTTTGCGAAAGATAGCGATGTCGAGGCAGGCGAATCCCAACTACGTGCAGTGCTTATTGCTAGCTTGAATGAGGTGCAGGAACAGTATCCAGATAGCCATCAAGGCCAACGCTGGGCCCCACTACGTCTTGGTGGTACAGCCCCTGCCCCACTAAACTTATGAGCATGTTCAAGCGAAAGAAAAATGCACAAGAATCTGCCATTAAAACTCCACGCTTTCAAACTTTTAGAGATGCGTATGCAGTTACAAAGAACGCAAAACCATGGATTGCCTTTGCCCTCTTAGCCGTTTTCTCAGTTATATGGGCAATAGGTATTGCTATCGGTTTCGCTCTTGGACATCCAATATATTTAGCATTCGTTTCACTGCCCGTCGCACTTCTCGGTGCAATGTTTTTCTTCACGCGCCAAGCTTCTACCGCTGCATATTCATCAATTGAAGGACAGATCGGTGCAGGAGCATCTGTGTTAATGGCTATTCGTAAAGGATGGACTACTACTCCAGCCGTAGCAGTAGCGCGAAATCAAGATATGGTTCACAGAAGTGTGGGACGCGCTGGCATCGTTTTAGTTGGTGAAGGATCTCAAGGCGTTAAGCAGATGTTGATTGAAGAACGCAAGAAAACTGAAAGATTCGCACCTGGCGTTCCAATATCTGAAGTGATCGTCGGAGAGTTACAGGGACAAGTTTCTATTCGTAAATTACAAAAACATCTAGCAAAACTTCCAAAAAAGTTATCTGCTCACCAAATGCGTGAAGTACGTGCACGCTTGAAGGCTGTTGGCGGAATGTCTATGCCAATTCCAAAAGGTCCGCTCCCTAAAGGTGTTCGAATTCGCTAATTCGTTAGCGCAATTTTCGTTTTGCTAAAACGTTCGTGGATTCCACGACCATTTTCATCATAGGTTATGGCCAAAATTACTGTCACCATGAGCAGACTTCTAATCAGCGCTTGCATAACAGTTGGGCGCCCACCATCTTGAAAATTAACAATCCTCATTCGAAAGATTCGGTGTCCAGCAGATGCACCTTGTAGAGTTACCAGCAAAAAGTATTGAGTGAAAAATATGACCAAAGCTGGCCCGCCCGCATGTGGAGTTCGCTCCAAAAATGTCCCGGTTCCACTGAAAAATACGATTGCTATGAGATAACTAGAGATCCAATCCAGGCTAATTGCCGCGAAGCGTCGTCCTAGGCTTACCTCAGAATGCATGCGCCAAGGGTAGCCTGGCGCGGGCCAAGCGCAATTTACTTAACATAGATGTAACACGTGGGTTATGCCTTTTTCACCGATAACTCGTAGCCTTTGCACATGCGTCCTCGATGAAGCGGAGCGCAACCTGAGAAATACCATCAACTGGGAGAAAAATGTTTAAAAACTCTGCAGAAATTTTTGCATTCATCAAAAAGGAAGACGTCAAACTAATTGACGTTCGATTCATAGACCTTCCTGGAATTCAACATCACTTTAATGTTCCTGTTGAATCCTTCGACGAAGCGGTGTTTACAGATGGCCTCATGTTTGATGGTTCATCTATTCGCGGCTTCCAAGCAATTCACGAATCAGATATGAAATTACTTCCGGTACCTGGTTCAGCATTTATCGATCCGTTCCGTAAAGAAAAAACTCTTGTTATTTTGTTTAGCGTTCACAATCCAGTTGATAACTCTCCTTACAGTCGCGATCCACGCGGAGTTGTGGGCAAAGCAGTTGAATACTTAAAATCAACTGGCATTGCTGATACTGCATTCTTTGCGCCAGAAGCAGAGTTCTACGTCTTTGATGCAGTTCGTTTTAAGACTGATATGCACGAGTCATATCACCACATTGATTCCTACGAAGGTGCATGGAATACCGGCGCGGAGTACGACGCAGATGGAACACCTAATCGTGGATACCGCACTCGTATCAAAGGTGGGTACTTCCCAGTCTCACCTACTGATCAGTTTGCCGACCTACGCGATGAAATGGTGATGAATCTAGGCAAAGTTGGTTTGTTGGTTGAACGTGCGCACCACGAAGTTGGTACCGCAGGTCAAATGGAAATTAACTATCGCTTCAGCGACATACTCAACGCAGGAGATGATGTAATGAAATTTAAGTACATCATTAAGAACACTGCTTGGGAAAATGGCAAAACTGCAACATTCATGCCTAAACCTTTATACGGTGACAATGGCTCGGGTATGCACGTACACCAATCACTCTGGAAAGATGGAAAACCATTGTTCTTCGGTGATGGTTACGGAGATTTATCAGACTTGGCTCGTTGGTACATTGGTGGATTGTTAAAGCACGCACCATCACTGCTTGCATTTACTAACCCAACCGTTAACTCTTATCACCGCTTAGTTCCAGGTTATGAAGCTCCTGTCAACCTTGTTTACTCGGCTCGCAACCGTTCTGCATGTATTCGAATTCCAATTACTGGTTCAAATCCAAAAGCCAAGCGCATCGAATTCCGTTGTCCAGATCCATCTTCAAATCCATACCTTGCATTCGCTGCAATGTTGATGGCAGGTCTTGATGGAATTCAAAACAAAATTGAGCCACCAAAGCCAGTTGATAAGGATCTCTACGAATTAGAAGGTGCCGAAGCTGCGGCGATCCCTCAAGTTCCGGGTTCACTTGAGGCAGTTCTTAACAATCTCGAAGAAGATCACGAGTTCTTACTTAAGGGAGGCGTTTTTACCAAAGACCTCATCGATACATGGATTGCCTTCAAACGATCACAAGAAGTTGATTATGTTCGCTTGCGTCCGCACCCAGCAGAGTTTGAACTTTATTTCGATCTCTAAGAATTACTGAAATTAGACCCCGCTACGGTTGTGGCGGGGTCTAATTTTTTCTATTTTTTTGCCAAAGCTTTAAAAAACGCAATTGAAAAAAGTGCGCTAACAACAGAGGCCACGATTACTGCTAGCACAGCAATATCTTGATTAACTGGATCTTTAAATGCCAAATTGGCAATAAAAATAGCCACGGTGAATCCAATTCCTGCTGCACTTCCGGTTGCCAATAATGACGAATTACTCATTCCTTCAGAGCGCTCGGCGATATTTAACTTCTTTGCTAGCAGTGAGGCGAATAGAATCCCCAACGGTTTACCAAGAACTAATCCAAAGAAAATGCCCCATGCGATGAGTGATTGGGAGGCGCTTTTAATTGAATCTATACTAATTACGACACCAGTATTTGCAAATGCAAAAACTGGTACCACGAAGAACGTGCTAATCGGATGAAACTTATGTTCTAACCATTCAATTACAGATACGGAACCGTCATCAGAATCTTCAATGTTTGAATCCTTGTGAAGGATGTTTGGTGTCATGAGCCCTAGAATTACGCCTGCCAAAGTTGGATGAACGCCAGTTTTGTATAAAGAAAACCACAGAGTGAATGCAAAAATTGAATAAATTATTAAAGATGTTACTCGAGATTTTTTGAGTATAAAGGTAAATGCGATGCTCACTAATGCAGCTACAAGCCAAGAAAAGTTGATACCCGTTGAATAAACAAATGCGATGACCAAAATTGCGCCAATATCATCAATCACGGCCAGGGCAAGTAAGAAGGATCGCAACGAAGCAGCAACACTTGGTCCAATCATTGTTAGTAAACCAACAGCTAGTGCAATATCAGTTGCAACAGGTACGCCCCACCCTGCTGGAGCAATTGAACCTGCTATCGCTAAATAAATAAGGGCTGGAAATACCATCCCGCCTATCGCTGCAAGAAAGGGCAACATGGCACGCTTGAGTGAAGCTAAATGTCCAGAAGTTAATTCTCGTTTAATTTCTAAACCAACAACGAAAAAGAAAATACTCATTAATAAATAGTTAATAACTTTCAGAATTGAAAGATCTATCAAATACCAATTAGATCCAATCGTGATGTGAAAATCTAAGATCGAAAAGTATTCTTCCGACACAGGTGAATTAGCTGTCACCAATCCCAATATCGCTGCTACCAGAACCAGCAATCCGCTCGTTGATTCGCGTCCCAGAAAATCGCGAAGTGGTGAGATCCGAGATTTCATGGCATTACTTTAACGAAGTGTTTTCTCCTGTGCTCGAATTTTGTGACCTGAAAGGAGAATATGTCCCACGCAACCAATAGCCAGCGCGAATATAACGCCAACATTTGAGTATGCCCAAGCTCCATTCTTGCCACCTATAAATCCCAGAAAGTAGCCTTGCCAATTTAGCCATGAAGCAAATGTATTAGTTACAAATCCCCATCCAACAAGTGTTGCTATACCAACACAGAAAATCGAACTCCAATTAATAGCTCCATAAATTCCTTCAGCACTAAAAAGATCTTTTTCGTTGTAACTCTTTTTCCGTAAAAGTACGTCGGTTACGAAAATCGCACTCCAGGCCGCAACAGGCACGCCAAGTGTTAAGAGAAATCCTTGGAACGGAATGAAAAAATTATCCGCAATCCAGACAATATAAATTGTTCCAAGAAGCATTAGCGCACCATCAAAGATTGCAGCAACATGTCGCTTTACTGGAACTCCTAGGCTAACAAGAGTTAGCCCTGAGGAATATAAATCCAGAATCGCTCCCCCAACTAAACCTAATATCGCTACCAGTGAGAAAATAATTAGATACCACGTAGGTAATAGCGTTGTTAATGCACCTATAGGATCCATTGCTATTGCCTCGGATAATTTTTGATCACTAGCTGATAATGCTGCGCCGTACACCACCAAGATGATTGGAACTATTGACGCACCAAACACTGTCCATCCAACTACCGAAGAACTCTTAACAAATCGCGGCAAGTATCGGGAATAGTCTGCAGCAGCATTTACCCATCCCAAACCGATACCAGTTATGCCAAAAATGAGAGCTCCAACAAAACCTTGAATTGTTCCTGAAGGTTTGTCCATAACCGCACTCCAGTTAACCGTATCTACTGTAAGTGCGATGTAACCAAGTGTCAGAATAATCGTGAACAGAGTTAAATACTTCTGCAACTTCATGATGACTGAGAATCCAAGGACTCCGCCAGATAACGTCAGCGAAACTGCAAGAATGAATCCGATGATCATTGCAATATTTCTATCTACATGACCGACTCGTTCGAACACAGTTCCTGTTGCCAATGTAGCAAGTGACACTAAGACTGTTTCCCAACCAACAAAGAGTAAGTATGAGAGAAAACCAGGCAAAAAATTTCCTTTAACTCCAAATGCGGCACGCGATAAAACCATCGTTGTTGCATTGGATTTTTTTCCGGCAAGTGAACTAAATGCAACGACTAAAAAGGATAAAAGTGTTCCAAGAATTGCAGCCAGTGTTGCCTGCCAAAAGGAAATACCAAACCCAAGAAAAAATGCTCCGTATGAAAGAGCTAATAGCGAAACATTGGCTCCACACCATGGCCAGAAAAGGTCTCTAGCTTTCCCGTGTCGTTCGCTCTCTGCAATTAGGTTTGTGGAGTTGATTTCATAGATCGGCATTTTGATATCTCGATCTTTAGTCCAAGAAGAAATCTAGTAAGAAATCCTTAGTACCAGGTGTGACGGAATACTTCTCAAGATCTGTGATTCCTTCACTCGCAAGAACCATGTCATCGACAAAGAAATTTCCGGTGCACTCTTTCGCATCACGATTGAAGATAATATGCGCCGCATCGGCCAAAATCTGGGGAGTTCGACCAGCTGATGCATCTATTCCTGGAATCATCTGAAGCGCTGCTGTATCAATTACGGTACGAGGCCAGAGTGCGTTTACAGCAATTCCATCACGTTTGAACTCTTCAGCCATACCCAAAACGCACATACTCATTCCGTACTTTGCCATTGTGTAGGCAACGTGATTTTTGAACCAAACAGCTTTCATAGAAAGTGGCGGAGAAAGATTGAGAATATGTGGATTTCTACCTTCTTCGGCGGATTTACGTAAGTGCGGAAGCGCCGCTTGGGAAGTTAAGAAAGTGCCACGTACATTCACATCAAACATTAAGTCAAAACGTTTAGCAGGCGTTTGATCTGTGCGAGTCAGATTGATT
>JBPCTE010000128.1:0-3418 GCA_051006495.1 Candidatus Planktophila sp.
TGGGCATGAAACATTTTTATATATTCATCCGCGATCAACTAGAGATACACATGCGTTTTATACGGATCGCCGCTTTGGAGAATTGTGGGTTGGTCGCCGCTTTACATTAAAAGAAGCTCAAGATCGTTATCAAATTGAAACCCGTCGAGTAGATGATCTTGAATTGCTTCTAAAAGATGGCGCGCCCGCCTTGATAATTCGTGGTGAAGATCCGATCGTTGATAAGAACGTAGTCGCGCATCCACAAGAAAAAGATTTTGAAAGTTACACATCGGCTGCTCGTCTCATTAAAGATGATTATGAGGTTTCTGAATTACAACGCGCATGCGATGAAACCGCAAAGGGTTTTGCAGATATCGTGCGCGCATTCCCTGCTGCGATTAGTACTCCGCGCGGCGAGCGAGTTGTTGAGGCTGCATTCTTCGGACGTGCACGCATCGCCGGTAATGATTTGGGTTACGAAACAATCGCAGCATCAGGATCTCATGCATGTGTATTGCATTGGATTCAAAATGATGGCGCCGTGCGCCCAGGTGAATTAATTCTTGTTGATGCTGGAATAGAAATGGATTCGTACTACACCGCAGATATCACTCGCACTCTTCCAATATCCGGAAAGTTTTCACCTGCACAACGCGCTTTGTATATGTTGGTATATGAAGCACAGCTTGCAGGTTTTGCTGCAGTAAAACCTGGCGCAACATTTAAATCTATTAATGCGGCATGCCAAGCAGTGTTAGCAAAGGGTTTGTGGGACATGGGAGTTTTACCTATGTCTCCTGAAGAGTCTTTACTTCCTGAAAATGGACTACACCGTCGTTGGACTTTGCACGGTGTAAGTCACATGCTCGGCATGGACGTACACGATTGCGACAAAGCGCGCGATGAAGATTACGTGCTCGGAACTCTCAAAGAAGGAATGGTCTTAACTGTCGAACCAGGTCTTTATATTCAACCCGATGATGAGATGTTCGCACCTGAATATCGCGGAATCGGAATTCGTATTGAAGATGATGTACTTGTTACAGCAGATGGTTACCGTAATTTAAGCGAGAATTTGCCCCGTCATCCAGATCAAATCGAAGCGTGGATGGCTTCTTTAAGAAACTAGATTGATGGCAAGTGCGACAGCAAATAATCCCAGAGTTAGTGATCCGACGTAATTAATTACGGCACGTTTGAAATTTCTTAACTCAAAACTTAGATAAATATCCATCATAAAAGTTGACCACGTTGTAAATGCACCAGCAAATCCAATTGCGAAAAGTGCCGTGATGTTTTCAGTTGCTCCCCACGTGAGGCCAATAACAAATGATCCCAGTACGTTTACAGCAAAAGTTCCCCATGGTGCGTCTGAGAATTTACGTAAGTACTGATCGAGAATAAATCGAGTTGGCGCTCCAACTGATGCTCCGAGAATTACAAATAAAGTTCTCATGTGCGCACCGCAATTAACTTTCGGGCTATCGGCATAAGAGTTGCGATGAGGACCAGGCTTGCAAGAATTGTTGCGCTTATGTACAAAGTGCCGCCAGCACTTGGTTTAAGAGTTAGAAGTGCGAGCGCAGAGAAAGTTGTTAGCCCCGCACAGAAACCCGGTAACCAAAAGTGTCTTTGATCTGTACTTCCGCGGCGTTCCATATAGACAAGCAAAAAAGTTGCTAGAGATACGCCTAATAAGTTTGCAACCATAGTTGCACTTCGTGAATTATTAAAAAGTTCGCCTATTGCAAATCTAAGAAGCGAACCGAGTATCCCGCCAAGTGAGACCAAAGTTATTGATCGCACATTGACGCTCTGACTCATGTATTAAACGATACCTTCACGCTTACGTATTTTTGTGCCCAACCAGCGAAGCGGATCGTATTTAACATCTACTACGCGCTCTTTCATCGGAATGATTGCGTTATCGGTGATACGAATGTGCTCTGGGCAAACTTCAGTACAACACTTGGTGATGTTGCACATTCCAAGCCCATGCTCTTCTTGAGCCTTTTGTTTGCGATTTTTCAGAATATCTAGTGGGTGCATATCTAATTCAGCGATACGAATAAAGAAGCGTGGGCCAGCAAATGACTTCTTATTCTCTTCGTGATCACGAACAACGTGACATGTGTTTTGACAGAGGAAACACTCAATGCACTTTCGGAACTCTTGGCTCCGTTCAACATCTACTTGTTCCATACGAGCTTCACCTGGTTTTAAGTTTGCAGGCGGTTCATAGGATGGAATCTCCATTGCTTTCTTGTAATTAAATGAGACGTCTGTAACTAGATCTTTAATAACAGGAAATGCACGTAATGGAGTGACTGTAATTGTCTCTTCATCGCCGTATGAAGCAACTTGTGTCATGCAAGCAAGACGTGGCTTTCCGTTAATTTCCATGGAACATGATCCGCACTTACCAGCTTTACAGTTCCAGCGAACAGCGAGATCGCCCATCTGTGTTGCTTGCACACGGTGAATTACATCGAGTACAACTTCACCTTCGTGTGCATCAACGGTTACATCTTGCAAACCACCGTTATCCGAATCTCCGCGCCAAATACGCATCTTTAGTTTGCGTGCCATTAGCGTGCACCGCCTTTCGCGATTTCTTCCGGTGTCATGTATTTCTCTAATTCATGAACATCAAACAAGTCAAAGAGTTCTTTTGGAAGTGCGGGTAGCGCTTGCTTGCGAACTGAAACCTCTTTGCCATCAAAAGATGCAATGTGATTTATCTGGCGCCACTTGCTATCTAATTGTGGGAAATCATCACGCGTATGTCCGCCGCGAGACTCTTCTCGAGAGATAGCAGACTTCGCCGTGCTTTCAGCGACTAGCAACATGTTGTCTAAATCAAATGCGAGGTGGAAACCAGGATTGAATTTACGTCCACCCGCCACTGAAACATTTGCACTGCGCTTTCTAATCTCTGCAATCTTTTCAATTGCTTCTTTTAGCTCTGACCCTGTTCGAATAATTCCAACAAGATTGTGTGTAATTTCCTGTAACTCAGCGTGTAGTGAGTATGAGTTTTCGCCGCCGCTTCGTGTAAATGGCGCTTCGATACGATCAGCTGCAGATTTAATTGAAGCATCACTTACTGCAACTGGTTTTGCGCCTTTAACGTATTCGGCTGCGCCCATTCCTGCGCGACGGCCGAATACAAGTAAATCTGAGAGTGAGTTTCCACCAAGACGATTTGATCCATGCATTCCGCCAGCAACTTCACCAGCTGCAAATAACCCTGGAACGCCGACTGCTGCTGCAGTATCTGGTTCGACTTCAACGCCGCCCATTACGTAGTGACAAGTAGGACCAACTTCCATTGGTTCTTTTGTAATGTCAACGCCTGCTAATTCGTAGAACTGGTGCCACATAGATGGCAAGCGCTTCTTAATTACTTCGGCGCTTAAACGTTTTGAAACATCTA
>JBPCTE010000129.1:0-7214 GCA_051006495.1 Candidatus Planktophila sp.
GAAGCGAGCTCAAGTAATCGCTCAATACACGCATCTTGTCCGCGATCTGATTAATACTCCCCCTTCGCACCTGACTCCTGATTCATTTACTAAAAAGATTTCAGCTGCCATCAAATCTCTTGGTGGTGCATCATCTGCCCTCAAAGTAAATGTGCTTAATGAGAAGCAATTAAAGAGTGGTGGATATGGAGGAATTATTGGTGTTGGACAAGGATCTGCGAATCCTCCACGACTATTACACATCAAATATTCACCAAAGAAATCCCTACGTACTTTTGCATTTGTCGGTAAAGGAATCACATTTGATACAGGCGGTCTTGCACTCAAACCGGCCGCAGGTATGGAGGCGATGAAATCTGATATGAGCGGAGCTGCGGCGGTATGCGGCGCCATACTCGCCATTGCTAGCCTTAAATTGCCAGTCACTATTGAAGCGTGGGCACCTCTTGCCGAAAACATGGTCAGTGACAATGCCACTCGTCCAAGTGATGTCATATCCATCTACGGCGGTAAAACTGTAGAAGTTCTTAATCCAGATGCCGAAGGTCGCTTGATTCTGGCTGATGCACTCGTTAAAGCGCAGGAAACTAAATCACTTGATGGACTAATCGATGTTGCAACATTAACGGGCGCCCAAGTAGTTGCCCTTGGAACTAGAACAAGTGCCGTCATGACTAATAATGAAGATTTCAGTGCACGATTTATTTCTGCATCTAATGAAAGTGGTGAAGCTTTTTGGCCAATGCCACTTCCACAAGAGTTACGCGCTTCATTGGATTCACCTGTTGCTGATTTGGCAAACATTGGTGAGCGCATGGGTGGAATGTTGGTTGCAGGATTATTTTTAAAAGATTTCATAAAGCCTGAAGTTCCTTGGCTACATCTCGATATCGCTGGACCTGCGTATAACGAATCAGCACCACATGGGTACACCCCAGTTGGTGGCACTGGTGTGGCACTGCGCACACTGCTGCGCTTGGTCGAAAATTCAATAATTCGGTAACTAGGCCGAAGGCTGGCAAGATAGGACCAGGGAGCAAGCAGCCCTCAATGATGCGCCCAACAGACTCTGGGAGGTTTACGACACGTGGCTCAATTTGATCTAGTAATTCTCGGCGGTGGAAGTGGCGGATATGCGTGCGCACTTCGCAGCGCACAACTAGGTCTATCAGTGGCACTTATCGAAGCTGACAAACTCGGCGGGACTTGTCTACATCGCGGTTGTATCCCGACAAAAGCGCTTTTACATTCAGGTGAAATTGCAGATGGCGCACGTGATGCAAGCCATTTCGGTGTGAATGCACAATTTTTATCTATGGACATGCCTGCTGTTAATTCCTATAAGGATGGCGTAATTGCGCGTCTTCATAAAGGTCTGCAAGGTTTAGTTAAATCCCGAAATATAACTTTCATTGAAGGTCACGGGAAACTAGTTTCAAAAGATACCGTTGAAGTTAATGGCGAGAAGTACACAGGAAAAAATGTGGTTCTTGCAACCGGTTCATACGCGAAAACTCTACCTGGACTCGAAATCGATGGAGCAAAAATAATAACTTCAGATCACGCCACAAAGTTGGAGTACGTTCCCAAGAGCGTCATTGTTCTTGGCGGTGGCGTAATCGGTTGCGAATTTGCTTCCGTTTGGAAATCTTTTGGCGCAGAAGTAACAATTATCGAAGGGCTTTCGCACTTAGTCGCACTAGAAGATGAATCCTCCAGCAAGCAATTAGAACGTGCCTTTAGAAAACGTGGAATCAACTTTGAACTGGGTGTGCGCTTCCAATCTGCTTCTGTAAGCGGCGATTCAGTAACGGTTACCTTAGAAGACGGTAAAACATTTACCGCTGATGTGTTGTTAGTAAGCGTCGGTCGTGGGCCGGTTTCAGCAAATCTTGGATACGAAGAACAAGGCATCTCTATGGATCGCGGTTACGTTCTGGTAGACGATAAATGTCGCACAAGCGTCTCAGGTGTGTGGGCTGTGGGCGATTTAATTCCAACTCTGCAGCTAGCCCATGTTGGATTTGGTGAAGGAATTTTAGTTGCAGAAGAAATTGCTGGTCTCAATCCACGTCCAATTAATTACGACGGAGTTCCTCGCGTAACATATTCAGAACCAGAGGTTGCATCAGTTGGTTTAACCACATCCGTCGCCAAGGAGCGCGGTTTTGATGTAGTTGAACTTAATTATGATCTTGCGGGAAATGGAAAAGCCCAAATACTTCGTACAGCTGGTTCGGTAAAACTAGTTGCACAAAAGAATGGACCAGTTCTTGGAATCCATATGGTTGGTTCACGCGTTGGCGAATTACTTGCTGAAGCCCAATTAATCTTTAACTGGGAAGCAAGTGCAGACGATGTTGCTCCACTCATTCATGCACACCCAACACTTTCTGAAGCCATGGGAGAAGCACACATGGCGCTAGCCGGTAAACCGCTTCATGCTCACGGATAATCTAGGGAGATCACAATGACATTCAGATTAACGATGCCAGCACTTGGCGAGAGCGTGACTGAAGGAACGGTTACTCGTTGGTTAAAGTCTGAGGGCGATCAGATCGCTGTTGACGAACCACTACTTGAAGTCTCCACTGACAAAGTTGATACAGAAATTCCTTCTCCAGTTGCTGGAACTCTTCAAAAAATTGTTGTAGCCGTTGATCAAACTGTTGCAGTCGGTGCCGACCTTGCAATCATTGAAGATGGTGCCACAGTGCCTGCTGCTAAAGCACCAACGCCTACACCGGTTGCAACACCAGCACCAGTTGCATCACCAGCACCAGTTGCTCCAGTTGCTCCAGTTGCATCTAACTCTGCTGGAACACCCATCACGATGCCAGCACTTGGCGAAAGCGTAAGTGAAGGCACGGTTACTCGTTGGTTAAAAAATGTTGGTGACTCTGTTGCAATGGATGAAGCACTCCTTGAAGTTTCAACTGACAAAGTTGACACAGAAATTCCTTCACCTGTTGCTGGAACTCTTTTAGCAATTGAAGTTCCGGTAGATTCAACTGTTCCAGTTGGCGCGCGACTTGCACTCATCGGTGCTGCAGACGGATCTGCACCTGTTGCTCCTACTGTAACTCCCCCAGTTGTTTCGACGCCGGTTGAACCCGTTGCGCCACCTGTTGCGACTCCAGCAGTTGTAGCACCAGTTGCTGAGCCATCTGTATCAAATACTGATGCCTACGTCACTCCAATCGTTCGAAAACTTGCTACCGAACTTGGAGTCAATCTTTCTCAAGTTAAAGGTAGCGGCGTTGGCGGAAGAATTAGAAAAGAAGATGTGCAAGCAGCTGCTAAACCAGCTGCACCTCAAGGTGTAACTTCTGTGCAAAGCGTTTCAACAACATCTGCTACTACATCTAAATCTTCATCAGTTGCAGTATCGCCGCTTCGCGGAACTACAGTTACTATGTCGCGTTTACGTAAAGTCATTGCAGCTCGCATGGTTGAGTCACTTCAGGTAAGCGCACAATTAACAACTGTTATTGAAGTAGATGTGACAAAGATTTCTCGTTTACGCGATCGCGCAAAAGCTACATTCGAAGCTCGCGAAGGAGTCAAACTCTCTTACCTTCCATTCTTTGCAGTTGCAGTGTGTGAAGCATTGAAGGTGCACCCCGTGCTGAATTCTTCTGTCGAAGGCGATCAGATTACATACCACGGTGCAGAACACCTCGGTATCGCAGTAGACACCGAGCGCGGTTTGCTTGTTCCAGTTATACATAATGCTGGAGATCTCAACATGGGTGGCATCGCAAGAAAAATCTCTGATCTAGCTGCGCGGACTCGCGATAATAAAGTTTCGCCAGATGAGTTGGGCGGTGGAACTTTTACGATTACAAATACTGGAAGTCGTGGTGCGCTATTTGACACACCAATCATTAACCAACCACAGGTTGCAATTCTTGGTTTAGGCGCAGTTGTTAAACGACCAATGGTTGTTCGTGGTGAAGATGGTGGCGAAACTATTGCAATTCGATCAATGGTTTATCTCGGACTCTCTTACGATCATCGCGTTGTCGATGGCGCAGATGCAGCTCGATTCTTGGTAACTCTTAAAGAGCGCCTTGAACATGGTTCATTCGAATCGGATCTTGGACTCTAATGCCGACCTTGCAACGTGTTGCCATTACTGGGTCTACAGGGCTCATTGGTAACGCACTAGTTGGGCACCTTAAATCAGAGGGTTACACAGTTCAAAGATTAGTTCGCAGGCCAAGTCGCTCTGCCGAGGAAATTACATGGGATCCGCAGGCAGGAACTATCGATCTCGAAGCCCTAGCTGGAGTTGATGCCGTAATTCACTTAGCTGGCGCCGGTGTTGGAGATAAACGTTGGACGAAAAAATACAAGAGTGAGATATTAAATTCACGTTTGTTAGGTACGACAACAATTGCAAATGCTGTGAAATCTGTTCAGCCTTCAGTTTTTATCAGCGCAAGCGCTATTGGCTGGTACGGCGAAACCGGAAACCGTGCCGTAATTGAAAACGATCGCGCAGGCGAAGATTTTCTTGCGGCTCTTTGTCGTGAATGGGAAGGTGCAGCCGATCTGGCTCAAGGAGTAAGAACTGTAAAACTTCGCACAGGACTAGTTCTCGATCCAACTGGTGGAGCGCTGGGCCGAATGCTTCCGTTATTCCGATTTGGCTTAGGGGGCAAATTGGGTAACGGAAAACAATGGTGGTCTTGGATTACTCTGCACGATCAAATTCGCGCAATCGTCTTTGCGTTAGAAAATAAGATAGAAGGACCAATTAATTTAACTTCTCCCAATCCAGTAACAAATCAAGAATTCACCGCAGGATTAGCTCGAGCACTTCACCGCCCAGCGTTATTTCCAGCACCAGCGATTGTGCTAAAAATTGCATTAGGTGGTTTTTCAACTGAAATTTTAGGATCTAAAAAAGTTATTCCCCAAGC
Organism: Candidatus Planktophila sp.; assembly: GCA_051006495.1. GTDB lineage: Bacteria > Actinomycetota > Actinomycetes > Nanopelagicales > Nanopelagicaceae > Planktophila. The sequence continues at coordinate 4,929 of JBPCTE010000129.1, forward strand.
TCTTCTAGATGCAGGCTTTGTTTTCGATTATCCGCATATCGCTCCAGCCCTGGCTGCGTTAGTCGACTAATACCGAAAGCGCAGCCAATCTTCCTGATAAGAGCGCTGCATTTTGTGAAGGTGCACTTCTGTAATCTCCAGCAATATAAATTGAATCTCTGACGTGAGCTCCTGATACGAGCTTGCTTCCCACTCCAGCCAAAGGCAATGCGCTTGGTAATTCATATTTCGCAATGAGTTTCCAATTGCGAGTATCAGTCCCGTACAAAAGCGCAAGATGTCGTCGTATTTCCGATTCAGTGGTTGGAAGAATACTTGTACTTGAAATTAAATTCTTTCCTGCAGGCGCATAACTTGGCATCATATTTGAAATCACCATTGTATTTACCACTGGGCCACGATTTTGGCTATCCACGATAAGTGATTTGCTGGTAGTTGGGTTAATTTTCGCAGAGTGATACCACGTCGTGCACCCAACAAGTTGTGGAACATCTGTTAAATCTAGTAATTGAGCAGCAGTTGTTGCATCTGTGGCTACAATAATTGCATCAGCTTCAAATTTACCTCGAGATGTTTTAATGACATTATTCTTAATGGAATTAACTTGAACACCGTATTCAATGTCATGTATCCGAGAAGCCAGCGCGTCAGAGAATGCTCTTACGCCATTTTCTGGTAAACCGGAGTTGCCTGTTACAAAGTGTTTAATCGCCGTTCGACCGTACTCTGCGTTAACTAAAAGCGGATCTGCCAGAAATACTCCGGTTAAAAAGGGCCTTAGTACCCTTTCATAAGTCTTACCCAAACCCCTGCTTTTTAACTCTTCACCAACGCTTAAAGCAGGTTTACTCGCGAGCAAATATTTAAGTAATCCTATTTTTTCGAGAATAGAACCTGTAGCTGAGTTAAATATTGAGAAAAACGCCGATCTAGGATCACCGATACGAATACGATTTGCGTCGCGCGCTATCTCAATTACAGATGGCGCAGAAACAAAATTTAAATCTTTTATTAAGCCAAGTTTTTGAATTTCCGGATAATTTACATTTATTAATTGAAAACCGCGGTCACAGATGAAACCTTCAATAACATCACTGGTTACACGACCACCTGGACGATCCGAGCTTTCCAGAATCTTGACCGCGACACCTTCATTTTGCAATGTCAAAGCTGCGCTGAGACCAGCTAAGCCTGCACCAACAACGATTACTCTCTTAACCATGTTTACTAATCTCGCGAGCTCTATCAATTATTTGTGCCACATTAATAATTTCACTTGCAGAAACCGGCATTACAGTTTTATTTGAAATGGCTTCATGAACTAAGGAATAAAATCCACAATAATTTCCCGGATCTGTATCAAAATTCTCTTGTACATCTCCGCGATGAATAGAAGCAGCGGATGATGTGTTCTCTAACCACCTGCCCTCCACTGGAGTTTTTCCGGCTCGAAGCAACGCCTCTTGCGGATCCAGATCATTAATAATTAATGAACCCTCAGTGCCAATTACGCGCAATCTAGGACCAGGTGAACCAACTACGGCGCTGGCAGATAGAACCGATTCAACTCCTGAAGTGTGTTCGAGGACCAAAAGACAATCATCATCTGATCCCCCGCGAATATTTCTGACTGAAGCAGATTTAAGTTCTGCGGGCCCAAAACATTCAATCGCCGTTGAAATCAAATGCGGAGCCAGATCCAGTAATAAACCGCCACCATCTCTGGGTGAATTATTTTCTCGCCATGACTGCGGGTTTATTTTTGGTCTAAACCTTTCAAAACGTGAATCCATACGAATCACATTTCCGATGTGGCCATCGCGCACAACCCTTTTAAGTGTGAGTGTGTCGCTATCCCATTTACGATTGAAATAAGTTGTGATTTGCACTTCTGCAGATTCTGCTGCCTCCAGGATTTGTTTAGTCTCTTGAACATTGATTCCCATGGGTTTATCAACAACAGTTGCGATTCCAGCATTTATGGCCGTTAAAGATTGGGACAGGTGTACTTTATTGCCCGAAGCTATAACGACTAGTTCTAACTCTTGCGAACACAATTCTTCGATACTTGAAACAATCTTTGCATTGGGAAAATCTTCCTTTGCATGGCGTTTTCTTACATCATTGTTTGTAAGAATGCTTGTAATTTCAAAATTACTTGCCGACAAAATGGGTGCATGAAAACTTCGGCCAGCTAATCCATAGCCTGCAATACCGACCCGAAGCTTCATGCGTCTGTTCTTACTTAATGTGTTTAGAAGGCCACCAAATTTTTGGACCTAGTAA
>JBPCTE010000130.1:0-8320 GCA_051006495.1 Candidatus Planktophila sp.
CAAAAGATACTGAGGAAGCGATTCGCTAGAAGTGTTGAGCATTGCATCGGTAATTTCTTCGAAGAACTGCGAAGGTTGATCATCCTCGTATGAAACACATGTAATAAACATTGATAACCGTGCCCGAGTAGTTGCGACGTGCAATAAACGACGCTCATCTTCTAGAAGTGCACCTGCTGCAATAACGTCGAGTTCAGTGCGCGCAAGATTTCCGTGACGTTCGCGTTCGACCAATCTTTCTGCACCAAGTAGTGAACTACGCTGTCGTAAATTTGGCCACAAACCTTCTTGAAGCCCACCAACTGCAACGAGATCCCACTCTCGCCCCTTTGCGGCATGAACTGTAAGAATTTCAACGCACTCTGGGCGTGCACCTTGAGCCGTAATCACGTCCCCCGCAATAATTTCTGCACTAACTTCGCGAATAAATGCATCTGGTCCGGATAAAGGAAATCTTTCAGAAAAACGCTGAGCACTTTGAAAGAGTTGCATCATTGCATCAAGGTCTCGATCAGCTGCTGCTCCGCGATTTCCACCGCGTAGTGCCATCTCTTGCCAAAATGTACTTAGTTTTGCCCCATCACTTGTTTGTGCGTTATCCCAAATTGCCCAGAGTAGATCTTCACCGCGTGCACCAGATTTCTTAGCCACTGCGCGCGCTTTGTTAAGTAAAAAGTTAATTCGCTCGATTGGTTGCGCACCTTCAATGGCTATATCTCCTGAATCGACTGCTTCGATTAATAGTTGATTTCCGGTTCGTTTGTCATCTTCCGTTCTTGAAGCAAGTAACGCTCTGCGAATACGACGTAGAGAAATGGCGTCAGCGCCACCAAATTCGCTCAGCAACAAACGCTCAACATTTTCGGTATTTAGCGGCTTGGCTTTAATCGCGATTTCAGCGAGTAATAAAAATGGTGCGATGCTTGCGTTAGTTGCTAGAGCTTCCAGTTCGCCAGCTACAGGTATAGAAACCTGCGCAAATGCGCGGCGTACTGCTGATGTCAAAGAGCCTGGAGAACGAACTATCACTGCCATTTTTGAATATGGCACACCGTCGACAAGGTGAGCACGTCGGAATTGGTATGCGATGTATTGCGCTTCCTCTGATACAGATCGCAACCGTTCAATAAATACCGCGCCTTTCGCATCAGTGTTTACACACGTGCGCTCGTGCGTTGGCCCCATGACTCTGAAATTAGATGAAACGCTCATACCAAGTGCGTGTGTAGCAGGTGTACTTCTGAAGTTTTCCTTTAGAACAACTTGGGTTCCATTGTGGGAAAGGTAATAATCTATTTCACTAGCCATACCATCTGGATCGGCTCCTCTGAATCGACCGATTGCACTGTGCGCATCTGCGACCAAGACAAGATCTTGTGGTGCTAATAAGCGAAGTAATCTTCTCTGGGCAGGATCAGTTTCTTGAAATTCATCGACCATGATTGTTTTAAAACGATTACGAAGCTCAGATAACAAATTTGGATTTATTTCCAGGTGTCTAATTGCGCGAGATAAGAGTTCTGATGGATCAATACGTAATTTTGAATCGCCAGCTGATACTTCCCGCAAAACCATTGCACCGTTATAGCGTCTCCAGAATTGTGCGGCGCCTTGCCAGTATTTTTCACCGTAAGACTTTGCATACTCTTCTAGTTTTTCTGGTTCTACGCCACGCTCTGAAGCACGCAAAATAAGATCTCGAAGTTCTCGAGCAAATCCATGTGTTGAAAGTGCAAGATGTAGATCTTCTGGCCACTGCCGATAACCATCGGCAATATCGCCTTCGAGGAGGTCTCGAATAAAACTCTCTTGCTCTGGGCCAGATAACAAAATTGGATCTGGTTCGTCTACGTGCGATTTCATCTTTAGAATTGAAAAAGCTAGCGAGTGAAATGTTCGCGCAAGTGGTTCATACATCGTCGCACTAGTTTGTAAAGCAATTGCATCTCGTAAATCTGATGCGCTCTCGCGACCAAAAGTGATAAGCAAAATTGAATCTGGATTTTGACCCTCGGCAATACGTGAGAGTGCAGAGTGAATAAGCAGTGTTGTTTTTCCAGTGCCAGGTGCACCAAGTACAACCATCGGAGTATTGCGATGCTTAGTTATCGCTAATTGTTGTGGTGAAAGTGTTATCTCAGGGGCAACGGTTTTTTGCCCTACGAGGGTAACTTTCGCTTTACTCACAGTGGTTATCTTGCCCGAACCATGTGACAAAACCAGCCAAGAGCGCGGCTGGTAGAACTAAGCGTTGAGGTTTGCCTTCTTTTGGCGTGATGCAGTGCGTGCGCGCTCGGATTGGTCTAGAACAACTTTGCGAATCCGCACAACAGCTGGAGTTACTTCAACGCATTCATCTTCACGACAGAATTCGAGAGCGCCTTCCATGTTGAGTTTCTTAGGCGGAATCAAACGCTCTGATTCATCGGTTCCTGATGCACGCATATTTGTTAATTTCTTTTCGCGAACACAATTAACATCCATGTCATCGCTACGTGAATTCTCGCCGATAACCATTCCTTCATACACTTCATCGCCTGGCTCTACGAAAATAGTTCCACGATCTTGTGTTCCATAGAGTGCATAAGAAGTAACTGTTCCCATGCGATCTGAAACTAACGAGCCTGTTCCGCGTGTACGAATATCGCCATACCAAGGTTCGTAACCATCAAATACGTGGTGAAGCAAACCTGTACCGCGAGTTTCAGTTAAGAACTCTGTACGGAAACCTATGAGTCCACGTGAAGGAACTTTGTAATCAAGGCGAATCCAACCAGTACCGTGATTAACCATTTGTTCCATGCGGCCTTTACGAAGTGCCATCAACTGAGTCAAAACACCTAGGTATTCTTCTGGTGCATCAATTGTTAAACGCTCCATCGGTTCAGAAAGTTTGCCATCAATAACCTTTGTCACGACCTGTGGTTTTCCAACGGTAAGTTCGAAACCTTCGCGCTTCATAATTTCAACCAAAACAGCTAGCTGAAGTTCTCCGCGACCTTGTACTTCCCAGGTATCTGGACGTTCTGTATTTAGAACTCGAAGTGAAACGTTTCCTACGAGTTCAGCATCTAGACGACCCTTTACTTGGCGCGCTGTAAGTAACTTTCCACTCTTTCCTGCAAGTGGAGATGTATTAATTCCGATTGTCATAGAAATTGATGGTTCGTCAACAATGATTGGTGGAAGAGCGTGTGGGTTATCAATATCAGCGAGTGTCTCGCCCAAAGTAATAGTCTCTATTCCTGCAACGGCAATGATGTCGCCAGGGTGTGCTTCAAGGGCTGGCACACGTTCTAGCGCTTCGGTAATTAAAAGTTCTGAAACCTTTACGCGTTCTGTTGTGCCATCAGTCTTCATCCACATAACTGATTGACCCTTCTTAATTACACCTTCGCGTACGCGGCAGAGAGCAAGGCGACCAAGAAATGGTGATGAGTCAAGGTTTGTTACGTGCGCCTGTAGTGGCGCTCCTTCATGATAAACCGGTGCAGGAATCGCAGAAAAAATTGTGTCGAATAAAACATCAAGGTTTTCTTCTTCTGGCATTCCGCCATCTGCCGGGCGCTTGAGTGATGCGCGACCAGCTTTTGCAGATGCATAAACAACTGGGAACTCGATTTGTTCTTCATTGGCATCTAGATCTAAGAACAATTCGTACGCTTCATCAACAACTTCTGCGATGCGTGAATCCGGACGATCAACTTTATTAATAAGCAAAATAACTGGAAGATTCTTTTCTAGCGCTTTACGCAATACGAAACGTGTTTGTGGAAGTGGTCCTTCTGATGCGTCAACGAGCAAAATAACTCCGTCAACCATTTCAAGTCCACGTTCAACTTCTCCACCAAAATCTGCGTGGCCTGGTGTATCAATAATGTTAACGATTGTGTCACCGCGCTTAACAGCAGTGTTCTTAGCAAGAATCGTGATTCCTTTTTCGCGTTCTAGATCCATTGAATCCATCATGCGGTCTTGACCTTCGTCTTGCTTCTTATACGCCGCAAATGCACCTGATTGCCACAACATGGCATCTACAAGTGTTGTCTTTCCATGATCTACGTGAGCGATGATTGCAACGTTACGAAGATTCTCGCGCTTCTTCTGTGGCAGACCAGCCAAGTGCGCTGTAGATGCTTTAGACATTGAAATTTCGCTCCAGACGTATGTGCTCTGGAAGAACTTCACAGAACGGAGTGAAGAATAGCAGTTGCAGTTGTAATACCTAAAATCCAATACCTAAAAACTCAGGCTTATCTGAGGTGAATTAGAGATTTAAATTATGTATTTTGTGGGAATCCTAAATTAATTCCGCCGTGACTTGGATCAAGCCATCTACTTGTCACAACTTTTCCACGAGTAAAGAAGTGAACGCCTTCGGTTCCATGCGCATGACTGTCACCGAATAATGAATTCTTCCAACCACCAAATGAGTAGTACGCCATAGGAACTGGAATTGGAACGTTAATTCCAACCATTCCAACTTCAACTTCATTTTGATATCGACGTGCTGCTCCACCATCGTTTGTAAAAATTGCGGTGCCATTACCGTATTGATGTGAATTTACTAGCTCTAGAGCTTCATCGTATGACTTCACGCGAATAACACTGAGCACAGGACCGAAAATTTCATCGGTGTAAATAGACATCTTTGGTGTTACGTGATCAAAGAGTGTAGGTCCAAGCCAAAATCCATTTCCTCCAGGATTTACTGTGCGACCATCAACGACGATAGTTGCGCCTTCTTTTTCGCCAGCGTCAACGTATGAAGCAACTTTATCTCGGTGCACTTGTGTAACTAGTGGACCCATGTCGGCGCCTTTTGTTCCATCGCCAGTCTTTAATTTAACCGCGCGCTCTTTAATCTTTGCCACTAATTCATCTGCTACCGGTTCGACAACAACGAGAGCTGAAATTGCCATGCAACGTTCGCCTGCAGAACCGAAACCTGCGTTGATTGCAGCGTCAGCTGCTAAATCTAAATCAGCATCAGGCAAAACAACCATGTGATTCTTTGCGCCACCAAGTGCCTGAACACGCTTACCTGATTTCGTTCCAGTTTCGTATACGTACTTAGCAATTGGAGTGGAGCCTACGAATGAAACGGATTTGATTCCTGGATGCGTCAAAATTGCATCGACTACTTCTTTGTCGCCATGAACGACGTTGAATACGCCATCGGGTAAACCAGCTTCTTTCCAAAGTTGCGCTAAAAACATGGCAGCACTTGGATCTTTTTCAGATGGTTTTACTATGACTGTATTTCCACAGGCAATTGCAACCGGGAAGAACCACATCGGAACCATTGCTGGAAAGTTAAATGGAGAAATAATTGCCACTGGGCCAAGTGCTTGGCGAATTGAATAGACATCAACACCTGTTGAGACTTCTTCAGAAAATCCACCCTTTAATAGGTGTGGAATACCGCAGGCAAATTCAACAACTTCTAGTCCACGTGTAACTTCACCGGCAGCATCGCTAAGAACTTTTCCGTGCTCGGCAGTAATGAGTGCAGCAATTTTTTCTTTATTTGTATTTACCAATTCGCGAAATGCAAACAAAACATTTACACGCTTGGTCAGCGAACTATGGCGCCATTCTGAGAATGCATCGGTGGCAGCTTTTACTGCAACATCAACTGTCGCTGAAGTGCCAAATGCAACTTTCTTAGAAATTTCGCCAGTTGCAGGATTAAAAATTTCCCCATGACGTTTAGCCGAGTCATCGAAAGTTTTTCCATTAATCCAATGCGTAATTTCGCTCATAGACGCACACTATCCGAGAGCGTTATGCTTGCGCTATTCAGCGTTGAAGGGAAATTTTTTCGTGTCCAACCCACAGGCAGATCCAAAAAAAGGTGCTGCAGTTACTGCAGCAGACCACTCTTATGTTTTTCACTCATGGTCTGCCCAAGGACAAATTGCACCCATCCCTGTTGCCGGTAGTTCTGGTTCACGTTTCTGGGATTACGAAGGTAAGACTTACTTAGATTTTTCTTCACAACTCGTATTTACAAATATTGGTCACCAGCATCCAAAAGTTGTTAAAGCTATTCAAGATCAAGCAGCAACACTTACAGCTCTTGCCCCACAACATTCAAATGATGCCCGAAACGAAGCAGCACAACGCATTGTCGAATTAGCTGGTGGGCACTTCAAAAAAGTCTTCTTTACCAATGGCGGAGCAGATGCTATTGAAAATGCAATCCGCATGGCACGTCTGCACACTAACAAGCACAAAGTTCTTTCAACCTATCGTTCGTACCATGGCAATACTGGCTCTGCCATTAATGCAACTGGCGATCCACGACGTTTCCCAAATGAATTTAGCTTTGGTCACGTTCACTTCTGGGGACCATATTTGTATCGCTCATCATTCTTATCAACTACTGAAGAAGAAGAGTGCCAACGCGCATTGGCTCACTTAGAACAGATGATTATCTTCGAAGGTCCGAACACAATTGCAGCAATTTTGATTGAATCAATCGGAGGAACTGCAGGCGTTCTCGTTCCACCAAAGGGATATCTTGAAGGCCTACGTGCTCTCTGCGATAAGTACAAGATTATGTGGATTGCTGATGAAGTAATGTCAGGTTTTGGTCGTGCAGGTAAATGGTTTGCTTATCAAAACTCTGCAGCAACCCCAGATCTAATTACCTTCGCTAAGGGCGTGACATCAGGTTATGTACCTCTAGGTGGCGTTGTTATCTCTGAGTCCATCTCAAATACATTTAATGACCGAGTATTTCCTGGCGGACTAACTTATTCAGGGCATCCACTTGCATGCGCTGCAGCGGTTGCAACTATTGATGTCATGAAAGAAGAGAAGATGCTTGAGAACGCCATCATGATCGGTGAAAAAGTTCTCGGCCCTGGGCTTGAAGAGTTAGCAAAGAAGCACAAAGTTATTGGCGATATCCGTGGCGGTGGAGTCTTCTGGGGAATCGATATTGTTACAAGTCGTACAACTCGTAATCCGATGGCTGCATACGGTGGAACAAGTCCTGAAATGAATGAATTAGTCGCCGCGTGTAAAGCAGCAGGCTTAATGCCATTTAATAACTTCAATCGAATTCACTTGTGTCCTCCATGCAACATCTCAGTTGAAGACGCGAAGTTAGGTCTTGAGATGTTTGATAAAGCACTCGAAGCTGTTGCTAAGTATTACAAAGAATAGATATCGGGGATAAATTTAAACGTTAAAGCGGAACTCGACTACGTCGCCATCTGCCATTACGTAATCTTTACCTTCCATTCGTACTTTGCCCTTTGCCTTGGCTTCGGCAACAGATCCTGCTTCAAGTAAATCATCGAATGAAACAATTTCGGCTTTAATAAAACCTTTTTGGAAATCTGTATGAATAACACCAGCTGCCATCGGTGCGGTGTCGCCTTTGTGAATTGTCCATGCACGACTCTCTTTTGGCCCTGCAGTTAAATAAGTTTGCAAACCAAGTGTTTTAAATCCAACGCGCGCAAGTGTTGCAAGCCCAGGCTCTTTTAGTCCAATTGATTGAAGCAATTCGAGTGCATCTTCATCGCTAAGTTCTACGAGTTCGGACTCTGTCTTTGCATCTAGGAAAATCGCCTCTGCAGGTGCGACGAGGGCAGCAAGCTTTTTCTTTAACTCTTCGTCGCCAAGTTCGGATGCGTCAACGTTAAATACATACAAGAATGGTTTGGCAGTAAGCAAATGTAACTCTTTGAGTTCAGGTAAATCTATTTTGCTTGAAGATAGTGGCTTTCCACTCTGAAGATGTGCCTCTGCTTCTTTCATTGCATCTAAAACGCTCTGGCGCTCTTTATTTACGCGGGCTTCTTTTTCGATGCGTGGCAACGCTTTTTCAAGTGTCTGTAAATCGGCGAGCGCTAATTCTGTGTTAATTGTTTCCATGTCACTTGCTGGATCAATTTTTCCATCAACGTGAACCACATCGCCATCGTTAAATACTCGAATTACTTGGCAGATTGCATCAGTTTCGCGAATATTTGCTAAGAACTTATTTCCAAGCCCGGCACCTTCTGATGCGCCTTTAACAATGCCTGCAATATCTACGAATGAGAGCGCTGCTGGAAGAATTTTTTCTGAGCCATAAATCGTTGCAAGTTTTGGCAAGCGATCATCAGGAACACCGACAACGCCCACGTTTGGTTCAATCGTTGCAAATGGGTAGTTAGCCGCAAGAACATTGTTCTTGGTCAATGCATTAAAAAGGGTGGACTTGCCCACATTTGGCAGTCCGACGATTCCGATTGAGAGGCTCACGAGGAGTAGAGCCTACGCGCCTTCGTCAGTGGTTACTGCCACGATATGCCTATGT
>JBPCTE010000131.1:0-11174 GCA_051006495.1 Candidatus Planktophila sp.
GGCATCGCAGTGGATAGAAAAAAACTGGAATCTCTTGCCCTTTTCTTCGAGAAGGAGAGTACGGCACAGACCAAAATTGCACATGAAGCAGTCGGTCACGAGTTTAACTTGGCATCACCAAAACAGTTACAAGTTGTTCTCTTTGATGAGTTGAAGTTGCCTAAAACTAAGAAGATAAAGACTGGTTATACAACTGATGCAGATGCTCTCAATTGGCTTTACGAGAAATCCAAACACCGCGTTCTAGCTGCATTGCTGCGGGTACGCGAAACTAAAAAACTTGGCGCCACAGTTGAAGGATTGTTGGCTGAAACAACGAAAGCTAATCGCATACATACCCATTTCGCACAGACTGTCGCTGCAACTGGTCGTCTGTCTTCAGTAGGTCCGAATTTACAAAATATCCCCGTGCGAACTGAAGAGGGTAGACAGATTCGTGAGTGCTTTATTGCTGGTACTGGTTACGAATCACTTCTCACGGCAGATTACAGTCAGATTGAAATGAGAATCATGGCCCATCTTTCTAATGATGCAGCATTACTAAAAGCTTTTGAATCTGGCGAGGATTTGCATGCAAGCGTTGCGGGACTCGTTTTTGGTGTTAAACCAAGTGAAGTTGATTCAGAGATGCGACGCCAGATGAAGGCTATGTCCTACGGATTGGCTTATGGATTGAGCGCATACGGATTAGCCGCTCAACTAGATCTTTCCGCAGCTGCGGCTCAAGAATTAATGAATAAATACTTCATTCGATTTGGCGGTATACGAGATTATTTAAGCGATGTTGTTGAACAAGCACGCAAAGTGGGTTACACGCAGACTCTCATGGGCCGTAGACGTTACTTGCCAGATTTAAGCAGTGATAATCGCCCACGCAGAGAAATTGCAGAACGAATGGCGCTCAATGCACCGATACAAGGGTCGGCAGCAGACATAATTAAGAAGGCAATGCTTAATGTTGCTAAATTAATTAGCCAAAAGAAATTGAAATCTCAATTGTTGTTACAAGTTCATGATGAATTGATTTTCGAAGTGGCCCCAGGGGAGGCTGATGCTCTTACTGAGGTAGTTAGAGATGGGATGGGGAGTGCATTTGATTTGAAGGCACCACTTGATGTCAGCATTGGAATTGGTTCTAGCTGGAATGAGGCCGCACACTAATTAGTTGTAGGTAAGTTATCTTTCATAGCCAATAAGTCCTCTTCAGCTTCAGGAATTCTGTTGGCAGCTTTTAAACGATTACGGCCAAGAGTGAGAATTACAAAACCAATTCCGATACATGCAGAAGTTGTGCCAAGAACCGCACGCGGTGAAAAAGTTTCAGATAAAAATCCACCGAGCGCTGCTCCAAGAGACATTAAAGTTCCTTCTACTGTCCATAGCCAGCCCATTGCCGCAGTTTGCATTCCCTTAGGACGGATAGCTTCCATGACTTCCCAATAGAAAACTTGAATAGCTCCTCCAACTAAACCAAGGGCTGCACCGAATAGAGCCATCGACCAACCCGGATAGGTAAATGCGATAGGAATCGAAACAAAGAACCAAGCTAGATAAGTTTTGCGCATCGTAGTAAGTGCGGAACGATTCTTTGAAACCAATCCAGCAAGTAATCCACCCGCGACATTTGCCACACCCATTGCACCAAAAATCCACGCTGTACGTTGTGGAACCCCTTCAATAGTTGCAAAAGCTGGAACCGCAACATCGAAGAGTCCCCACCCAAATCCAATAAAGCACCCTTCGATCATCAATAGTTGTAGAGGTTTGTATCTCCACAAGGGAAGCGCGCCTTTAACTTTCTTCTCTGGTTTCCAATTTCTTGATACCGAACTAAGCCCAAGTGACGTACCACCTATAAACATCATTGCAGAAGCAGTACTGAGCGCGGAACCTGGGTGTGAAGACAGAGCCAATGAAGTTGCGAGGACAGGTCCAATGACTCCAGCAAAGTTCATGATCGCAGTGTCAGCTGCGTAAGCAACTCGTAAGAAATGTTGCGGAACAACGTCTTTCCAAAGTGGACGTACAGATAAATTAATTGGTGGAGCGGTTACTCCAAGCAAAAATGCTGCAATAAGCAAAATTGTTTTATCATGTGCCATATTGAGAGCTAGAAGCATGGCCGAATAACCAGGAACAAATATTCGAAGTGGCCATTTTTGACCCCATTTATCCATAATGGAACCGCGAATACCCGCAGTAAGAGATCCAGCAACAGAATTTATTCCGATTGCTAAACCGGCGATCGCCACGGATTTTGTTTCTTGTTCAGTTTTGAAAAATATAGCCAAGCCGATCATTCCGTAGGAAATTCGTCCCGGTAGGGCGGCCAAAATCAGCACCCATGCATTGGGAAATCCAAGCAACTCCTTATATCGATTCATTTGTGAGGATTCTAGCCGTGTACCTAATCTAGAAATTGGCCTTTATTACGCACGGAATTGACCCATCAACATGTAAAACCGTACCCTTAGCGCTCCCTGTCCCTACTACTCATCTATCCCTACGGAGCATTTTGACTACTTCACCAGTAATTGCAGTTAATGACATTGGATCAGCGGCAGATTTCTTAGCCGCAATCGAAGGAACAATTAGAAATTTTAATGACGGAGATCTCGTCGAAGGCACAGTTGTTCAAGTAGATCGCGAAGAAGTACTTGTTGACATTGGTTACAAGACTGAAGGAGTTATTCCTTCCCGCGAATTATCAATCCGTCATGATGCAGATCCAAATGAGATTGTAAAAGTTGGCGACAAAATTGAGGCCTTAGTTCTCCAAAAAGAAGATAAAGAAGGTCGGTTGATTCTTTCCAAAAAGCGCGCACAGTACGAACGCGCATGGGGAGACATCGAAGGCAAGAAAGAGCGCGACGAAGTTGTTATTGGAACAGTTATCGAAGTTGTTAAAGGTGGCCTCATCGTTGATATCGGTCTTCGTGGTTTCCTTCCAGCATCACTCGTTGAAATGCGCCGTGTTCGCGATCTGACTCCATACATTGGCAAGCAGGTTGAAGCTCGTATCATTGAATTGGATAAGAATCGCAATAACGTAGTTCTTTCACGTCGAGCATTCCTAGAACAAACACAATCTGAATCACGCACAACATTTCTCAACCAACTTCAAAAGGGTCAAGTACGTTCCGGTGTGGTTTCATCGATCGTTAACTTTGGTGCATTCGTTGACCTTGGCGGCGTAGATGGTTTGGTTCACGTCTCTGAACTTTCATGGAAGCACATCGATCATCCCGGTGAAGTTGTTGAAGTTGGCGATGAAGTAACTGTTGAAGTTCTAGAGGTTGATTTTGAGCGCGAACGAGTTTCACTCTCTCTCAAGGCGACTCAAGAAGATCCATGGCAAGCATTTGCTCGTACGCACACAATCAATCAGGTTGTTCCAGGCGTAGTTACCAAGCTTGTTCCATTTGGAGCATTCATCCGCGTTCACGAAGGTATCGAAGGTTTGGTTCATATCTCTGAATTAGCAGAGCGCCACGTGGAAATTCCTGAACAAGTAGTTCAAGTTGATGATGAACTCTTTGTAAAGATTATTGATATTGATCTAGAGCGACGTCGTATTTCACTCTCTCTTAAGCAAGCTAACGAAGGACAAGAAGTTGAGATCGAAGCATTTGATCCAACTCAATATGGAATGTCTGCTCGCTACGATGCCGAGGGCAAATTTATTTACCCAGAAGGCTTTGATGCTGACACTCAAGAGTGGAAGCCAGGTTACGAATCACAACGCGAAGCGTGGGAAAAAGAATACGCAGTTGCTCAAGAGCGTTTCCTAGCGCACAAGAAGCAAAAGGCGGAAGCTAAAGCTGCAGACGCCGCTGCAACACCTGTTGAGGTAGCAGCAGAGTAATTTCTAGTGGCCTTCGTTGTAGGACTCACTGGTGGCATTGGCTCGGGTAAATCTCTGGCTGCACAATTTTTTTCGGAGCTTGGTGCTTTCGTAATAGATGCCGATCAGTTAGCTCGTTCTGTTATTGAACGAGGCTCAGAAGGTTTTGATGAAGTTCTTCTTAGATTCGGTGACACCGTTCTAAAAAATGGAGATATCGATCGCGTAACCCTTGGCCAGATTGTCTTTGAAAATCCTCAAGCAAAAAAGGATCTCGAAGATATTATTCACCCACGCATACGTAATGAGTTTGAAGAAGCAGTCGCGAGCCTGAAACCAGATCAAATTATGGTTTATGAAATCCCGCTTCTGGTCGAAACTAATGCAGCTGAGCGCTTTGACTTCGTGATTACTGTTGAATCTGAGGTTGAGTTAAGAAAAGAGCGCCTCCGATCCCGCGGAATGTTTCACTCCGACATTGAAAAAAGAATAGCTTCACAAGCAAGTGAAGAGCAGCGCCGGGCTATTGCAGATTGCGTTCTTATCAACAATGGCAGCGAAGATGATCTATTGCGCCAAGTTGAAAACGTCTGGGAATCAACAATTTTGCCTCGCGCGCAAAAATAGAGCAGCAAAGATAGAGTTCGGTTCATGCGCCCAATCACGGATCTTCAAAGACGTGTTGAACCTTTTCAGGTGATCAGTGATTACGTACCTGCAGGCGATCAACCAGCGGCGATAGAAGAGATTGTTAAACGAATAAACGCAGGGGTTCAAGATGTAGTTCTTTTGGGCGCTACAGGTACAGGAAAATCTGCGACAACTGCGTGGATGATCGAGAAATTGCAACGTCCAACATTGGTTCTTGCACCTAACAAAACTCTAGCCGCCCAACTAGCTAATGAATTTCGCGAATTGTTGCCAAATAACGCTGTTGAGTACTTCGTTTCTTACTATGACTATTACCAACCTGAAGCTTATGTTCCTCAGACGGATACCTTTATAGAAAAGGATTCCAGCGTCAATGATGAGGTAGAACGCCTTCGACACTCTGCCACAAATTCACTTCTGACTCGAAGAGATGTTGTTGTAGTTGCGACAGTTTCATGTATTTACGGTCTGGGCACTCCTCAGGAATATGTGGATCGGATGATTAAGTTGTGTGTCGGAGATGAAATCGAACGCAACGTACTATTGCGCCGATTCGTTGATGTTCAATATAAGCGCAATGACATGGCTTTTGAGCGAGGCACTTTCAGGGTTCGAGGTGACACCATCGAAATCATTCCCATGTATGAAGAGCTGGCGCTTCGAATCGAAATGTTTGGAGATGAAATCGAGCGCATTACTACTCTCAATCCTTTGACCGGTGAGATCGTTCGTGAAGAACAAGAGATGTACGTATTTCCTGCAACTCACTATGCAGCCGGGCCAGAAACCATGAAGCGCGCAATGGGCGACATCACCGATGAGCTTCAGATACAGCTCAATCTTTTTGAAAAACAGTCGAAGTTGTTAGAAGCACAACGATTGAGAATGCGTACAACTTTCGATCTAGAAATGATGGAGCAATTAGGTTTTTGTTCTGGAATCGAGAATTACTCTCGTCACTTAGACGGACGCGAACCAGGATCAGCGCCAAACTGCTTGTTGGATTACTTTCCAGAGGATTTTCTTGTGGTTATCGATGAGAGTCACGTAACAGTTCCACAAATCGGTGCAATGTATGAAGGTGATGCTTCCCGAAAACGAACTCTAGTTGAGCATGGTTTCAGATTGCCGAGTGCTCTAGATAACCGACCATTAAAGTGGCCAGAGTTCTTAGATCGCGTCGGACAAAAGATCTATCTTTCAGCAACACCTGGTCCTTACGAACTCGGCAAAGTAGAAAACGATGTTGTTGAACAAGTTATTCGCCCAACGGGATTGGTAGATCCTCAGATTGTTCTTAAACCAATTAAAGGCCAGATTGATGATCTGCTTGCAGAAATTAAGATTCGTACAGAGCGCAATGAACGCGTCTTAGTGACAACGTTGACAAAGAAAATGTCAGAGGATTTAACAGAGTACCTTCAAGAAAAGGGTATAAAAGTTCAGTATCTGCACTCCGAAGTAGATACTCTGCGACGAGTTGAATTATTACGCGAACTTCGTTCTGGTCAATTTGATGTGTTGATCGGAATTAACTTACTTCGCGAAGGCTTAGATTTACCCGAAGTGTCACTGGTTGCAATTTTGGATGCAGATAAAGAAGGATTTCTTCGCTCTGCAACTTCATTGATTCAAACTATTGGACGTGCTGCTCGAAATGTCTCCGGTGAAGTGCATATGTATGCGGACAACATCACAAAATCCATGGCAAAAGCAATTGATGAAACTAATCGCCGTAGAGCCAAGCAAGTTGCCTACAACCTTGAACGTGGAGTAGACCCACAACCGCTTCGAAAGAAGATTGCAGATATCACTGATCTCATTAATCGTGAAAGTGATGATACGGATGAACTTCTCGCATCTGGCCGTAAATCGAAATCAGCTGGTGCGCCGCCAATCGGTTTGCGCAGCAAGAATGCAGGATCTCTACCGCGCCAGGAATTAGTTGCGTTGATAGAGTCACTCACTGACCAGATGAGAAGTGCGGCAGCAGAGCTTTCCTTTGAACTTGCTGCGAGATTACGCGATGAAATACGGGATTTGAAAAAGGAACTTCGAGCTATGCAAGAAGCGGGGCACTGATGAGCATTGACAAGTTAATCGTGCGTGGCGCACGCGAGCACAATCTCAAAGATGTATCAATTGAATTACCAAGAGAATCACTCATTGTTTTCACTGGTTTATCCGGTTCAGGTAAATCAAGCTTAGCTTTCGACACAATATTTGCAGAAGGACAGCGCAGATATGTTGAATCCTTATCCGCATACGCTCGACAATTCTTAGGACAGATGGATAAACCGGATGTCGATTTCATCGAAGGTTTGTCTCCGGCAGTATCGATTGATCAAAAATCCACGAACCGTAATCCTCGTTCAACGGTCGGAACAATTACTGAAGTTTATGATTATCTGCGTTTACTCTTTGCGCGTGCAGGGCGACCGCACTGTCCCAATTGTGGAAAAGCTGTTTCCAGACAAACACCTCAACAAATTGTTGATCAGATTCTTGCGATGCCGCCTACTACAAAATTCCAAATTTTGGCGCCAGTTGTCCGCGCCCGTAAAGGTGAGTTTGTAGATCTCTTTGCTGAACTTATTGCCAACGGTTACGCGCGTGCGCGCATTGATGGTGAAATTATTGCGCTTAGTGATGCTCCAAAGTTAAAGAAGCAAGAAAAGCACACAATTGAAGTAGTTGTAGATCGATTAAGCGCTAAACCTGAGTCTAAATCGCGTCTGACTGATTCCATAGAAACCGCATTGCGACTCGCATCTGGAATAGTTTTATTAGATTTTGTGGACGCAAAGGGAGCCGATAAAGAACGCACATTCAGCGAACATCTTGCGTGCCACGACTGTAATCTCTCATTTGAAGAATTAGAACCACGATCCTTTTCTTTCAACTCACCATTTGGCGCCTGTCCTGAGTGCACGGGCATAGGAACTAAATTGGAAGTTGACGAAGAGTTGATTATTCCCGATGATTCAATTTCCATTTACGAAGGAGCTATAGCCCCTTGGGCTGGTGGTCAGTCATCTGAATATTTCTTACGTTTATTAGAGGCGCTTTCAGAAGATGTTAAATTTTCACTTAATACTCCTTGGAAGCGACTTCCCGAAAAGGCGCGCAATGCAATTATTAATGGTTATGAATACGAGGTTCACGTAAAATATAAAAATCGTTACGGCCGGGTTCGTAATCACACAAGTGGATTCGAAGGTGTAGTTCCATTTATCCATAGGCGTCATGGGGAAACGGATAGTGATTACAGCCGCGAAAAATATGAAGCGTATATGCGAGAAATTCCTTGCTCGGTGTGCAAAGGAGCTCGATTAAAACCAGAGGTTCTGGCCGTAACTGTAGGAGAACTCTCAATCGCTCAAATATGCGAGCTCTCAATCGCTGATTGTGCCGAGTTTTTGAAAAAGATTTCACTTAATGCTCGTGAAGCTCAGATTGCCGAGCGCGTAATGAAAGAAGTTAATGCGAGACTTGGATTCTTATTAGATGTTGGCTTGGATTATTTATCCCTTGCTCGTCCAGCAGCAACGCTATCTGGTGGTGAAGCACAACGAATTAGATTGGCGACACAAATCGGTTCTGGACTTGTTGGCGTGCTTTATGTACTAGATGAACCGAGTATTGGCCTGCATCAACGTGATAACAGGCGACTGATTGACACTCTGACGCGATTGAGGGATTTGGGAAATACATTAATTGTTGTTGAACATGATGAGGAAACAATTAGAACTGCGGATTGGATTGTTGACATCGGTCCTGGTGCCGGTGAACATGGTGGCAAAGTCGTAGTTTCTGGTAATTACCAATCACTTATTGAGTCAAAAGAGTCGATTACTGGGGCCTATTTAAGTGGCCGTAAATCTATAGCAATTCCAAGCAAACGACGTCCGTTAGATGCCAAACGTAAGCTCACAGTTAAAGGAGCTAAAGAGAACAACCTCAAAGACATAGATGTGGATGTACCACTGGGCGTGTTCGTATCGGTTACTGGTGTGAGCGGTTCAGGTAAATCTACTTTGGTAAACGATATTTTATATAGCGTTCTTGCGAACAAATTAAATGGAGCTCGAATTGTTCCAGGAAGACACCGTTCGGTTTCAGGAGTTGATCTTTTAGACAAGGTTGTTCACGTTGATCAATCTCCAATTGGTCGCACACCTCGTTCGAATCCTGCAACGTACACGGGTGTCTTCGACAAAGTTCGTGCGCTCTTTGCCGAAACCACTGAAGCTAAGGTTCGTGGGTATCAGCAAGGGCGTTTCTCCTTTAACGTTAAAGGTGGTCGCTGCGAGAATTGTTCAGGTGATGGAACTATCACCATCGAAATGAATTTCTTGCCAGATGTTTACGTTCCTTGCGAAGTTTGCCACGGAGCCAGATATAACCGAGAAACCCTGGAAGTTCATTACAAGGGAAAAACGATTGCCGATGTGCTCAATATGCCAATTGAAGAAGCACATATATTCTTTGAATTGGTACCGACAATTGCTCGGTACTTGAAAACATTATGCGATGTTGGTTTGGGTTATGTTCGCTTGGGTCAGTCGGCGCCAACTCTGTCAGGAGGAGAAGCACAGCGAGTTAAATTAGCCACGGAGTTACAACGCAGATCAACTGGTCGAACAATTTATGTTCTCGACGAGCCAACTACAGGATTGCACTTTGAGGACGTTAATAAATTGCTGGGCGTACTTAATCGTTTGGTTGACACTGGCAACACTGTTGTTGTTATCGAACACAACTTAGATGTCATCAAATCCTCTGATTGGGTTATTGACATGGGTCCAGAGGGTGGATTCCGAGGGGGAACAGTTGTTGCAGAGGGAACACCGGAGCACGTAGCTAAGGTGAAGGAGAGTTACACAGGACAATTCTTGGCAGAAATTTTAAATACAAACCGAAAAACTCCTGCGAAGAAGATGTAATCATGGCCGATCCTGCCACTTATCGACCAACTGATATTCCAGAAGAAGCAGGTGTTTATCGTTTCTACAACAGTAGTGACAAAGTCATATATGTTGGAAAAGCAAAGAACCTGAAGAATCGTTTAAGTTCATACTTTGGAAGTAATCTCGCCCATAAAACGCATCGAATGGTCCATGAAGCGATTCGCGTGGATTGGACTGTGGTCAACACTGAACTAGAAGCGCTGGCGCTGGAGTTTTCTTGGATTAAGCAGTATCACCCTACGTATAACGTTCAATTCAAAGACGATAAGTCATACCCATATCTGGCTATTTCTATTGCCGATGAATATCCCAGAATTTTTGTTACTCGCAAAGAGAAGCGTCCGGGTTTGAAATATTTTGGACCGTATACGAATGCGTGGGCTCTCCGAAACACATTTGATATCTTGCTAAAGGTATTTCCGGTTCGTTCCTGCACTTCAGGAAATTTCCAACGTGCTCAAAAGAGCAAACGTCAATGCTTGTTGGGCGATATTGGCAAATGTGCTGCTCCATGCGTTGGATGGGTATCACCTGAAGAGCATAAGGAGATTGTTCATAAACTAGATGAATTCATGGAAGCAGGAATGCAGGATTTACTTCCGGCGCTGCAATCTGAAATGGAACTTGCATCTTCTCGCGAAGAATTTGAGAGAGCAGCACGCATCAGGGATCAAATTGAATCATTTGAAAAGGCACAACGTTCCACGCAAGGAAATCTCTCTGATGAGTTAGATGGTGATTTCATAGCAATACATGAAGAAGGCCTTCATGCCGCGGGTTCAATTTTCATGTTGCGCCGTGGCTCTATTAAAGGCTCTCGTTCGTGGATTGTTAATCAAGAACTTGCACTTGAAGGTGATGATCAGTGGGCTTCTTTGCTTTATTCAATTTATGGGGGAGAGAGCACTGAGATTCCTTCCATGATTTATCTGAACTCAGAACCTGCAGACACGCAAGCACTTGAACAGTGGCTTTCATCCTTATCAGGAGCAAAAGTTACTCTGAAATTTCCGCAACGTGGCGACAAGGTTGAACTGCTGGAAACCGTAAAGAGAAATGCCCACTATGCCCTTGTGCAGTTCATGAGCAAGAGAGCAAGTGATGCAGCTGTTTCAGGCAAGGCTCTGCTGGAGATTGAAGAAGAACTCAGTTTGGCAAAGACGCCACTGCGAATTGAGTGTTTCGATATTTCCAATATCTCGGGAACATCTGTTGTCGCATCTATGGTTGTTTTTGAAGATGGTATTGCTAAGAAGTCAGAGTATCGACGCTTCATAATTGATACAACAGAAGGTTTTGATGACACGCGTGCCATGCATCAAGTCATTACCCGAAGACTTAAAAGACTGCTTAATGATCGCGTGGCAGATAGTGCCGAAATCATCGAAGCTGGTGGCAAACCAAGCAAATTTGCTTATCCTCCCCAACTGATCGTGGTAGATGGTGGAGCTCCACAAGTGAGCGCTGCACAACGAGCTATGAATGAGTTAGGTATTTCCGATATTGCGCTATGTGGATTGGCAAAACGATTGGAAGAAGTTTGGGTTCCTGAGCAATCAGATCCAATAATTCTGCCGCGCACTAGTGAGGGTCTCTATTTGCTCCAAAGAATTCGAGATGAAGCACATAGATTCGCAATTTCATTTCACCGTTCAAGACGAAGCAAGGTAATGCTTGAATCGATTCTTGATGAAATCGAACAACTAGGA
>JBPCTE010000132.1:0-1573 GCA_051006495.1 Candidatus Planktophila sp.
GAAATGTAATTCGGCATGAAGGAAATTACGATCACGCTAATTGAAAAAACAATACTTGCGCTGATAATAAATCTCACGCTTCTAAATCTTTCTAAGCGAGTTGATAAGAGAGCGCCAGATAGCGATCCAACTGCCATAAATGTTCCCAATAAACCATATGAAGCAGGGCCACGATTGAAAGCCTGTCTCGCCATAAGCGCATTAAATATTTGGAAGTTGAGCCCGAAGGTAGACATGAAGAAGACTATGAGTAGTACTACATAGATATCTGGTCGAGCCTTTGCATATCGCAATCCCTCGCGCACACTTGTTATTGCATGTGAAGTTGTTCTTGAGAAAAAAGATTCTTCTTTTAGTGCGATGAGAGCGATGATCACAAATACATATGAAGCTGCGTTAAGCATAAAAGATGGACCAGTATCAAAAGCCGCAATAAGTAATCCTGAAACCGCGGGTCCGATTAGACGTCCGGCATTAAAGTTAGCCGAATTCAAACTTACTGCGTTTGAAACATCTTCTTCACCAACGACTTCGGAAGTAAATGCTTGGCGCACTGGGCCATCAATCGCGCTAGAAATTCCAAGCATAAGCGCCAATATGCAGACATGAAAAATATTTACAACATCTGCCAAAACGAGCAATCCTAAAATTCCAGCTGACAATCCCCCAGCAATATTTGTCCAAATAAGCACTTTTCTCTTGTTAAATCTATCTGCGAGTGCACCCCCATGAAGACTAAAAAAAATAAATGGCGCGAATTGAAGTGCGGTAACTAATCCGAGATAACTTCCCTTATTCGTGAGTTCTAAGACGAGCCAATCTTGCGCAATTCTCTGAGCCCAAGTTCCGATATTTGAAATAGCATTTGCTGCAAAGAGGATTCTGTAATTTCTATGGCGAAATGAGCGCCAATTACCACGCTCATTTATCTTCACTGCCTTATCTTAAGGAGTATTATCTTCACGTGGAAACAAGTTTACGCAAAACAGTTCTGCTAATTGCGATTGGCACGATTGCTTGGCTTATCGCAGGAGCAGTGTTTTTAGTTTTGAATTCAGATACTAAATACGTTTGGACATGCGTGTGCGGAGCAGTACTTGGTGCGCTTGGTATTCGTTACACAATTCGCAGGGCGCGAAGAAGCGGAATTTAAGCTTCTAGTTGGCCGGCGATGCCGCGAAGAACTTTTCCAAGACGCTCTGCTTCGATTGCAGATGGATGGCGTCCGTGGCGTAAACCATTTCCTACCTTGTCCAAAATCTTGATTGTGTCTTCAATCATCGCTGCCAGATCATCACTATTGGTGCGTGAGTTTGCTGCAAGAGATGGTGGTGCATCAATAATTTTTACAGAGAGCGCTTGTGGTCCACGTCGACCATCAGCAACGCTGAAGTCCAACTTTGTTCCAGGTTTAACTGTTGATACGCCCTCTGGAAGAGAAGTAGATGCAAGATAAACATCTTCGCCTTCATCGGATGCGATGAAACCAAAACCTTTTTCAAGGCTGAACCATTTCACTTTACCTGTAGGCATGGGGAGTGCTCCTTGCTAATTTCTATATTCGTTTAAGCCG
>JBPCTE010000133.1:0-2518 GCA_051006495.1 Candidatus Planktophila sp.
TACGGATGCGGATTCACCGACTGCTCGAGCAGAGTTTGCGCAGATGTGGCGAGAATTTCTGGGAGAGCGAGCAGATGTATTTACTCGCGAAGAAATAGCACAGAACAAACTCTTCGGCCCTTCACTAGTTGAAAATGCTATTGATCGCATGGGAGATGTGATTGCCGTTGCGCGTGGTGGAGTAATTTTGATTGATCCAGAGCGCACAACTTTAGAGAGCGCAATGGTTGGTCATCACGGTGGGTTAAGTGAGATTGAAAGCTCTGTGCCGCTGCTTTCACGAGTAATTAATTAAATTCATCCTCATTATTTAGATCATCTTTATTTACCGCGCCTGCACCAAACATAATTTCATCCCAGGAAGGAACTTTTGCACGACCAACAACGCCATCTCGCGCTGCAGACTCATCTGGCTCTTCGCGCAATGAGACAAGTCGTGGTGTTTCTGGTTTAAGAGTTTCTGGAGCAGATGTAATTCGAATGGGCGCAGGTGCGGGTTCATCAGTATGAATCAACCCGTTTTGTGGAGCTAAACGCTCTGCAAACTTTGTACTTGCGCGCTCTGATGATGGTGCATCGCCCATCATCCATCGAGCATTTTCATCTTGAGCAGTAATCGAGCGACGTGTTGGGTCAAACTCCCACAACGCATCTCCATAGCCATCGCTATTTGGGTAACTTAGCGAGAGCGACCACGTTCCATCGTGATGGCGCCATGCATTCCAGGCTAAATCATCCTCTGAAATATCACGTGGAGCCAAACGAGACATTACAACTTCAAAGAGCGCTTCTGGTTCTTGCCCAGGTTCGCGGCGAACAATAATTGCATGTGCTTGATCAATAATGAATGAACGCTCTTGCAATATTGGACCTGCAAATCTTTCAATTTTATCGATACTTGTTCCAGAGTCACGTGCAATATCTTGCGCACTTTCTCCAAGGCGAAGACGACGTTGAATATCTTTTACGCTTAGTACTTGCTCTGATTCATCTGGAACTGAAGAGAGTCTTTGTTGATTAACTGTGGCGCGCAAGGTGTCACTGATGCGCAGAGTAAATTCGTTGCCATCGTTATCAGCAAGGGTTATGTGCACGCCATCTGGCGTTCTACCCGTGAATCGAAGGTCAGTCACGAGGGCGAGCGTAACCGATGGCAGCCCGATAAGTAGAGAGGTACGGCAGTGTTGCCGCAATTGCTGCAAACATAAAGCCAAGTGGAACCCAAAAAGCCATATGCGCACCGTAATTATCGATGACCCATCCTGCAATAACACTTGAGATTGCACCACCGAGTGGCATACCCGCGATAACCCAAGACAAAGCTTCGGTAATTTGTCCAGCCGGAACTGCGCTCTCAACGGTGCCGTATGCGTTAACAATGAGAGGCGCTATAAATAAACCGTTGATAAATAATGCAACAGCTAATGTTGCAACTGAAGTTGCGAAGAGAAGTGGAATTGAGCCAAGAGTAAGTGCAACTAAATAAATAAGAAATCTTGTTGCGTGTGCAGATTTAAATTTGATGGCGCCATTTATTAGCGCAGCAACAGCGCTTCCTACAGCCCAAATAGCCAGAAGCCATCCTGTGCTTGATGCATCGTTCTTGCTTTCAGCAAAGCCAACTACTGAGATACCAACTGAACCGAAAAAGCCACCAAGTAGAGCGCATGGGAAAACAATTGATTGCACGATGCGATTTTTCAAAACCGCAGGATGTGGTTCTTGTTCATCTGCTGGTTCAGCAGGTGGTTCGGTGGATTTCATTGCAGCAAGTGAAGGCAGGCCAATTGCTAAGAAGATAAGTCCTGCCAAAATTCCAGCAGATGGAGCAATTTTGACTGCACACGTTGTTGCAACAACTGGACCCAAGATAAATACGAATTCATCGACCATTGCTTCCCATGAGTACGCGGTGTTTACAAGGTGTCCGTCGCTGTTTCGTGGATCTTTTTTCAAGATATAGAGCCAACGTCTACGCACCATTCCGCCTGCATTAATAGCGGTGGATTCGGCGATGATTAATGAGATAAACCACGTCCAGATCGGTGCACTCTTTGAAACGAGGAGTACGAATATTAAGAAAGCGATAATACGAATCGGAATTGCAATACGCAGGATTTTTCCTTGCCCACGTTGATCTGCTTGTCGTGCCCAATAAATTTCTGCGGCTCCCACAATGATTGAACCAACGGCGCTAAGAGCTCCAGCAAGTGCATAAGAGTCTGTGGCCGCAACAACGATAAAAATTAGCGCCAAAGAATCCATTGCAATTGGCATGCGACCGATAAAACCGGCAGTTGAAAACTTCAAACCGCCAGGAGTGCGCAGCAAGGTTCCGTAGGCTCTGAACATGCGAAGAGTCTAATAGACTTATGAACATGAGTGAGAAAGAGCAGTTATTAGACCTTGCACTTCGTGTGGGCAAAAAAGCTGCGGATTTATTGATGCAACGACCGGATATTTTAGAAGTATCCACAAAATCAAGTGATGTAGATATTGTCACTCAGATGGATAAGGC
>JBPCTE010000134.1:0-1019 GCA_051006495.1 Candidatus Planktophila sp.
GGAGAGATTATGAGCTCAGCTCAACCGATGATTTCAGTGCGCAATCTCTGGAAAGTTTTTGGAAATAATCCAGAAAAAGTTATTGGCTCTCCAGATGCTCTTCTATCCCGCACAGATCTGCGTGCAAAAACTGGTAACACTGTTGCGGTTCGAGATGTCTCATTTGATGTTGCGCCAGGTGAAGTCTTCGTTGTTATGGGTCTATCAGGATCTGGAAAATCGACTCTAGTTCGCTGCATGACTCGTTTAATCGAACCGACTCAAGGTGCGCTTCAATTTGAAGGTGAAGATATTCTAAAAGTTGATGACAAACGTCTTCGTGAATTACGTAAAACCCGCTTCTCCATGGTCTTTCAGCACTTTGGTTTGCTGCCACATCGCAAAGTCATAGACAATATTGCATACTCACTTGAAATTAACGGCGTTAAGAAAGATGCACGCCATGCCCGAGCAAATGAAGTTATTGATCTTGTTGGATTACAGGGTTATGCGCATGCATACCCAGAACAACTCTCAGGCGGAATGCAACAGCGCGTTGGCTTGGCGCGAGCACTTGCAGTTGATCCACAAGTTCTCTTTTTGGATGAGCCATTTAGCGCGCTCGATCCATTGATTCGACGTGATATGCAGCAAGAAGTTATCCGCCTGCACCACGAACTCGGCAAAACCATGGTCTTTATCACTCACGATTTATCTGAAGCCGTAAAGGTTGGCGATCGCATCGCAATCATGCGAGATGGTGCGATTGTTCAAATTGGAACACCTGAAGATCTCGTAGCAAATCCAGCTGACGAATACGTTGCAAACTTCGTTCGCGATATTGCAAAGTCTCATGTACTGACTTTGAAGTACCTTGCACGCCCTGCAAAACCAGGAGAGGACACAAGTGGTCCAGAGTTAGCAGCTGACATGGTTATTCGCGATGCATGCCAGATTATTGTTAATGAAAAACGACCTATACGTGTCAGTGATAAGGGCACGCCAATTGGAATTGTCTCTCCGGAAGACGTACTTCGAAT
>JBPCTE010000135.1:0-4596 GCA_051006495.1 Candidatus Planktophila sp.
AGATGTCTACCATTTTGCCGTGGGCATTTGGTCCAGATGATTTAGATCGTAATTAAATTTAAATGAGCGTTGTAGAGCCCTTTTCAGCTGTAGAAATAATTGCGGCAAAGCGAGATAGATTAACTTTAACGAATCCACAAATTGATTGGATTATCGACGCATATACCCGCGGAGTTGTTGCAGATGAACAAATGTCAGCACTTCTCATGGCGATTTTGCTTAATGGCATGAATTTGCAGGAAATATCACGATGGACAAACGCAATGATTAATAGCGGCGAAAGAATGAATTGGTCAGTCCTTGATCGACCTACTGTTGATAAACATTCAACTGGCGGAGTGGGTGACAAAATAACTTTGCCACTGGCTCCACTTGTTGCTGCTTGTGGAGCTGCTGTTCCACAACTTTCTGGACGTGGTTTAGGGCATACAGGCGGAACACTAGATAAATTAGAAGCAATCTCTGGGTGGCAAGCATCGTTGAGTAATGAAAAAATGCTGCAAGTATTGCAAGAGTGCGGTGCAGTAATTTGTGCGGCAGGAGCTGGCTTGGCTCCTGCTGATAAAAAACTTTATGCGTTGCGAGATGTCACGGCTACAGTTGAAGCAATTCCACTCATTGCCTCCTCAATTATGAGTAAGAAAATTGCAGAAGGAACTAGTGCTCTGGTTCTCGATGTAAAAACTGGCGGTGGAGCTTTCATGAGCGATCCGCAAAAGGCCAGAGAGTTAGCACAAACAATGGTGGGTCTAGGTAAGGACGCTGGTGTAAAAACACTTGCCCTCGTTACTGCGATGGATATACCCCTGGGACTAACAGCAGGAAATGCCTTAGAAGTTCGTGAATCTCTCGAAGTTTTATCTGGCGGCGGTCCATCAGATGTTGTTGAGCTGACCGTAATTTTTGCACGAGAAATGTTGGAGCTAGTCGGAATCAAAGGCAAGGATCCAGCTGATGCACTTAAAGATGGATCTGCTATGGATGTTTGGCGAAAGATGATTAAAGCTCAAGGTGGGAATCCCGATGCTCCATTGCCTGTAGCAAAAGAGAACAGCACGATTTCTGCACAATCCAGTGGAACTATTCTCTCCATGGATGCAATGGCTGTTGGCGTAGCTGCATGGAGACTTGGAGCAGGACGTTCGCGTCAAGGTGAATCAGTTCAATCTGGCGCAGGCATTGAAATCCACAAAAAACCAGGGGAAAAAATAAGCGCAGGCGAGACGCTATACACGCTTAATACAGATACTCCTGAACGATTTGCGCGAGCACAGGAAGTATTAGAAGGTAGTGTTTCAATTGGTAGCGGAGAAGTGAATCGACTCCCGCTTATTGTGGAACGAATTAGCTGAAATTGGTGAAAAAATGAGCATGCAAGATATTCCAACGGCGGAGCAGATTAAGCGCCTGCCAAAAGTTTTATTGCATGATCACTTAGATGGCGGCCTTCGACCACAAACTATTATTGATATTGCCCAAAGGATTGGTTACACAGCCCTTCCAACTTTGGATGCAGAAGAGTTAGCCACTTGGTTTCGTGAATCGTGCGATTCGGGTTCACTCGTTAGGTACTTAGAAACTTTTAGTCACACAATTGCAGTTATGCAGACTTATGAAAATATCGTTCAAGTAGCACGAGAATGTGCCCTTGATCTTGCGCGCGACGGCGTTGTTTACGCAGAAGTTCGCGGAGCACCGGAATTATTCACAGAACAAGGACTTTCACTCGAACAAGTAATTCAAGCCACTCTTGATGGGTATCGCGAAGGCGAAGAGTTGGCACGTAAAGAAGGCTTTACGATTCAAGTTCGCTCTCTATTATGTGGAATGAGACAGAACAATCGTTCCCAAGAAGTTGCCGAACTTGCAGTTAAATTCCGCGAAAAAGGCGTTGTTGGTTTTGATATTGCTGGACCTGAGGATGGTTTTCCACCTTCAAATCAGCAGAGTACTTTTGAATACTTACGCCGCGAAGATGCGCACTTCACAATTCACGCAGGCGAAGCCTACGGCCTGCCATCAATTTGGGAAGCGATTCAATTGTGCGGAGCAGAAAGATTAGGTCACGGCGTTCGAATTATTGATGACATTGATGTGTCTGGTCCAGAACCAAAATTAGGACAACTAGCAGCGTATATTCGAGATCGAAGAATTCCACTAGAACTTTGTCCAACTTCTAATTTGCAGACTGGCGCTGCCAAGAACATTTCTCAACACCCAATTGGAATATTGGCTAAATTACGTTTTCGCGTCACGCTCAATACGGACAACCGACTTATGAGTCAAACATCAATGACTCATGAAATGACTGAAGTTGTAGGCGCCTTTAATTGGGATTTTGCAGATTTGCAACGTGTCACGATTAATGGAATGAAGAGCGCATTTATTCCATACCCAGAGCGACTTGAAATAATTGAAAAGATTATCAAGCCAGGATATGCAGCGATTGCAGCTGAGTAGATGATTGATTTCCTAGATAAGAAATTTATTGAAAATCCTTATCCGGCACTAGAAGCATTAAGAGCAGAGGGTGGACCTGTCTGGCATGAAGGTGTTCAGATGTTTTTAGCAGCGCGGTATGACGATGCAAATGATGTACTACGCACCAAATCCCTTGGCAGAATCTTTAAAGCTAAAGAACCCGAATTCGAATGGGATGTTTTTAATTGGCTTCATTCGGATTCGATTTTAGATAGCGAGCCACCAAAGCACACACGCTTACGTTCGCTCGTTGCAAAGGCTTTTAATCGCAACAAAATCGAGAGCCAGCGCAGCGCAATAGAGAAAATTACTAATGAGTTGCTAGATGCGATTGAAATTAAGGTTCGTGCGGGACAAACTTTTGATGTTATTGCCGATTACGCTGAACCACTGCCTGTAAAAGTAATAGCAGCTCTCTTAGGATTTCCAGGTGAAGATGAATATTTGCTTCGCCCATGGTCGCAATCAATTGTAAAGATGTACGAAGTTAATCCTTCTGTCGAGCATCAAAATGAAGCTAAAGCCGCTGCCAAAGCCTTCGCCGATTACGTACACGGATTAATGTTGGATAGAAAAAAGAATCCAGGTACGGACCTCATTAGCGATCTTGCAGCCGTTGAGGAGAGTGGGGAAAAACTAAGCGCCCACGAGTTAGTTGCAACGTGTGTACTGCTTCTCAATGCAGGACACGAGGCAAGCGTGAATGCATTTGGTAATGGGATGGTTGCTGCCTTGTCACGCCCAGATCAAGCAGAGTTATTGCGCACCAAGGCGCGCGAGATTGCCGAAACCGCCGTTGAGGAATTCTTGAGATTTGATGCACCACTTCATTTATTTGAACGAACTGCAACTGCCGAGACCGAAATAGGGGGAGTAATAGTCGGTGAAGGTCAAAAAATTGCGTCACTATTAGGTTCAGCTAACCGAGATGAAAATATTTTTAAAAATGCAAATGAAATGGATTTATTGCGCAACCCGAATCCGCACATTGGTTTCGGCGCCGGAATTCATTTCTGTTTAGGTGGGCCATTGGCTCGACTAGAAATGGGAATATCTCTTCCTGCGCTCTTTGAAAGATTTAGTAATATTGAATTGGCAAGCACGCCAAAACGGCGACCGACATTTGTATTACGAGGCTATGAGAGCGTAGATATTTCAGCAGCACTCGGATAAGAAGATTGTGCACCTTTTCTAGTCACACTAATTGCAGCAACCCGGCAGGCAAACTCTGCTGCACTCTTTGCATCGGAACCAGAACCAATTGCATATGAAAATGATCCGATAAAGCAATCTCCAGCCCCTGTTGAATCCACTGCTTGAACTTTAGACGTTGCTATTGTGGTCAGCGTAGCTTCAGTTGAAATGAGAACTGCACCATTTTCACCCAAAGTAACGATGGATTCTTTGCCTGGTCGAAAATTGGCAAGGGTTTGTGCATTTGGCGCACTTCCAACAAACTCTTCAAATTCAATTTCGTTTGGAATTAACCAATCCGTTACAGCCAAAAGCTCACTCGAGAGTGTTTGATATGGAGCTGGATTAAGGATCGTTAGTGCACCACGCTCCTTTGCAACTGTAAATGCAGCCGTTGTGACAGATTGTGGAATTTCACACTGCCCAATAACAATTGAAAGATTTGGAATAGATTTAATTGCTTGTGATGCGTGATTTTCATCAAAATCATGGTTGGCACCAGGGACAATCAAAATTCTATTTTGTCCTTGCGCGTCTACCCAAATATGAGCAACTCCAGTAGGCAATTGCGAAATCTTCACATACTCAAAATTAATCTTTTGATTCTTAAAATTTTCCTTCAGAGATTCTCCAAATAAATCATCTCCGATGCTGCCAACCATGTATACATCGGCACCAGCAAGTGCGGCCATCACGGCTTGATTCGCGCCTTTTCCACCAAAGCCCGTTGTAAATAAATTGCCATATAAAGTTTGTCCGGCCAGCGGCAAAACTTCGGCGTAGCAAGTCAGATCCATGCTTGCACTGCCTACAACCGCAATCACTGGTGCTTTAGCCATGAAATAGATAATAGGCTAACTCCATGGATTCCACACCAGTCATTCTCGATGTAGATACCGGAATTGATGATGCCTTTGCACT
>JBPCTE010000136.1:0-5116 GCA_051006495.1 Candidatus Planktophila sp.
ACCATCATCTGTCATGAGTAAGGCTTCGGGTCCACCATGTTCAAATAACAATTGACGACAACGGCCGCATGGTGCCAAGTAATTGCCCTGACCATCAACACACACGATTGCAATTAATCGTCCACCGCCAGTTGAAATCAAATTTGAAACCAAGCCGCATTCGGCGCAAAGCCCAACTCCATAGCTGGCGTTTTCTACATTGCAACCAGATGCAATTCGGCCGTCACTCACTAAGGCTGCAACACCTACGGGAAACTTTGAATATGGCGCGTATGCCTTTTTCATAGCTTCAATCGCTTGAGCGTGAATAAACTCCCAATTGATATCGGTCATCGCAACCCACCGCGACGATAAGGCATTCCATCTGCTGCTGGCATTCGTAAACGTTGTGAAGCAAGTGACATTACTAAAAGAGTTGCGATGTAAGGAGTCATGCTTACCAATTGACCTGGAAGTTCTTTTACCGCAAAGTAGAACCAAATAGAAGTTAAAACGATTCCAGAGCTAATAGCAGCATTCAAGAATTTCCTACCTTTGAAGTCACGATAAACTAGGTATATAAGGATCGCAACAATCAGAAGAATTAAAGCATGGATCGCGGTTGAGTCTCGAAGTTGTAACGCATCAGCAAATCCAAATAAACCAGCACCTGCCAATAATCCCGCTGGACGGTAGTTGCCAAAAAGTAAAGCTGCGAGTCCAATAAAACCACGACCAGCAACTTGATTTTCTTGATAATTGCTTGCGGCAACTATCGCCAAGAAACCTCCACCTAATCCAGCAAAACCACCAGAAATAAGCACACCTGCATACTTCATGGAATACACATTTACACCAAGTGATTCAGCTGCAACTGGTGCTTCACCTGCGCTTCGTAGGCGCAAACCAAATGCGGTGCGCCACAAAATAAAATATGAAATTGGAACTAAAGCAATTGCAACAGCTGTCACATATGAAACCTCGCCTGTTAAGCCTCGAAGTATGCTCGCCGAGTCAGAAATAAAAAACCAATTGTGCCGAGCTACCGAGGACAAAACATCTGGACTCTTCCATCCAAAGTAATGACCTCCTGAAGTAACCGGCAATCCATTTAATGGAATAGATTCAACAGTTGGTGATTGAGATGGTGACGGCCATGACTGACTTTGTGTCAATAAAGTTGATAGATATCGAACGAGCCCGGCAGCGATGATATTGATTGCTACACCTGAAATAACATGATCGACCCCAAAAGTCACGACTGCAATCGCATGAACAACTGCTCCTATGGAACCGAATATTGAAGCTGCAATTAAACCCCACCACGGTCCATGTACTGCACCGATCCAACCACCTGCCCAGGCTCCCATGATCATCATTCCTTCGAGACCAATATTCACAACTCCAGCACGTTCAGAAAATAATCCTCCTAGCGCAGCTAGAACAATTGGAACAGAAAGTAAGAGAGCGGCCGAAGCCGTCCCCGTGCTCGTTAAATCTGATGCACCTGTAATGAACCGTATAATCGAAAGTGTGAATACCAACATAGTTGCATAGCGCAGAAACTTTAATGACTTCATGACTGCGCCACCTTTGCTAATTCTTTACTTTGCAGAGATAATTTAAATCTTCGAACCACTTCGTATGCAATGACAGAACTCAGTAGAATTGACCCCTGCATAATGACATATGTTTCAGGTGCGATATCAATGAGCTCCAAGGCACGGGATGAAACCTCAAGAAATCCAAAGAGCAAGGCGCTAATGGCCATTCCTCCCGCAGTATTGCGGCCCAACAATGCAACTGCGATCGCTGTAAAACCTATACCGGGTCTACATCCCAAGTTATATGCGTGAGTTTTTCCAAGGATTTCTGGCAGGGCTGACAAACCAGCAATTGCGCCGGAAATTACAAGTGCAAGAAATGTCATTTTCTGAGAGTTGACACCACTAACTCTCGCAGCGATTGGGTTGATGCCAGATGCGCGAAGTTCGAATCCGAAACGCGTGCGGTTTATAACTAACCAAAAAATAATTCCTAAAGCAATAGCGATTATGACCATCCCGTAAATCCCCCCGCCAGGTTGGTCTTCAACACCAAACTTTCGAAGTAATGGCATTAAATCTGGAATTTGCCCTGAATCTGGGATCGATTTGGTTGCTAGATTGTTGGAACCTTCTTTATCCTGAGCAAAATGCTGTGAAAGTAAATATGCAGATAAGCCACCGGCAAGACTATTGAGCATGATTGTAGAAATTACTTCATTTACTCCGCGTCTAACTTTTAGATACGCAGCTATCGCTGCCCACAATCCACCTATAGTCATTGCAACCAGAAAAATCAGGATTACATGAATTACTGGTGGCAAGACAAACATTGCACCTACATAACATGCAAATAAGGCACCCAGTCGCAACTGTCCCTCAACGCCAATATTGAATAATCCCGCTCTGAAAGTAACCGCGATCGCTATCGCTGCTATGTAATATGGAATTGCGATATTTACAGACTCCATTAATGAATCTGATTGTGTGCCGTAGTCCCACATGGTTTTGTACGCTTCCATAGGTGACTTATTGCTTGCAATTACTGCAAAACTTGATATGACAATTGAGAAAAATCCTGCAGAAAGCGGTGCTACTAAAGCGAGCGCAAATTTGGTAAAAGTGAACTTTTTTAAATTGATTTTCATATTGAAGCACCCGTCATTGCTGAACCTAGTTGTTCGGGTGTGGAAGTAGATGGATCAATTTCTGCGGTAATACTTCCCCGAAGCATTACTAGAAGTCGATCTGACATCCCGATTAACTCTTCCAGATCAGCTGAAATAAGAACGATCGCCATTCCCTTTTCACGAGCTCTTCTGAGTACCTCCCATATCGCTGCTTGTGCTCCAACATCTACTCCACGCGTTGGATGTGAGGCAACCAAGAGTGCAGGCTCTTTACTCATTTCGCGGCCGACAATAAATTTTTGTTGATTTCCACCAGATAGCGCCGCTGCAAGAGTGTCTGGACCTGGAGCTCGAACATCGAATTCCTCCATAATTGTTAAGGTGCTCTCGACTGTCGCTCTTTTATCAATTATGGCACCGCGCATTACTGGCTTACTTCGCTGATGGCCAAGAATTCGGTTTTCCCATAATGGCGATGTCATCATTAGTGCTTGACGTTGACGATCTTCTGGAATTAATCCAATTCCTAGATCATGACGTTGTGCCACACTTTCATTATCAATAACTCTCCCCATAAATTCAATTGAGCCGGTGTACTCGCGAAGTCCCATGATCGCTTCTACAAGTTCTGCCTGCCCATTGCCTTCTACTCCGGCGATTCCGATTACCTCACCGGCATGTAACTCAAAGGAGAGGTGCGAAATCAAGTCACGTGCGTCCTTATTGGTTATCGAAACATCTTTCAACGCCAAAGCAATTTCTGGACGTCTGGTATTTCCAAGTGTGGTTGGCTTTGGAAGCTCACTTCCCACCATTAACTCTGCCAACTCTGGCGCTGAAACTTCTTTAGATCTTACTTCAGCAACTGTCGAACCTTGTCTTACTACGGTTACATCATCTGCAACTCGTAATACCTCGTCGAGTTTGTGAGAGATAAAAATTACTGACATACCTTGCTTACGTAATCCTTCAAGGGCTGCAAATAGGTCATCAACTTCTTGAGGGACTAGCACGGCGGTCGGTTCATCAAATATCAGAATTTTTGCACCTCTAAAAAGTACTTTAAGGATCTCCACTCGCTGACGCTGCCCAACACCTAACTCTTCTACCAAAATATCTGGATCAATTTCTAAGCCATATTGAGATGCCATCTCAATAACTTTTTTTCGCGCGGAAGCGAAGTCAATCTTTACACCATTCCTTGGTTCTGATCCTAAAATAATATTTTCTAAAACTGTAAAGTTGTCAGCTAACATGAAGTGCTGATGTACCATGCCGATACCCGCTAATATTGCGTCATTTGGATTCTTGAATGTTACGGATTTCCCATTGATTAAAATTTCGCCAGCATCTGGGCGTTGCATTCCATACAGAATCTTCATCACAGTAGATTTTCCGGCACCATTTTCCCCCACTAAAGCATGAACTGTTCCAGTTTCTACCTTCATCGAAACATCTTTATTTGCGACCACTCCGGGGAATCGCTTAGATATGTGTCGCAGTTCAACTGCTACTGACACAGTGAGTCTCCTTTGACTGAAAATTAATGATTGTGAAAAACATTTGGCCCAACAAGGAGATTTAACTCCATTGTTGGGCCAAATGCCACTTACTTATGCAAGATTATGGCTTTGATGGAACCTTGATCTTGCCTGACTTGATGGCAGCTGCAGCCTTATCGATCTGAGCCTTGTACTTTGTGATGTATCCGCCTGTGTATGAAACTCCTACGCCACCTACTGAAAGATCATAACGACGACCGTAGATGCCTTTGTCCTCATCAAGGATGTCATTAACTGATGATCCAGCAACTGAAGCTGCGATCACATCGAAGACAGCAAGGTCAACACGCTTCAACATTGATGTCAGCATGTTTTTCTGCTCTGCCGCTGAAGCTGAAAGGTACTGATCGGAGTCAACACCGATAGTCCAAACCTTTTTACCAGCTTTGCCCGCATCGAGTGCAGCTGCGAATGTACCTGCACCTGAACCACCAGCAGCGGTATAAATGACATCTACGCCACGGTCAATCATTCCCTTAGCAATGACCTTAGCTTTTGCTGGATCATTGAAGCCTGTGTAGCTACTCTCTTCGATGTACTTAACATCAGTTACAGCCTTCTTATTTGTTGCTTTCACTCCAGCAACAAATCCTGCTTCAAACTTCTGAAGTAGTGTTGTGCGGACTCCACCGATGTATCCAACTTTGCCAGATTTCGACGAAAGTGCTGCGGCAATACCTGCAAGGTATGAACCTTGCTCTTCTGAGAATACTAGGCTTGCAACGTTGAGAAGCTCAACAGATGCATCATCGATGATTCCGAATTGAACCTTAGGGAACTCACCTGCAACAATCTTTAGAGGGCCACCGTAGGCATAGCCAACCGCGATGATTGGGTTGTAACCAGCCTTTGCGAGCAAACGAAGTTTTGCTTCGCGCTCTGAATCATTAGTTGCGGTAAC
>JBPCTE010000137.1:0-6854 GCA_051006495.1 Candidatus Planktophila sp.
TAAAAGCCGACCAATTTATGATCACAATCCAGAGTTCGCATTAGCCCGCTGCACACAAGAAGAGATGGGCAGGATTGGTGCGTATTTCGCAGAGTGCGCCAACACATCAGTTGGTCCTGTTGAAATCGTTATTCCAGGTGAGGGATATTCAATTCCAAACGTTCCAGGCGGTGTCTTCTGGGATCGTCAAGCAGATGCGACATTTGAAGCAGAGCTTATGAAAAACATCAACCCCGAAATTCCGGTTGAAAAACTACCTTTGCATGCTAACTCTGATGAGTTTGGCATTGCAGTTGCACAACGTTTTCTATCACTAATCAGCGTACGAGAAAAATAAGCCAAAGGAGCAGAGATGACCAGTTACATAACACCCCCAAGAAAAGTTCCACACATTACAACGGGGGATGATGCCTTCCGCAATAAGTTCCGCTCTTGGAACATTGCAGATCTCTCTTATGTAGACATCAATGAGTATCTTGCAGAAAAAGATGTTGTGCTTGTTCCAATGGCTAGTACAGAACAACACGGTCCACACTTGCCGCTGTACACAGACACCATTACAGCTGTAGAAGTTTCTGCGCGCGTTTCAGAACAAATCGGAATTTTGCACACACCGCCAATTTGGACAGGGTATTCACCTCAGCACATGTACGGTCCCGGCCAAGGTCGCGGAACTATCACAGTTCGCGCCGAGACTCTGAACAATTTGATGTATGACGTCGCTCGTTCATTGATTCACCACGGTTTCAACAGAATCATCTTCGTAAATGGTCACGGATCAAATATCAAAGTTGTCGATCCTGTACTACGTAAATTGCGTTATGAAACAAATGCACTTATTGGTTTCGTAAAGCCATACATGGAGCGTTACACAGGAGTTCTTGCTGGTTTGATGGAAAACCCACCAGAGGAGACTCCTGGTTGGCACTCAAGTGAACTTGAAACCTCACAAGATATGGCGTGGAATGATGGCTTGGTCCGCATGGAGCGCGCTGTAGATACACGTGCACATACTCCAGCTTTCTTACCAAAATCATTTTCAAAAGATGACGGAATGCCAGATGTGGAGTTTGAGGGTTATCAGTACTTCCAATTCCCTATGGACCACCACGAATTCGTCGAAAATGGAATTATCGGAAATCCAATGCGCGCCACAAAGGCGAAGGGTGAAGAAGCGTTCCATCGTTTCAGTACTCACGTCTCAAAGGGTGTCCTTGAATTAATGAAGGTTCCTGTTAGCGTTAAGAATCGAGAGTTCCTTAATCGCGTTTGATCATCAATGGTGATTAGAGGAATGTAAAGAATTAGGAGAGAAGTAATGGCAGCCAAAAAAAGCGTAGCCAAGTTAGATCCGAAGACATCGGAGTCACTTGGCGATGACGCATACGAGTGGCTTATCGCTGCCATTACTTCCTTTCGGATTCCAACGAACTCTCAAATTTCTGAAAACAAATTAGCTGCAGAACTTGGAGTCAGTCGGACTCCGGTTCGAGAAGCGCTCAAACGTTTAGAAACTGAAGGAATAGTTAAACGTGGCGAGGCTGGACGTTTCACCGTTGCAATGTTGACAGCTAAAGATGTCGATGAAGCGATGGATTTATTAATTCTCTGCGATACATATATGTTCCAACGTGCTGCCAAAAATATAGATAACGCAGGTGCTCAGGTACTCAAAGAGTCTGCAGCAAATATGTCAAAAGCCGCGGAGCAAGGCGATCGTGATAGCTGGATTGCTCACGACAAGATTTTTCATGAAACAGTTATGCGCGCTGCAAATAATGAAATGATTGCTGAAGTTTCCAGAGTGACTCGACGAAGAATTCAAAGATTCTGGGCGCGCTCTGTTTCTGGTGCGCGCGACCTTGTGACATGTTCTGATGAACATACCGAGATTGCCCAGGGAATTATCGGGAAAGATATGAGTGCAATCAAGAAGTCCGTGGAGGGCCACCTCGGACACCTTCGGGTGAATATGCACGAGATTGTTGCCTCGATGGCTCCATTTTTTGGGGATTTAGGTTAAGTAACGAATGAATAACGCCGCAAAATCTTGGCTAAGTCCATTGACTTGGACCCAGCCTCTCCACTTGTATACAGGGGTAGATACAAGGCGGAGTACCCAGGGAGAGGAGTATCGGTGACGCAGTTCATTTTTACTTTTCTTAATGGAATAACTCTTGCTGGTTTGTATTTTCTTGTTGCAAGCGGATTGACGTTGATCTTTGGTTTGATGCGCGTTATTAACTTGGCACACGGTGCTTTCTATTTATTGGCTGGTTATGTTTCGTGGACGATTGCCGATAAAACAGATAATTGGTTCTACGGAGCAGTTGCAGGCGCACTTACTCTGGGAGTCTTCGGAACTCTTGTTTATGTTCTTTTACTTCGCAAATTTCAATACGAAGAGCTGCGCGTTGCACTAATTACCTTGGGAGTATCTCTCGTACTTGCACAAGCAATGCTTGCAATCTTTGGGGGCGAGTACTACCAAACAAATATTCCAAAGAGTCTTTCAAGTGCAATTCCAATTCCTGGCCTCGGACTCTCGTATCCATTCTTTAGAATCTTTGTACTCATACTTGCAATTCTCGTAGCTATTGGCTTATGGACTTTTATCTCTAAGACTCGCTACGGAGCAATTATTCGCGCTGGTGTCGATGACACCACGATGGTATCTGCTTTAGGAATCAACGTTCAGGCAGTATTTATTTGGATTTTCTTCTTAGGTTCTTTGCTCGTTGGTTTTGCCGGAGCAGTCGGTGGAACCACTAACTCATTTGGTATGGGCACTGATGGTGACTATTTACTCTTCTCATTACAAGTTGTCATTATTGGAGGACTTGGATCCATTGGCGGCGTAGCAATCGGTTCATTCTTAGTTGGTGTCATCGGCCAATTTGCTGTTGGTTATTACCCAACCTTTGCAGGAATAATTACCTTTGCGATGTTAATTTTGATTTTGGCGTTTCGCCCACAAGGAATCTTGGGGAAGAAACAATGAACAGAAAACGCATTATGTACGCCGTTATCATCGCACTTGGTCTGGCATTCCCATTCATCACGCCAGATCCAGATTTCTGGGTATCAAGTGGCGGAACGCGTGCACTCTGGCTCGGTGTTACAGCACTGAGCATGTCATTTCTTAATCGCAATCTTGGTTTGATGTCACTTGGACAACTCTTCTTCTCAGGCGTTGCTGGTTACATAGTTGCCATTAGTTCGGTTTATCACAACGTTAAGTTCGGAACTTCAGTTCCGCTAGCAATTTTGGCAGGAACCCTCTCAGGAGTAATCATCGGTTACATCGCATTAAAGACTAAGGGCGTGTACTTCTTCATGCTCACCCTCGCTGTGACTTTGGGACTCTACTCATTTGCAAACCAAGCTCAAGAAATTACACATGGCCACACAGGTATAAATAGCATTCCGAGCCCAATAATTTTTGGCATGGACTTTACATATGTTAAGCCGCTCTATTACTTATTCCTTGGAATCGCTGTCGTTCTATTTGCCCTCTGTAAATTCCTGGAACGAACTTCATTTGGAATAGCACTCAAAGGTGTTCGCGACAACGAAGATCGAATGATCTCAATGGGCTATCGCACCATGCCATTGAAAATGATTGCTTTTGTATTCTCTTCTTTTATCGCATCCATTGCAGGAGTTATGGGCGTCTTCTACGTAACCAATATTTCACCAGATAGCGTCGGGCTTCTTCGCTCAATTGACTTACTAGTTATAGTTGTAGTTGGCGGTGCAACCTACCTTGGTGGTGCTTTTGTTGGCGCAATTCTGATTGCTGTTTTTGAAGCAATAATTCAAGACTTTACTCAGTACTACGTTGGAGCTACCGGAATACTTTTCATTGTGGTTTTAATGCTTGCACCACAAGGTCTGATGGGAATAACCGCGCAAGTGCGTGCGCGTCGTTCAAAGCAGCAAGTAGGTGCATCAGCATGAATGCACACTTAAATTTCTGTCTTCTGGCGAAGACAGATTTGTTCAGAACTAGCGTCAGGCAGTTCCGACACAACGGTTGAAGAAATTCTTCAACTACAAACCGAACAGGGGAGATACATGAAGGCACAACGTATGCGCCGCACCGCCATCATTGGCGTTGTAGCAGGTGTACTTGCAGCTGGCTTAGTAACAGCACCCTCAAGCCAAGCCGCTGGTACGATCAAAATCGGATTCATCAATGCGACCATTGGTCCATTCGCTGGTCCAGCGCCGGAAATCACTAAGGGCCTTAACTTGGCTCTTAAGGAGATCAAGAGCACAGCTGGTGGAAAGAAGATTGTTGTCATCGAAGAAGCTTCAGATGCAACTCCACAGCTAGCACTTGAAAAAGCAAAGAAGCTTGTTGAGAAGGACAAGGTTGACATCGTATTCGGACCACTTTCAGGTGACGAAGGCGTTGCAATCGCTAACTACTCAAAGAAGGTTCCTTCAGTAACATTTATTAACACTGCGTCTTCTGCAACAGAAACAACAACCGTTGCTAAGTCAAAGAACTTCTTCCGTTTCCACGGAGATGCTGCACAGTGGTCAGGTGGTGTAGGTGAAATCGCTTACAAGCAACTTGGTTACAAGCGCGTAGCAATCATTGCTGATGACTACTCATTCCCATATGCAAATGCTGGTGGCTTCGCTACTGGTTTCTGTAAGGCAGGCGGAGTAATTGTTGGAGCACAATGGCCAGCACTTGGTACAAAGGATTACTCATCACAAATCGCAGCACTTCCAAAGGACATTGACGCTGTATACGCAGGACTTGGTGGAGCTGACGCAGTTCAGTTCTTGAAGCAAGCTGCACAGTTCGGTCTAAAGAAGCCACTTATCGGTGGAGCGATTCTTGTTGATGGTTCAGTTCTTGGTTCAAAGGCTGATCTTGGTGATGCTGCACTAAACACAATCGGTGGCGGACCAGTTCCAGACTCTTCATACACATCTCCATTGTGGGATAAGTTTGTGAAGGATCTTGCATCTGTTGGTACTACACCAAATATCTTCAACGTACTTGGCTACAACTCAGCTAAGTCAATGCTTGCAGGTCTAGTCGCTGTAAAGGGTGACCTTTCAAACGGACAATCTGCATACCGCAAGGTTCTTTCAACATTGAAGTGGGATACACCAACTGGTCCACTCTCAATGGATAAGAACCGCAACGCAATTGTTTCAAACTTCATCTATCAGGTTGTTTCTGATGGCAAGGGTGGATTCAAGACTAAGGCTCTTAAGCGTCAAGATAAGGTCGCTCAAGGAACTAAGGTCTTCGGTCGCGTTAACTCTTGCGCGGATGTGAAGTAAACAAACATGTCAACAACCACTAAAGCCGGTACACACGCTCTATCTCTGAGCGGTGTTTCACGTAACTTTGGTGGTATTCGCGCCGTGGCTGACATCAGCTTTGATGTCAGCCACGGAAAGCGATTAACAATTATCGGAACAAATGGCGCTGGTAAATCAACACTCTTTAATTTAATTACTGGCGTTTACCCATTGAGCAGTGGATCTATTTCAGTTTTCGGCGAAGATGTCTCAAAGAAACCCGCTCACGGCCGTGCAAAACTGGGAATTGCACGAACATTTCAAACTTCAAAATTATTCCAAGGCCTCACAGTGCGTGAAAATCTTTACGCCTCACTCCGTCAAGCACTCGGTGAGAAAAAAATTGGTTGGTTAGCTAATCCTGCTGATTCAGATCGCCTCCATGCTGAGAGTACATCGACTTTAGAAAAAGTTGATTTACTGAAGAAAGCAGATGTTTTAGTTTCAGATATTTCACATGGCGAATCCCGCCAATTAGAAGTCGCCATGGCACTTGCTATGCGCCCGAAGATTTTGATGCTCGATGAACCAGCAGCTGGAATAAGTCCAACCGAACGCGGTCGCCTAGTTGAGCTTCTCAAATCTTTGGATAAAGAGATGACACTTGTATTAATTGAGCACGATATGGCTGTGGCCCTTGCAGTCGCAGATGAAGTAATCGTGATGCACGATGGAAATATGTTTATGCATGGTTCACCAGATGAAGTGCGTAATAGTTCTGCAGTTCGTGACCTTTACCTAGGGAGCAATCATGAGTGAGCTCATAATTTCTGGCGTTGAAGCTGGATATGGTCACGTGCGCGTGCTTCACGGAGTTAATCTCAAAGTTTCCGACAAACCAGTTGCACTCATGGGCAGAAACGGAATGGGTAAGACAACTCTTGCACAAGCAATCATGGGATTAAACGCAACGACAGCAGGATCGATCAAGTACGGCGACATCACTCTTACTGGATTAACTCCAACAAAGATTGCAAATGCAGGAATCGGCTATGTACCTCAAGGTCGTCGAGTATTTCCATCTCTGACTGTTGATGAGCATTTACGAATTCTTGAAAAGCGCACCAGTAAGTGGAGTGCGAAAAAAGTTTATGAACTATTCCCACGTCTTGCAGAGCGCAAGAAAAATGGTGGCGCAATGCTCTCAGGCGGAGAACAACAGATGCTCGCTATCGGACGTGCGCTGATGACAGATCCAACTCTACTTTTGATGGATGAACCTTCAGAGGGATTAGCTCCGGCAATTGTTGAGCACCTTGGAAACTCACTTCGTGAACTCGTCTCTCAGGGTCAACGCGTATTGCTCATTGAACAAAACCTAAAGTTTGCTTCGACGCTCTGTGATGAAATCGTAATTCTCTCCAATGGTGAAATTCAGGCAACCGTTTCATCAAAAGAGTTACGTGCAAGTGCAGAGCTTCAAAACAAATATCTCGGGGTCGCTTAAAAAGAAAAAGGAGTCAAGAAATGTCAAAGACTTTGCGTGTTGCAATGATTGGCTATGGCTTCATGGGAAAAGTGCA
>JBPCTE010000138.1:0-13531 GCA_051006495.1 Candidatus Planktophila sp.
ACTTTGTGCTAGCTCGATGAGAATAGGAAGATCACTTACTCGTTGACGCAGACTCTCCAACTTAGAAATAATTGATTGCGTACGAGACAAACGACTCGTAATTTTCTGTGCGCTCTCCGGGTCATCCCATAAATTAGGAACACCTGCCTGCTCCTCTAATTCAGCAGCTAACTTACGCAACTTCGGTAAATCTAAAACCTTCTCAATAGATACAAGGGTGGCGTCAATCGCACCAATCTCTATCCCATATTCACGCGCAGCCATGGGTTAAGGATAGCGAGAATGGTTATCTAAAAGAATTTCAGGAATCTATCCAACTATGAAATTCGAATACCGAAGAGATAAAACCCCTTAGAACGAGCATTCGTAGCACCTACTGAAGTATGTAATTCAATATTTTTTAGGTCTATGAAAGGAAGTTGAAGCGGAAGTACTGCAAAAGCTCTTGTACTAACTCCAACTGAAACTCCATCGCATTTAAATTCATTCAACCAAATATCACGGATCTCTCGCCTCAAGAGAGAAGAATTGGATGAATTCCAATGTCTCAACTCTTCACTAATTACGGAGTTCGCGGAGGCACAATCAATTGGAATAGAGGTTTCACCGTTATTCAAAACGCCGCTGAGCATCCCACCTTCTCCTACATAATATTTCTTTAAATCTAGATTCTGGACACTTCGTTGCACAGCAGCTTCGCTTGCTTGAATTAAGGATCTCTGAGCAATTGCAATAGAAGCGATATCTGTAATAACCAGCAAAGTTGCAATAGTGATGACAAAAAGCCCGATGATTAATAATGA
This sequence comes from Candidatus Planktophila sp., assembly GCA_051006495.1. GTDB lineage: Bacteria > Actinomycetota > Actinomycetes > Nanopelagicales > Nanopelagicaceae > Planktophila. The sequence continues at coordinate 804 of JBPCTE010000138.1, forward strand.
AATAGATCCTTCTTCATCTAGTACATGTGCCTTCAAAGTTTTCACATTAAACCCATGGTGACAAAACTTCTTCAGCCGTTGCGCTAATTTCTCTACGGGCTTGATTTGAATAGAAAGTTACAGTTATTGAAATGCGGTTACGAGGAGAAATACACGGCCACTTCTCACATCGAATATCTAGCTTCATGGATGAAATTTCTTCTCCATCTAAACCCATTGCGCGTGCACCTTCTGTGGCAATTTGATGCGCGGCTGAATAAGCTGCTAAATCCCCCCGAGATAGAACAAATCCTCGGACGCTTTCCCGAGCAACAGTTCTTGCGATTGATTCTTTATCACTGACATCTGCAAACGAACTCATAAACAAAATGATTGGAATGAACAAAGGAATGGCAAGGAGAACGAATTCAATAACCGCGCTTCCTTCTTCAGAGCGAATTCTTGCCAGCACACTCTTCACGGGAGCATTTCTACAACCGCTATTCCAGTGACGTCTGTCCGATGGTTTCTATTAATCCAACTTCCAATAAAAGGAATTAAAATAGGAATGTTGCTTACTTTTTTAGAAATTAGAACTCCTAAAGTATTAAATGTTCCAAGCGGATTAACTTCCATGATTCGATCCGTTGAACTGTATTGACCAGATATTGCTCTTTCAGAGGCTTCGCTCTGTGCAAATGTTTGATCGATATTTCTATAATTTATGGCTACACCTATTTGCATTGTAATAAGAAAAAGAACTAGTAAAGGGATTAGCACAAAAGCGCTTTCGACGGATCCGCTCTCATCCTGAATTCCCTTTACTGCTCTATCTATATTCGCGCGAATAACTTTTTGTGAAAAGTAAATTTCGTGCGAGTCATTTATGCGCATTAGCTAACGAATTCCATTCATAGAATCAAGAGAGTTCTTCAAGATGGCGCTCAGTCTCGGCGAAGCAATAGTCCATATAGCCGTAACCAGACCCGTTGTCATTAGTACCACCAGGACCCAACCGGGAACATCCCCACGCTCGTCTTGTATTGCTGCAATAAATTTTGACCTTTTTAACTTTCTTTTGACGTGCAATTGGGCTCGAGATATGTAGAGAGCAATTTTGATTGGAAAATTTTCTAAAGCACTGTATTTGATTTTCATTTTCTCCCAAATTCTAAGTACGTTTTATTTGTAGCCGATCCTCTTATTGAATGGAGTGAATTTAAGTTTTGAATTTTTTGAATGTGGACAAAGATTGACTGTTGATTATTCCTAACAATTCATGAGAGAAATAGGTTGAGGTTTGATAATGATGGCCACAAAGCAAAGAGGATTGAGATAGGTAAGATTAAGAAGACCACCGGAATCATCATAGAAACTTCGGATTTACCCGCTGCACTTAGAACTCTGTTTCTTTCAGCTTCTCGCGCGTTGCGAGCATGACTCTGCAAAACATCTACGAGAGGCGCACCTCTCAACATGGCTGTTATTAGGGCATCAACAAATCTTCGAATGTGTGTAGATCTGACTCTTCGGCCCATTTCATCAAGAGCAAATTGAAAAGGTATTCCGGATGTGACGGATTGAATAACTAAGCCAAACTCTGCACTTAATAATCCAGAAGATCGATGAGAAACTCGCGACATAGCCCCCAAAGGAGTTTCACCTGCTGCCATACACAGAGTCAACATTTCAACAATCGCTGGAAATTCGCTTTCGAGGAGTGTCCGATTCATTGTGATTTTTTTTGTTAACGCCCTATCTGCAAGCAAATATCCTGCAATTCCAATGAAGAACGCAATAAATATACTTAATATTTGAGGCTTACCTGCAAGTGAGAGGAGTATGTAGGTTCCAAACGTCGACCCCAATGTCAGTGCCGATTGCGTAAATCTAAATTGGTTTAGATCTTGAACGTTATTTCGTCCAATTTCCAAAAGGCGCAACTGCACAGAATCGTGATCCGGCATTTTTGGAAATAGCGTAGAAGATTTTTCTTTACTTTTTGCGATAAAACGAATCGATTGCTTAATGTCTTCATCTTGTAGCAAAAAATATGCACTACTCATTGATAGGAGCAGCGGAACTCCGATAGAAAGGTTGATCATTTGTTGAAAACACGGGGAATTCTTGGGAGTCGTCCCAAATAATTCATCCAGCTATAAGCCAAAGCGGTCATTCCTACGCCTGCGCCAAGAATAAGTGCTCCCGTCGGGGTTGAGTAAGAACTTACGGTTCCAGGTTGAGTGGATAGGAGTAGGAGTAATAACCAAGGCGCGGCAGCTGATAAGTGTGCAGAGTTTTTAACCCACCCATGTTTGATTTCGATCTCCTTTCGTAGCGCAACATCCTGTCTAATGAAATCGCCAACTGTTCGCAAAATAGACATTAATTCATTTCCCCCGAGTGATTTTGATAGAAGTATTGCTTCGAATATTTGGTCACTACTCTGATCAGAGAAATAAGTTTTGAGTTTCTGTATACCACCTGAAAAATTACCGTCATTTTGAAGTTGTAAATGAAATTCATGAAACGCAGGTCGAACTATTTCGGGACCTCTTGTTGCTAATCCAGTAAGCGATTCAGCGAGTGACAAACCGGAAGAAATTCCGGAAATTAAATGATCAATAACTTCAGGCCATGCACTGCTCAACTGGGATGCAAACTTATTTTTTTTGCCCCGAGATATCGCAAAATGTGAACCTGCGGCGAGTAATGCAAATGGAGAGCTGAGAATCACTGAATGGGTGAGTATAAAAACTGATAAACCAATTATTAGTCCAATTAAAATTGAACGGTAGTGCGAGTGTTTGAATCGCGAACGCCATGAATGGCTCACTTGTTCCACCAAGTTTCGAGTGGAAATCCAATCGCTGTGAATTTTTCTGGTTTCGGTAAGGCCCCTAAACCACGAACATAGCGATCGGTATTCCACTTCCACAGCGATTCAATTTCTGGCCGATCATTTTCATAACGTCCTGTGAGCGCAGCGATCTCTGATATTCGTCGCTTACCACTCTGATCCATTTGAACGTGAATAATCAAATCTATTGCTGCGGCAACTGTGGGAGCTATGAATTTATGAGAGATATTTTCACCTGCAAGCAATGGCAGGGTTTGCAATTTAATAATTGCATCTTTGGGCGAATTCGCATGCAGAGTTCCCATGCCAGGCAAGCCGGAATTCAATGCGATTAGTAAATCCAATGCTTCAGCCTCTCGCACTTCTCCGACAATAATTCGGGATGGACGCATCCGAAGGGATTCTTTAATTAATCGCCTCAAAGGAATTTCACCAGTACCTTGCAGATTTGCAGATCTAGTTTGCATTTGCACCACATCGGGCAGATTTGGTTTCAGTTCAAAAACTTCTTCGATTGTTATGACTCTTTCAGAAACTGGAATGCTTGAAGCAAGTGCATTGAGCATTGTGGTTTTTCCTGATTGAGTTGCACCGCTGACTAAAATATTTAAACCAGCGTGAACAGAGTACTTAAGTAGTTGTGCAATTTTATCGTTTAAGACCCCACGAGAAATAAGATCAGTCAGGTTTAAGTGCCGAAGTAAGTGCTTTCGAATATTTACTGCCCAATGCTCAGCAGTAATTTCTGGAATTGTGACATGAAGTCGGCTCCCATCAGGCATTCGGGCATCGACAAAAGGATGGGACAGATCCAATCTTCGCCCACTCCACATTAAGGCACGTTCAACAATGTTATGAACCTCAGCCGTGGTCAATAGCAGGTTAGTGAGTTCACTTTTTCCTGCACGAGCAACAAAAATTCGTTCAGGAGAATTAATCCAAATTTCTTCAACGCTTTCATCACGCATGAATTGAGCAAGAGGCCCAAAGGTGACTTCTAAGTCCATAGTTTCTTTAATGGAATTCATAGCGGGAGAGTAAAAGATGAATTTTTTAGATTTTAATCAATAACGTCAAAGGTGGATAAGCGGTTAGTAAGCGAACAAGTCAGGCATTCTCATCCATTTTATTGAGGAGCTGCACGGCGTTAAATCCTTTTTCTGGCTCACCAATTTTGAAATTCAACACTATTTTATTATCTAAAGATTTTTTCCAAAAATCTTGAATACGCTGGGCAAGAGATTCGTACTCGGAACCATCAATTAGTAGGCCGAACTCATACATTCCTAAACGCGCTGCTAGATCTTCACCTCGAAGTAATTTCCGAAGCATTGCTGCCATCTCCAACACCTCAGATTGATGCCCACTTGTTATATCCACAAATGTCACGTTGATAATTCTGAATTCGGCTTGAGATCGTTCAAACCGTGCAACTAGTCGATTTAACTCTTCATAAAAGTAATTTGGAGCAGCCAGGTTAGTAAAGGTGTCATGTATTCCATTATGCGAAAAGTTTGAATTATTCATCTATGCACAACTAAGGTTCTTCTCATGGCACCCTCATTTTCCAACCAAGAGTTCCGTCGGGCTACGGTGGTAGCCCTACTTCGCATCGAGGGCATCGCAATTCTTGCGCTCGGCCTTTTTTTGATCGTTAAAGGATTAACTACAACTGGTGCTATTGAATGGTTTGTAATCTCTGGAATTTTGTTTCTAGCCTTAGCTGGTGGCTTTGGTTTATTGATTGCCGCAAAGGGCTTTAAATCCAAAAGAATGTATGGTCGCGCTCCTGCAGTATTAGCAAATCTAATTGCCATTGGTGTTTCAAAATATATGTATGAAGCGGGTTTATGGTGGGCCGCACTTCCTTTAACTCTATACGCAGCGCTAACAATTTATTGTGCTGTCTCGATAGTTCCTGAGAAGAACTAACTCACCACTGCACAATCTGACGATCTTCCCAAAGCACACCGGTTGTATCGCCTGTATTAAATTCACGAGTTGCTAACCAGATTGCACACTCAGCGCCTTCTTCTGCGCTACGTGGTGCATCGGCTCCGCCCATATCGGTACGCGAGTGATTAGGACAGATTGCATCAACATAGAAACCGCGTGTACCGAGTCCAGTTTCATGTGCAAGATTTCTAACAAATGCATTTACTCCAGCCTTACTTATTCGATATGGAGCCAGGCCACCAGCATTTCCTGGACCAGACATTCGACCCAGGCATGCAGAGAAGATGACAATGCGCCGACCATCACGTGCTTCGGCCATTGGTGCACCTAAAACATTTACGAGCGTGAAGACAGAATCCAAATTGATCGCCATTACTCGACGCCATTCTGCATCTGTAGTTCGCAATGTCTTAGACATTTTCTCACTCATCACACCATGAGCTAGAACTAGCGCAAATGGTGCACCGTGTTTACTCAATAGCTCTTCGGCCTTTGTTCTAGTTTGCACTTGATCTTCTAAATCGCATGAACTTGTTTCAAAAGTAATTCCCGGAAATTCTGTACGCAGTTGCTCGGCCGCATTTTCTAAACGGTCTTTATCTTTTGCAATCAGCACAGAACTAATTCCGGTACGAGCTAATCCACGAGCTACTTGGAATCCGAGACCGCGAGAACCACCAGTGACGAAAGCCATTTTGGCTTTGGATTCGCTCGACATATTCATGGCGATACTGTGCCCCAAAGATTGCCATCGTGCCCGCCCACTTCTTTATCCACCCAGATTTCCGCTGCTTTTTGTGGTCAATCTCGCCTTCTTCAGGCGCTTTCCATATTTATATCCCCGCGTGCATGCCGATAGTCTTGGGCATGTAAGAAAGTGGTTAGTGCGAAATCGCAAAGCAGGGGAGCGCCAGTGTCGGCAAAAGATCCGAATCAGGACTTTGGAGCCAATGAATGGCTCGTCGACGAAATGTACGAGCGCTACTTGTCAGACCCAACTTCATTAGAACCATCGTGGATTGAATTCTTTAAAACGTATAACCCAGGTAATTCTTCTGCTAATCCTTCAGCAAATACTTCTTCAACCGGTGCACCAATTACTGGCGCACCTCGTGGCGGTACACCACCAACACCAAAAGCTGCGTCGGTTGCAAGTGCACCAGCACCAGTTACAACACCAGCACCAGTTGCAACACCCGCACCAGTTGCAACACCAGCACCAGTTGCGCCAGCCACGCCAGCGCAAACTTCTGCGCCACAAAAACTTGTTCGTGAGCGCTCGCTGCAATCTCCAACACCTGCGGATCCAATTGTTAAACCAGTTCCAGTTTTAAGCACTCCAGATGCAGCAAAGCTAGAACCAATTCGCGGAGTTGCTGCACGTGTTGTTACAAGCATGGAAGGTTCATTAACTGTTCCAACTGCAACAAGTGTTCGCGCAGTTCCTGCAAAGTTAATGATTGATAATCGAATTGTTATAAATAATCACCTCAAGCGCGCGCGTGGTGGAAAAGTTTCTTTCACCCACCTAATTGCATTTGCAATGATCAAAGCACTGCGTCAAATGCCAGAGATGAATGCGTTCTTCGGTGATATCGAAGGAAAGCCCGCGATTGGTCATCCGCAACATATCAATCTTGGAATTGCTATTGACTTAGCTAAAGCAGACGGATCGCGCCAGTTATTGGTGCCATCTATTAAGGGTTGTGAAGATTTAGATTTTGCACAATTCTGGAACGCATATGAAACAGTGGTTGGAAAAGCTCGCGCAGGCACACTCACCGTTGAAGATTTCGCAGGAACTACCGTTTCACTTACAAACCCAGGAACCCTCGGAACAGTGCACTCTGTCCCACGTTTGGTGCAGGGTCAAGGCTTAATAATTGGCGTTGGCGCACTCGATTATCCTGCTGAATTCCAAGGCGCAAGTGAAGAAACTTTGGCTCGCTTAGCAATTAGCAAAATTGTTACATTAACAAGTACTTACGATCATCGAATTATTCAAGGCGCACAATCAGGAGACTTTCTTCGCCGCATTCACGAATTACTTCTTGGTGCTGAGAATTTCTACGATGAAATTTTTGCAGCTCTTCGTATTCCATACGAACCTATTCGCTGGGCGAAAGACTTTGAATTTTCTAAAGATGAAGAGATCAACAAGACAGCTCGCGTTCAGCAATTAATTCACGCATATCGCACGCGCGGTCACATCATGGCTGATACCGATCCACTTGAATATCGCCAACGCTCACATCCAGATCTAGATGTTGTTACGCACGGATTAACGCTGTGGGATCTGGATCGCGAATTTGCAACTGGTGGATTTGGCGGAAAGAAGTTCATGCCACTTCGCAAGATTCTTGGAATTTTACGTGACTCTTATTGCCGCACAGTTGGTATTGAGTATATGTACATTCAAAGTCCAGAAGAGCGTCAGTGGATTCAAGAGCGCGTTGAAGTTGGTGTGCAAACTTTCCCTCGCGAAGAACAACTACGTATCTTGCGCAAACTCAATAGCGCTGAAGCATTCGAAACTTTCTTACAGACCAAATTCGTCGGACAAAAACGCTTCTCGCTTGAAGGTGGTGAATCTGTAATTCCAATTTTGGATGCAGTCATCTCAAGTGCGGCAGAACGCGCACTCGATGAAGTGTGTATTGGTATGCCACACCGAGGCCGACTTAATGTGCTTGCAAATATTGCTGGCAAGTCTTACGGACAAATTTTCCAAGAGTTTGAGGGACACTACAGAGAGAATGAAGTGCAAGGCTCTGGCGATGTGAAATACCACTTGGGTACTGAGGGTGTATTCACCGCAGAATCTGGTGCGAAAACTAAGATTTACTTAGCAGCAAACCCATCTCACTTAGAAGCTGCAAACCCAGTATTAGAAGGCATTGTGCGAGCAAAGCAAGATCGCCTAAACGTTAAGAATGCATATTCAGTTCTTCCAAAACTTCTCCATGGAGACGCGGCATTTGCTGGTCAAGGTGTAGTTGCAGAAACTTTCCAGCTTTCACAACTCGCGGGATATCGCACTGGTGGAACAATTCACATTGTTGTTAATAACCAAGTTGGTTTTACAACTTCACCACACGCATCTCGTACATCACGGTATTCAACCGATATGGCAAAGATTATTCAGGCGCCTGTATTCCACGTTAACGGCGATGATCCAGAAGCATGTGTTCGCATAGCCCGATTAGCTTTTGAATATCGCCAAGCATTTAATAAAGATGTTGTCATCGACATGGTTTGTTACCGTCGTCGTGGTCACAACGAAGGTGATGAGCCATCATTTACACAACCATTGATGTATAAACTAATTGATGCAAAGCGTTCTACTCGTAATCTTTATACCGAGGCACTCATTGGTCGAGGAGACATTTCAGTTGAACAAGCTGAAGAGTTATCACGGGAATACCAAGCCCAACTTGAAGCCGTATTTGCCGAAGTCCATAACATCGAGCCAGAAGTAGATCCAAACTTTAAGGTGCCCGTTGCTGCTAACCCAGAAGCACTTGTCTCTAGTATCGATGAAGCGACAGCGCGTAAAATCGCAGCAACTCAAATTGCTGTGCCAGATGGATTTAATGTTCATCCAAAACTCTTGCCACAACTTCAAAAGCGCGTTGAAATGCTCAATGACGGAACAATCGATTGGTCAATGGGTGAAACCCTTGCATTTGGTTCACTATTAATTGAAGGACGGCCAATTCGACTGGCTGGTCAAGATTCTCGTCGCGGAACATTTAGTAACCGTCACGCTGTAATCGTTGACAAAGAAAATGGAAATGAGTGGACACCGCTTCGCGCATTAATCAGCGATGAAAGCCAGTTCTTTGTTATTGACTCATTGCTCTCTGAATATGCAGCAATGGGCTTTGAATACGGCTATTCAGTTGTTCGCGATGAGGCCCTAGTTTTGTGGGAAGCTCAATTCGGTGACTTTGCAAATGGAGCACAAACAATCGTTGATGAATTCATTTCATCATCACTGCAAAAATGGGGAGAGCGCTCTTCGATTGTTCTCTTACTGCCACATGGATATGAAGGACAAGGACCTGATCACTCATCTGCGCGAATCGAACGTTTCTTAACGCTTTGCGCAGAAGGAAATATGACTGTTGCACAACCATCAACTCCTGCATCGTATTTCCACCTCTTGAGATGGCATGCAAAGAATCCAATTCGACGTCCAATGGTCATCTTCACACCTAAATCAATGTTGCGCCTTCGTGCTGCAGCATCACAATTACAAGATTTCACAACTGGTCAATTCCAGAAGTTAATTCCGGACGACAGTGTTCAAAATGCAACTCGCGTGATTTTCTGTTCAGGTCGCATTTATCATGATCTTGTTGCTGAACGCGCAGCGCGTAAAGAAGATACAACGGCAATTATCCGCTTAGAGCTTTTGTATCCATTGCCTGCAAAAGAGATGGCAGAAGAAGCAGCAAAGCATCCAAATGCAAATCTTTTGTGGGTTCAAGATGAACCAGCCAACCAAGGACCATGGCCATTTGTTGCGCTACGGACTGCTGAACAATTTGGTGGGGAAGGATTTGGTGGACGTACTTTGCGTCGCGTATCTCGCCGTGCAACAGCAAGTCCTGCAACAGGAAATCATCACTTGCATGAAGAAGAACAGAAAGCTCTGTTAATGGAAGCTTTCACTCGCTAACGTTTCTGTGCTTTAGCAATATCTAATCTTGTGATTTTTTAGATTTATTAACTCTCGCTTTGTGGTATCTGCCAATAACTCGACCAATTATTTCTTCGCGGGGTACGTCGCCCCATTGACGTGAATCCGTACTTGCATCTTTGTTATCACCGTGCACGGTTACAAAAGTCCCTGTAATTCCTGCGATACGTTTAATAAATAGTGATGCAACTTCGGCCCGTGAATCAAGGGGCCGGCGCAGGACTATTAATTGGCCAACATGGATGCGTATATGCGGGGAGTACCAGACCAATAACCAGTCCCCATCGTTAAAAGTTGGGGCCATTGAGTGCCCAGAAACTCTTACTGTGCCAAATTTGCTCACGAACAGTAGTCTTGCACATAGTTGCTTAGGTATTTTCGCGAAATAAAGCACAGATATAGCGCTCTTGAAGGAGAGAAACTAATGAAGTTGTTCCAACCAAAGACAGTTGTACTTGCACACTGCGATCTTCCTTGTGGAGTTTACGATCCAGCACAAGCAAAGATCGAAGCACTTTCAGTTAAGGCTTGCATGGAAAAGTACACAGCTAGCAGCGATGCAGATTTCAAATCGCGCTCAGTTGCAATTAAAGAAGAGCGTTCACACCAAGTAAAAGAACACCTATGGGTTTTGTGGACTGACTACTTTAAGCCAAATCACTTTGAGGCTTATCCTCAGTTGCACACACTATTTAACGATGCAACAAAACTTGCTGGCGCAGCTGGCACAAAGGGTACAAACGATGTTGCAGTTGCAGATAAGTTAATAGCAAAGATTGATGAAATCGCAGAAATCTTCTGGGCAACTAAGAAGTAGTACTCGACTTTATTGACTGAGCAGCGGTTCGGGCGAGGAAAGATACTCGCTCAACCGCTGTTCTTTTTATTACAGCCGATGCAACTAGTCGTTCACCTTCGTACGCTTCACAGATAAAAGTAATCTCACGGCCATTTACTTCGGTGCAATTCGCTGAAGTACGAAGTTCGCCACCAATTGCAATTCCACCATGAAATTCCAGAGCCATCGATGTTTCAACTGTTGATTCGCCTGTCTCTAAATGTTCGGCAATAGAGGCAATGGCGGCGCTCTGCATTGCATTAATAATTAATGAATTTGCAAGAACTGGTAAATCACCAACTCCAATGGCTACTGCTGTGTCTCCTGGGCGAACAATCATCGTTGAAAAGGCGACGGCTCCGACTAAATCTTCAATTGGAACAAACATAAGAATTAAGCCTCTTCGTTAGGGAAGCGGTATTCCTCAGTATGTTCAATATGTATCTCGCGAGATTCGATTGTGCCATCTTCATTAATTTCAATGGAGATTTCAGTCATTCTAAATTCTCGGACGATATCTGGCGCACTGGTCGAGGAGAGATTGAGCAATTGTTGGTGGATCTGTTGGTGTAAATCTTCAGGCGCGCGTTCGTTACATGTTCTGCGCAGCACAGCTTGCATGAGCGCACGAACATTTCTCTCATGTTCGATTTCGGCAGTGCACTGTGGGCATTGCTTTATGTGTACTTCAATGCTTGCAATTTGTGCAGAATCTGAAAGTTCACCATCTACCAAGAGAATTACGGATTGAAGGACATCAACACAATCATTGTGATCAATAATGCTCATGATGCGCCCCCTTTATCTGCATTCTTAGCAGTGGAGTAACCGAGTTCTTTTGCGTACTCAGTTAGTTTCTCGCGTAATTGCTTGCGGCCACGGTGTAAACGAGACATTACGGTTCCAGTTGGAACGCCGACGATGTCTGAAATTTCTTTGTATGAAAAACCCTCTACGTCCGCTAAATAAACAGCTATACGAAACTCTTCTGGAATCTCTTGAAGTGCTCGTTTGATGTCGCTATCTGGAAGATTTTCTAACGCTTCAACTTCGGCAGATTTTCCTTGATCACTGGTGTGTGAAGCAGCATCGGCTAATTGCCAATCTTCAACTTCACCGGCGCTGAGTTGCGGACGGCGTTGATCTTTTCTATATGTATTAATAAATGTCGTTGTAAGAACACGATAAAGCCATGCTTTTAAATTTGTTCCTGGCTCGAATTGATGAAAAGAAGTAAAAGCTTTTAAATAAGTGTCTTGTACTAAATCTCGTGCGTCATCAGGATTTCGTGTGTAACGAAGTGCTGCTGCATATAACTGATCTGTGAACGCAAGAGCATCGCGCTCGAACCGATTGGTGCGATCGGCAGCGCTCTCTTTAACTAAATCAGTGGATGACATCACCGTAAGGCTATCGCTTGGTGGCCCTTGCCTGCATGGCGAAGCGTGCATGGCGAAGCGAGAAGTAGCCAAGAGCTAGAAGAGAGTGTCGGGTTCTCCCAAAGTAATTGGCTCTATTAAGCGAGGGGAGTTATTTCGAACGAGGTTTACTTCAGATGAAACCGGGCGTGCAACCAAACCGTCGTCAGGATGCGGATTCTTCATTAAAGAAATTAATAGCTCGACATCGTGTTGGCTGGGATCAAGCCAAGCATCCCATCGATCTCGCGGCATCATTACTGGCATGCGACTGTGAATGGTTTCTAAATCTCCGACAGCCTCGCGTGTAATTATCGCAGCACTTTGAATAATTTCACCTTCCATGCTCTTCCAAGTTGACCAAATACCTGCGATTGGGAGTGAACGAGTTTTTGAGGATGAAATATAAAAAGGTTGCTTGGGTGAGTACTTACCGAGTGCGGTAGCCCATTCGTAATAACCATCAGCTGGAACTAAACAACGTTGTGTTCTAAACGCATTTCGAAATGTCGGTTTCTCATGTATTGATTCAGAGCGCGCATTAATTGCATGTGATTGCGAAGCACGTGCTTCTGCTTCACTCTTTTGCCAATGCGCCATGATTCCCCAAGACGCAATTGATAACTCTTTTTGTTCTGCAATTGATTGAGATGTGCGAACAATATAAATGGGATTAGTCGGTGCGATATTCCAACTCGATGGCAACGCTTCGGCAGGGGTCTGCGCACCAATGCCGAACTCTTCTGCCAGTTCGGAGGTGTTCAGCGTTTGCGCATAACGGCCGCACATAGAGATACAGGTTATCGGTAGACTCACACATATGTCTGATTCAGAAAAGGATAATTCGCATAGCGCCAATGGTGCGATGTGGCCTGCGCCTTTTCGTGGATCAAAGCCAGTCAATGCTCGAGTCGTAATTCCTGGTTCTAAGTCAGTAACCAACCGCGCATTAATCCTTGCGGCACAAGCAAC
>JBPCTE010000139.1:0-5276 GCA_051006495.1 Candidatus Planktophila sp.
GCAAGAACGGGCTTCCTTTGTGATTGCACATGGAATCGGGCGCGAAAATCCACAATGGAATTCAAATATTGAACCACACCACTTAACTGATTTGTTATTAGCAGAACGCGCTTAGCGACGTAAAAATTTACGTATTGCAAACCAGATTCTCTTTGGCCATTTTAAGGCAAGGGTCACTGGGGAAACTTTCATTACCTTTACATGCGCAGGTTCCCCAGGAGTCCTGACATCGCTGAGCGCGGGCGAACTCTCATCTAGTGAATCTGCAATTCTTTCGATGTTAGAAACCAATGAAATGTTTCGAACAAACTCGTCTTGATCGATTCGATCATTTTCTGCAATCAATTCCTCCGCCAAGGTTGCAGCTGCTAGTCGTAAATCCTCAGCGATATTTAGTGCTCGCTGTCCAGCGCTTCGTGTTTCAATTGACTCTACTTTGGTTGAAATTGCATAACTTGTTGCCGATAACGCGTTTCCGATTTGTCGGTTGGCAAACTGCGTTACACCACCTGCAACCGCTGAATCAAAGAGAGTTCGTGCAATCGTGCGAACTTGTACGACGGTGTGTTCCATCGCGACCCCACGCAAATAAAGAGCATCTGCTTCATCGGCCTCGGCAAGTGGAGACCAACGTGCATACTTCTTCGCTTCCAATGCTTGTGAACGAACGTTTGGTATTTCTTCAATCAAAATACGAGCGCGCAATAACCATTTTCCAGCTTCATCTTGTGTGTATCCACTTGCTACGCCTTCTGCCATATTGCCAAGTAACTCAGCAGATTTCTTTCCAAGTCTCGTAATTTGTTCAATTGTTCTACCGGCAGGTGTACTCGCATGTGAAAAGTAGGAGAAAATTATTGCAACTGCCGCGCCGATTAAAGTTGAATACAAACGCGTCTCCGCCGTGCTGCTGCTAATTCCAGGACCGATAACAATGAGTGCGGTTACAGGAACGTTTACTGAAGCAACTTCACCCAAGTGAAGTCCACGTGCGACAACAGAACACAGGAGCACTGTCGTTGCAACAGCAATGACACCAAAATTAAAGAAGTAAACGGTTGTTAAGGCCACTCCTGCGCCAATTGCAGTTCCAAGTATTTGTCCTAAGCCTTCACGCACCGACTTATATAAAGAAATGCGAATACTTAAACTGCAGACAATTGCTGCTACTAATCCACCACCAGTAAATGCTTGCTCTCCTACGAGCCACGCTGCGCCCGCTGCAAGGCTTGCGACGACAATCTGCCTGACCCATATTTTGCGGTTAACAAAGAGCGCGACAATGCGAGAAAAGAAGCGCTTCATGGAGCAAGTCTAATCTGCGGACAATTACGGCGAGAGTAGTTCAGATAAGAGTTGCTCTACTCGTTTCTTAATTTCATCTCGAATAATGCGTACTGATTCAATTCCTTGACCTGCAGGGTCATCGAGCACCCAATCTTCATAGCGTTTTCCTGGATAGAACGGACAAGCATCTCCGCATCCCATTGTGATCACAGCATCGGATTCTTGGACAGCTTCAGGAGTTAGCACCTTTGGAACATTGTTGGAAATATCAATTCCAACTTCTTGCATCGCTTGAACTGCAATTGGATTTATTGAATCCTTCGGAGCCGACCCCGCAGATAAAACTTCAACTCGACCCGCTCCAAGAGAATTCATAAAGCCCGCAGCCATTTGTGAGCGCCCAGCGTTGTGGACGCACACAAATAGAACAGCTGGTTTAGGCGAAGACATCTTCTTCCTTCTTTTCTGCAGTCAATAGGGCGGTTAACAAGACCCCAAGTGCAGCACCAATAAGTTGCGCCACAATGAACAATGGCACTGACTTCATTGAAATTCCAGAAAATGTATCGCTCCATGAGCGCGCAAAAGTGATTGCTGGATTGGCAAAGGATGTTGATGATGTAAAGAAGTACGCAGTGCCGATCCAAGCTGCAAGCACGCCAGCAGTCATATGACCACGGTTTTGGTGGCGAAGTAAATGAATAATAAGAATAAGACCAGCTGTCGCAACGACCTCAGCTAAGAATAAATAATTACCAGAGCGGTTATAACTTGAAGGATCAATCGCTTGGCGGTTGAACATGAGATTGGCAATAAATACACCCACTGTTCCACCAATTACCTGCGCAAGTACGTAATAAATACCGAGTTGAATTGAGATGCGCTTTTGAAACATGTCGGCAAAGGTGACCACTGGATTGAAATGTCCACCACTTATTGGTCCAAATAGAGTGATAATTAAGAAGAGCATGACGACTGTTGCGCTCATATTGATGAAGAGTTGAATCGCAATATCTCGAGTCAAAATTGAACCCATAATTCCTGAACCGATAATGCTTGCCCCTAGGAATAGTGAACCTAGAAATTCTGCAGATAACTTCTTAATCATTATTTATCCTTCGCATGTGGACTTGAGTTGCACTAATGTTTTAGCAACTGCTTTCTGTGTCCAAGGGTATGCCTTTCGAAGTGATAACCAAGCCTTTGAGATTAGCGGCGCGCGGGACGCATCAAAAGTTTCTGTCACTTGGGTCATTTGAGGTCCTAAGTTCACCAATTCGTAACGCCAAATCCATCTGCCGAGATGTCTCCAAGCAATTGTTTTGTTCTCTTCGTACTCCACAACTGTATTAAGAATTCGGTAATCAATACCAAGATGCATCTTCATTCCAAATTTAGATCCAAGAACCAATTTATCTGGACCACTAATATTTTCTTGAATTGTCGCGGAGCCATCGATTTCCTTATGGCGGCGTGGGTTTGAAAGAACTGCAAAGATTATTTCCGCTGGTGCATTAACTATGATTCGTGCAGATTTAATCTTTTCGTTGCCAGTTACAAGAATTTCTGACCGAACTTTTTCGCTCATTTACTTTCTCATAAGCGCTGAAAGATAGGCCAAACTAAATAAAAACCCAATTGCGGCATAAGCAATAGTGAACCATCCAAAGTCAGCAGGTATTAATAAAGTGAGAACTCCTAGTGCCGCAGCTGAAACAATCATGACTTTTGCTGAAAAAACAACGCTCGTTTCGCTCCCAAACCTAGCTACTGAAAGCATGTTTCCAGTAAGCGCAATTAAAGTAATTGCAATCATTCTCATAGCCCATTCAAGAGAATTAGTCGATTCAAGATTGAGTAACTCCAAAAATGTTTTGGGGTCAATCAGTAAAAATAATGCACTTAAACCGAAAATAGTTGAACCTAGTTTTAAAATTGACCGCAACCGCCGGACCACGTGAGATTTAATCATCGAATCGGACTCTTTTCCTTATGCAAGAAAATTCGTGAACTGCCAAGGATCTTCTAAATCGTACTCTCTTCCATTCCAACCTTTGAATAGGTCGTTCCTTGTTGAAAGAGGATCCCAGTCTGATTGAAAGGAGACAAAATTCCAATACTTTTCAGCATATTTTAGAATATCCCGCCAAGGTAAATCATCGGGAACTAAATATCCACGGTCTGGATTGTGCATAGCCCAGGCCACCGCTGCATAAACGGCTGAACCAACTTGTACGGTTGTAGCAGATTGACCAGGAATCAATTTTCTGGCGTCATGAATATTTAAAAGCGAACCAGTCCACCAAGATTTATATTGGTGTCCCATCAACAGAACTCCAAGTCGATCTTCTC
Organism: Candidatus Planktophila sp.; assembly: GCA_051006495.1. Taxonomy (GTDB): domain Bacteria; phylum Actinomycetota; class Actinomycetes; order Nanopelagicales; family Nanopelagicaceae; genus Planktophila. The sequence goes on from JBPCTE010000139.1 coordinate 3,640, forward strand.
CATCGATTATCTCATCGTTCATAATTCGTTGATTACTCGTTATTTCCCATTGATTCTGTTCGAGTTCGCGCATAGATGCAATAGCACCATCACAAGGTCGATAGGCGTAATGAACTGTTGGGCGATAGATAGCTTTGCCATTTTCCCAAACAGTTAGGTAATCAGAAATTGTAAATGCCTCACCGTGTCTAACGACCATGCCCGTATTTTCTTGTTCTGGTACCCATGAACGAACCCAAGTCGCAGCGCCGGGGTGAGCAATTCCAATTTGATTTTCTGGTCCGCCACTATGCGTGAATGCATTGTTCGGCAATCTCTTTTCGTGAGTTCCCCAACCAAGTTCTGCAGGTGCAATACCTTCTTCATAAAAACCTTCGACGCTCCAAGTATTTACAAATTCGTTTAATTTTTTTGGCCGATCAGTAATTTGCGTATCTAATTCGGCAATATGGATTACTTTTACGCCAAGTTTTTGAGCCAATTTTGGGTAGTCCTCGACTTCCAATGCTTCTTTTACCCCTGGAAGATCGGATTTTTCTTTAATAGATTTCTCAGCTATTTCAACGAGTGCTTTTTTTGTTAACGAAGATACTAATCCTGGATTCGCTCCATGCTCAACAATTGCTGTCTTGCCTTTCCCCTGCCATGTCTCAGTTAACTTTCGCAATTTCATGTGGCGAAAGTACAGAGTTCGCTCCTGGGGAGTACGTGCAGAGGGATTTGAGTTTGGATCCCAAAGTTCAAGCGAAGTATTTAGATATATAACGTCGTTATTGTGCGCCCATTCGATTATTTCATTTGCGTCTATATTCCAGGCTAGATCAAGTAGGAAATCTCCTGGTTTGAGATACTTTGACAAAAAATTAGCCATATTTTCTCGGGTTAACTCATCGTTTATGTATTGAGCACCCTTCTTAATTGATTCCGTGAATCTTGATTTTGTATCTCTCATATCTACAATAGTGATTTGTCTTGCATCAACTTCATGTTCAATAAGAAGGGGGACAACAGTTTGAGCTACAGAGCCTCCGCCTAAAACCAAGACATTATTACGGAATTTATCTGCCAATTAGATTGCCTTTCCTAAAGCACTAGAGAAGTCTTAAGAATAACGCATCGAATGGCCTTCAGATGTCAATACATTAAAATCAAGGTTGCACCGCTCCAGATATAAGCAAAATGAGCACCACCGTGCCAAGAAGTACTCGGTAGATGATAAATGGTGCGAAGCTCTTTGAAGTCACAAACTTAAGCAACCACGAGATTACTAAATACCCGATTACAAAAGCTATGAGTGTAGCTACGAGAGTTTGTGTCAATGAATAGACCACAACTTGATTGTCAGAAATTGCGCCCTTGAGTTCATAGAGTCCGCTACCAAAAACCGCTGGTAGCGCGAGCAAGAAGGAGTAACGCAAAGCAGCTTCACGTGAATATCCAAGTGCTCGGCCCATTGCGATTGTCGCACCAGATCGAGAGACGCCGGGAACTAAAGCTAGTGATTGCGCTAATCCAAAGAGAAGCCCATGTTTTACATTGAGATCTGACAGCTTTTTACTTTTTTTGCCAAATTTATCGGCAGCGCCGAGTATTAAACCGAAAACCACCATCATGGTTGCAATGATCCAGAGTGATCG
>JBPCTE010000140.1:0-3698 GCA_051006495.1 Candidatus Planktophila sp.
TATGTCACTCACAATCGGAATTGACGTAGGTGGAACCAAATTATTAGGTGGTGTTGTCGATGAGCATGGGAAAGTTTTATCTCAAGCCAGAAGTGAAACACCGCGCGAAGGTGGTCGAATACTTACCCAAAGAATCGCAGAACTTGCAAAGCAATTAATTGCCGATCACAAAATTTCTGCAATAGGACTTTCAGCAGCAGGATTCGTCTCATCCGATAGAAAAACAATGCTCGCTGCTCCAAATATTGCAGATTGGAATGGCGTTAACCTCGATAAAGAGTTAAATGAAATCATCGGTTTACCAGTGGTTATTGAAAATGATGCCAACGCTGCTGCGTGGGGTGAAGCCAAATTCGGTGCAGGTAAAAATCAAGACCACATCATGTTGCTCACCATTGGTACGGGAATTGGTGGTGGTCTAGTAGTCAACGGCGATTTATATCGTGGTGCATTTGGAGTGGCTGCAGAATTTGGTCATTTGAGAGTTGTTCCCGAAGGGCATTTATGTGGCTGCGGTGCACGTGGATGTTTTGAACAGTATGCATCCGGAAATGCACTTTTACGACATGCACGAGAAGCAATTGCGGCAAGTCCCGAACTCGCACGAAATCTTTTGTCCCGAGGCGATGGAAGCGTTAATGGTTTAACTGGTGCTGCAATCACAGAAGCTGCGCGTGATGGCGATCCTGTTGCGCTTGCTGCCTTTAATACAACTGCGCAGTGGCTTGGAGCCGGTATTGCATCTTTAAGTGTTGTTCTGGATCCGGGTTTTGTAATTATTGGCGGAGGAGTCATCGATGCTGGAGATATTTTGCTTAAACCAACTCGCGAAGCAGTAGCCAGGTACATGCCATTTGCTGGCAAACATCCATACCCACAAATTATTCCAGCAGCGCTAGGAAATCAGGCTGGATTAATTGGCGTTTCTGATCTAGCTCGTCGCTAGCTATTCATGGGGATATTTCAGCCCAATTTTTTCTCTAATCGTATCCATCAACTCCATCACTTCTAATGTGTGCTTGTGCGTTAAGAATTCAGACTCGTATTTACCGGATCGGACAATTCTTTCAAATTCAATGGCTTGCTCGCGTAATCCATGACCTTGATACGCACTTGGATACTCGGTAACGGTTCCATCATATAAATGAACGCGCATGCTTGTTGGATTATAAAAAGTTCTATCTATTTCTAGCCAACCCTTAATTCCAGAAATAACGGCTCGGCATGGAGTCTGAGCAATCATCGTTGTTGAAAGAATTGCTTGTGCACCTGTTGCGTAGGTAAACAATATGGATGTCGAAGCATCTACCCCTTTGTCCGTCATGACTGCTGTGGCTTTTATATTCGTAGGAACCCCAAGCACCATGTGTGCAAAAGAAACTGGATAAATTCCAAGATCCAGGAGTGCACCACCAGCAAGTGATGGTTCAACGAGTCGCGCAATCCCCTGATCGGCTAAGCGTTGTCCATGATCGGCGCTAACACTAACAATTTGGCCAAGAATTCCACTGGAAAGAATTTTTCGAACTTCATATATATGTGGCAAAAAGCGCATCCACATTGCTTCAAGCAACGCGACATTGTTTTCAATTGATGCTTCAATCATTTCGCGAGCTTCAGATGCATTAATTGAAAAAGGTTTTTCACATAGAACTGGTTTCTCGGCATTGAGCGCTAGTAACGTGTGTTTCACATGCATGGGATGCGGTGTTGCAACATAAATTGCATCTATGTTTGGATCGGTAACTAGTGCTTCATAACTCGCATGAGATCTACAAGTTGGAAACTCAACCGCGAAATTTTCAGCGCTCTCTTTGCTTCTCGAACCAACGGCAGCAACAATGTGATTGTTCAGAAAAGATAAGTCTCGAGCAAATGCACGCGCTATCCCACCTGTTCCGAGAATTCCCCATCTAAATTCTTGACTCATTAGAGTTCTATCCCATCTTCTCGATTATTTTCGTGGCGAAACCAACGTTTGACCGCAATCCGTGCACTTATAAAGAAATTACGAATACCTGGCCACGATGGGTTCGGTTTTTCAAAGTGGTTGGCATCATGTGCGGAAGTTTTTTCTAAATCATCTAGGTAAGTATTTGGAGTTGATTGATCCAGGGAAAGACCGGCAACCATCGATTCAAACTCGGAATTAATGAGATCCATCTCATCATCACTCGGTTCCTTAGGTGTGGGGGTATCGCTCACGCTCAAATAGTGGCACAGTGACTGGTATCCACTAAATTAGGAGCACGCTATGTGAAGTGAGATATGTAAAGGAGCGCTAGAGAAGATGAATATCAATAATCTTCCATACGGAGTCCTGCGCTCTTTTCTAACTCCATTTTTAATGTTGGCATTTCGCCCAAAGGTAAAAGGGTTAAGAAATGTTCCGGCAAATGGACCAGTGATCATCGCAAGCAACCATTTGTCTTTTAGCGATTCAATTTTTATGCCACTTGTCGTTCCTCGAAAAGTTACATTCCTTGCAAAATCAGAATATTTCACATCGCCAGGACCCAAGGGATTACTCAAAAAATTAACTTTTATTGCACTTGGACAAGTTCCAGTTGATCGTTCCGGTGGTCGCCGTAGTGAAGCAGCTCTGATTACTGGATTGCAAGTGTTAGCCGATAACGAATGCCTAGGAATTTATCCAGAAGGTACACGCTCTCCTGATGGTCGCCTATATAAAGGTAGAACTGGTATTGCACGTTTGGCAATCGAATCAGGCGCACCCGTAATTCCAGTGGCGATGTTTAATACAGAGAAAATTCAACCAACTGGAAAAGTAATTCCAAAAATTATGCGCGTAAAGATGATCTTTGGAGAGCCGATGTTCTTTGAAGGAGATTCATCGGATTTGTTATATCTGCGAGATGTTACTGATCAGATTATGAAAAAGATTCAAGAAATGTCAGGACAAGAGTATGTTGATATTTATGCAAGCCGTAAGAAAGATGAGTTAAAAGAGGATCCTGAAGATTAATTCTCAAGTTCACTTCGTTGAACCAGATAGTTACATGTTGGACACTTTGCGCCGGCATCAGGAAAGTCTCCCTCTAGAACATTAATCAAATCTTCAATCAGGGCCATAAATTGAGCTTCGTCACGCTCTACAGGTAAATAATGTTGCGCGGCAAAGAAACCTTGTTTTTCTTTAATATCAAATGCAGCATTGGGATTCCAAACAAGAAGTCCCATGGTTGCAACACTTACAGCATTTCCCTGTAGGGGATTTTCAAGTGAGTGTGCGTACGCTTCTAATTGCGGAGCATAAAATTCTCCGTTATCGCGAGAGCTATCAGAGACTTTGCAATCAATTAAGGCAACCGTTCCATCTTCATTTGAAGCGACCAAGTCATACTTTCCGCGAATGTGCCATCTTGTCTCAAAACCATTGATTTTTATTGGCCCACTCTTAACCCAGCCACCCCATTGCGTAACTTTTCCAGGTCGAAGCGATGGATCAATATCTTGCATCGAAGCACCGCGAAAATGTTTTTCCTGCAGATCAGCCAGAGTACCAACTAATGGAAATGCTCCAGGCATAATCAATTTGAACCAATATTTAATCCATAAGCATCTCTTACATGTAGATAATCCAAAAGTAAGATCAGAGGGAGAAATAAACTGCGTTGCTGGCGATTCAGGCTTTTTCATGAATGTATCTTCTCGTTAGGCGCTGACAATTGCTGCAA
>JBPCTE010000141.1:0-1735 GCA_051006495.1 Candidatus Planktophila sp.
GGAAGTAAGGGCTTAATTCACAGAAAGCTCTCACTCTTTACGCCTAATCTAAAGCCACTCGAGAAAAGGTATAAAAATGACTCCTCCCAAGAAGCCTGAGTGGTTTGAAATCGCTGACAGTGATGGCGGAAAACCTCAGAGAAAAATCAAGCGAGGAGTTCGAGCGCTTGCACTTACAGTGCCACTACTAGCCATTGGAATCGGTGTTGTTCTCGCTCAATCAAGTGATGAGTCTCCAGCCAATGCAGAGAGCGTTTCCGTAACCGCAAGCGCACAACCATCTATTGCTGCTTCAGAGGATTCATCAAAAATTGTTAGTGCACCGACTCAGCCAAGCATTGCCAAACCGCCAACTAATAGTGGCGATGACGGCGAATTCGAAGGTGAACACAAACGTGGAGAGCACCACGAAGGTGGCGAACACGAAGATTTTGGTGACGACGACTAGACAGCCCTTTTCAGTCAATTATTAAAGTTGTATCCTTCCCATATGAGAAAAATAATTTTTAGCCTTGCTCTTTCTCTTGCTTTTGCACTCCTTGCAACTAACTCCGCATTAGCTGAAAATGAATTGCGTCCGACTTATGGTGGGGAGGCAACTTTTGCTCTAGAGGTTCAAACAGAAGATGGATCACAATTAGCCCTCTTTGGCACAATAAACACCATTAAAGAAACCGTTACTCGAATGCAGGTCGAGGCACTCGAATTACAAGCTCGAATTGAAATTGGAGATAATTGTCGAGTCTCTACTTGCTTTAAAACTATAGTGAATGCAAGTACCGGTGAACAACAAACCCTAGCTTTAACAGAAGAAGAAATTAAAGCACGTGAAACTTTTTCCCAAAATAGATTACTTCAAGTGTCAAAAGTTCTAACGGCTGTAGGAGATAATTACACAAGCAAATTGGAACCAGTCCTAGCTATTCCAATCAATGCAGGTGGATCAAGCTTCACAATACAAGGAACAGTCTCACAAATTTCGAAACAGATTCAAGATTTAAAGAATCGAGTAACAGAATTACAAGACCAGGTTGACCCTTGCCTGTTGACTACTTGTTATAAAACCATTGTAGATATTGCAGCAGGTACTGTTGAAACTATTGCCCTTTCACTGAGTGATCTAGCTCAACGTGCTACTGATCGAGTGAATGAGTTACAACGTGCAATCGCGGTAGCGCAAGCAGCAGAGAATAACGCTGGAGGAGCTTCACAGGTTTATCAACTCAGTGTTGAAACTCAGAATCAAGGATTCGGAACTTCAGGAACGCGAGCTCAACTTGAACAAGTGGTTCGCGATCTTCAAGAACGAGCAGCACAGGCAGCCGCTAATGCAGCTGCGGCTGATCCATGTGCCTCTGGTGGTTGCACAGCAATAGAAGTAAATGCGACTACCGGTGTTACAACAATTCGTGAATTGACCGCAAGTGAATTAGCAATGCGGGAAACTATGCGTGCAGATGAAGCGGCGCGCTCTGCTGAACTTGCTGCTGCTGCAGCTGCTGCTTTAGCAAATATTCCTTAATGTCCGCAGTTGCAATTACTACCGCAGCTACAGACCGCTTTATTAGGTGCAACATCCATTGCAGGTGTGCGCTTAAAGAATCCCATTGGTTTTAAAGTAAAACCTAATCTTTCAACTGGCATTACAGGCCAATCTTCAATGCGTGGAATGTGATTGAGTCCAAAGACGTACCACATAACAACATCCGTGTTTTCAATAGATCGATTCGCCTGC
>JBPCTE010000142.1:0-9931 GCA_051006495.1 Candidatus Planktophila sp.
TTCTAGGAGACCGCGCTCTTGATCACTTCGGTCCTGCACGTTTGGTTCGATTGTGTGGCTATTTTGGTGCACTTGGATGGAGTGCAAGCATCGCAATTGCTGTGCCGCTCTCTGATTTGCATCCACTAGCTGCTCTCATAATTATCAACTGTGGTTTTATCATTGCAGGTCTTGCTATTGGACCGATGTTTCCCGCATTCATCCTTGCCGCTAGTGCAATTCCGGGAATTGCGCCATCAGTATCTAGCGCTCGAGCATTTGTGATTGGACTCTCTGGATTTTTTATCGGTCCATCAATTATTGGTTTCCTGGCACAGGGGACTTCAATTTCAATTGCAATGGCTTTTCCAATTCTGGCTCTCGTTGTTGCCGGCTTTCTTTCACGAGTAATTAAGTAAAGCAAAAAGCCCCCAGCGCGCGCTGAGGGCTTTTTGTTGTAAGGCTTACTTGCTAAAGAAACTAATGTTTCCTACGTGTGGACCAAAATCTGATCCAGAAATTGTTCCGCTTGCAACAAGTGCGAAGAGAATTAGTGCTGCTCCGCCTAGTGCAAGATCTTTGTTAAATGCAATCTGCTCATTCATCTTTGCTGTTGCATCACTCTCTTTCCAGAAAGCATGGAAGATGATTCCGGCAAGAATTACTGTTACAGCAATGAGTAGGGCGCCAAGATCAACCCATAGTCCGATTGCGATATAAATTCCGCCAAGCAAGAAGAAGAGGCCACTGATTAGAACGCCAAACTTTGCAGCAGGTAGCTTCTTGTACTTTGCATATCCAGTCATTGCTTCAAGCTTTGCAAAGTGACCAATGCCTGAGCCAATAAATAGCGCTGCAAATAGCAGGCGACCGATGAGTGTTACTACGTCCATATCTCTCCTTTAATAGGTGTGCTTACTGCCTCAAGGTATGTCAAAGTAGTTGAAATTTCAACTATCTATCCCCTTTTGAGCGTGTCGCACGCGAGGCTTGCGCGTGTCAGTCCACGGGAGTACTTTTCGAACAGATGTTCGAATTATCCACACCTACTTAGAAAGAGTCCTACAGATGAGGCCGGCACATGTAAGAGCGCAGATTGCACAACCAGGTGAAGTTTTAGCCGATGGCACATCTGGTCCAATCGAATTCTCTTTTGGCGGCAGACGTTTTCGCATTCACGCTGTTCTTTCTAGATGGTGCGAAGCAGGTGGATGGTGGAATCGAATCAGTGATGGCAACTTTCATCCAGATGATCAAGCTCGCGCAGTTTGGAAAGTAGAAGCAGCGCCAATTGGCACACTGCAAACATTTGAACTCGAACGAGATGATCTGACCGGCGCGTGGATCATTAAAGCGATATGAGCTTTATTCACTTACATACTGCCAGTGCGTTCTCACTTAAATACGGCACCACACAACCGGCAGACCTTGTTGAACGAGCAAGCCAATTAGAAGCACCTGCGCTAGCACTAACAGATCGCGATGGGCTCTTGGGCGCTATTCGTTTTACAAAAGCATGTCTTCGTTACGGCATCGCCCCAATCATTGGAGTAAACCTTGCCATTAATTTACAGAATGATTTAGAGAAAAGCCGTGTGGCCGATGATAAAAAGTTACCGCGCTTAACTCTGATTGCTGGCAGCGATGGGGGATGGCGCGATCTTGTGCGGCTTATGTCATCGCTTAACTTATCTGGGGACTTATCTGGAGGAGCGCCTGTCCTAACTCTTGATTTTTTGGAGCGCTTTAGTCAATACACGCAAAACCTATATGTCTTGCACGGCCTTGATTCACCAATGGCGCCAGCGATTGCAGCGCATCGAAACGATAGTGCTCTGGCTTTATTTAATAAGACCCGTGATTTCTTTAAATCACACGCAATTGAATGCGTCTCACACCTAGTAAAAGGTGATGGACCTGGATCAACTATTCATGCAGGGCGCTCGCTGATTTTTGCTCGGGATAACGATATTGATGCGGTTATTACAAATGCCGTGCGAATGCGTGGGCCAGAAGATGGACCAGTTGCAGATATTTTGGATTGCGCTCGCCAATTAGTTCCACTTCATCCGCGTCATATAGGACGCACTAATGCCGAGGCGTATCTCAAATCAACACCTGCGATGCACGCACTTGCTGATGAAATTGCACGAGCAGCTGGCGAACGCAATGCACGAGTACTTCTTTCTACTACTCGTGCATGGGCCGAACAAACGTTGTTATCGCCTACAAGAGATATTGGTCTTGGATCAATTCATCTGCCAGAGGCACATGTTGTTGGGACTGAAAATGCACAACAGATGCGCGCACTTTTACGTCAACGCTCAGAGGCGAAAATAAATTGGAGATACAGCAGCGCCCAAGCAGTTAAAAGTGCGCGCGAAAGACTCGATGACGAACTAGCAACTGTTGCAACTCTTGGTTATGAGTCATATTTTCTAAGTGTTGCCGACATTGCAGATATGGCGCGAGAACGTGGCATCCGTGTTTCAGCCCGTGGTTCTGGCGCGGGTTCTTTGATCTGTCACCTGCTCGGTATTTCAGGAGTTGATCCGTTGGCGCACGGATTGCTGATGGAGCGTTTTTGTTCACCACTTCGTCGTGCTCTGCCCGATATTGATATTGATGTTGAATCACATCGGCGTTTAGAAATTTATGATCTTGTCTTTAAAAAATATGGTGATTCACAATGGGACATTCCCGGAAATCAATCACGATGTGCAACTGTTGCAAGCTTTGATACGTATCGCACACGCCAGAGCATTCGAGATGCTGGCGCGGCTTTAGGTTTACCTGCTGCCGAAATCAATCTCATCGCTAAATCACCGTATGGCCTTCGTGAGAAGAGTGTGAAGACCCCATTAGCAAAGATGGTCATCACAATGGCACGGCGTCTAGAAGGCTTACCGCGTCATCTTTCAATGCACCCATGCGCAATTGTCTTATCTGATGGGGGATTACTTGATCGCGTGCCCTTGCAACGCAATGCCAGCGGTTATCCAATGGTCGAATTTGATAAGGATGATGTTGAAGATATCGGCTTACTCAAATTAGACATTCTTGGAGTGCGGATGCAATCGAGCATTTCTTACGCCCTTACCGAAATCTCTCGCGTACACAAGGAAGAAATAGATATCGATGCGATTGCACTTGATGATCCGCATACATACGAACTTATTCAATCCACAAAAACAATCGGAATCTTTCAGATAGAAAGTCCCGGGCAACGCGAGCTTGTTGGCAAATTAGAGCCGCAGACATTTACCGATTTAATTATTGATATTTCCCTCTTTCGTCCTGGCCCAGTAAAGAGTGACATGATTTCGCCTTTTCTAAAATCACGACATGGATGGAGTGCGCGCAAGATCATTCATCCGGATCTCTATGAGATATTGCGTGAGACCGAAGGTGTCGTTGTTTTCCATGAACAAGTCATCTCCATCATTGCAACGATGACGCATTGCTCGCTGGCGCACGCCGATGAGATGCGCCGCGCACTCGGCGATCGGCAAGGCCAACAACGAGTCTGTGATTGGTTTTATCCAGAGGCGACAGAGCACGGCTATTCACTGGAAGTAATTAATGAAGTCTGGGAAGTCCTGCGTGCATTTGCATCCTTTGGTTTTTGCAAAGCGCACGCAGCAGCCTTTGCACTTCCAACCTATCAATCAGCGTGGCTTAAGACGCATTACCCAGCAGCATTTTTAGCAGGCGTCCTCACTCATGATCCAGGCATGTATCCCAAGAGATTGATTTTAGATGAAGTGCGACAGATGGGAATTCCAATCGCGCCCCTTGATGTTAATTATTCGGATCAAAGTTATCGCGTAGAAATCACAGAAGATGGCGAGCAGAGTATCCGCATTGCACTATCAACTATTAATGGAATCAGTGCAGAAGAGATTTCAAACATTATTGCCGCAAGGCCCTATAAGGATTTAGCAGATTTTTATTATCGAAGTGGTGCATCCCAACCCATTATTGAGTCCTTAATTCTCACCGGCGCATTCGATCGATTACATGGCATTACGAAAGGCGGTCCACTTAATCGTCGAGATTTATTGCTACATCTTTCTGATCTCATAAAGAGTCCAACCATGTCTAGCGCACTGCGTTCACAGATGACTCTAGGTTTTGATGCACCCGCACTCGAATCAAGCGGCCTACCAGATTTAGTAAGTAGCGAGATAGTTGCCCACGAAGTACAACGACTCGGCATGGACATCACTCATCACATGCTCGAGTTTTATTCGCACTTTCTTAATTCAATCGGTGCCATTAAATCTTCCGACCTTCTTTCGGTGCGATCTGCATCTACTGTCTTAGTGGCAGGAGTGCGTGTATCTATTCAAACCCCACCAGTGCGCTCTGGAAAGCGAGTCATCTTCCTTACCCTCAACGACGGGCATGGTTGCAGTGATGCAACTTTCTTTAGCGATATAGCCACTGAATATCTTTCAACAATCTATACATCTGAAGTCGTTTTACTGCGTGGAGTTACTAGGCGCACAGGTGCGCGTGGAATCTCAATTCGAGCAACAGGTATTTGGGACTTGCGGGCCGCTTACGAAAAGTGGAACGCACAGAGAAGTACGCTGGCGATATGAGTACGCACGCAACGATTGTTCACGTTGATATGGATGCGTTTTATGCATCCGTAGCTGAACGCGATGACCCATCACTGCGCGGAAGAGCTCTTGTTGTTGGAGCAGGCGTTCGTGGAGTTGTGCTCTCTGCAAACTATGAAGCACGTAAATTTGGAATACGCGCAGCAATGCCAGTTGCTCGCGCGCAAAGAATGGCTCCACATGCAATATTTGTGCCACCAAATCACGCACGGTATTCAGAAGTATCAGATGCGATCATGAAAATATTTGCAGACTTCACACCACTGGTAGAACCACTCTCACTCGATGAAGCATTCTTAGATGTCACTGGCGCAAGACGCCTGCTCGGAACTGGACGCGAAATCGGAACGGAAATTAGGAGACGCGTATTTGAACAAGAGGGCATCACCTGTTCAGTAGGAATCGCGCCATCTAAGTTCATTGCAAAGCTGGCATCGGGTCACTGCAAGCCAAATGGTTTATTAGAAATTGCGCCAGATCGAATACTTACTTTCTTGCACCCATTGCCAGTTTCTGCGTTGTGGGGCGTAGGGCCAAAAACCGCTGAATCACTTGAACAATTGGGTTTGCGTACAGTTGAAGACGTAGCAAATCTGCCACGTACAACTTTAATTCGCGCAATAGGACAAGCAGCTGGAGAAACGTTGCACGAACTGGCTTGGGGTCGCGATTACCGAGATGTAGTTCCTGAAGATGTAGATAAAAGCATTAGTGCGGCTGAAACTTTTGCACAGGATTTAGATAACCCTGAAGAAATCTTGCAAGAGTTTTTGCGTTTAACGCAAAAAGCAACTGCTCGATTACGAGAGAAAGAATTATTTGCTAAGACAATTTCAATAAAAGTTCGCTTTGCAGATTTCACAACTATAAATCGCTCAAAGACTTTGCCACTTGCAACAGATAGTGCGCATGAGACTTATGAAGTAGTAAAGGATTTATACCGAGCACTTCGCATTGAACGTGCACGATTAAGACTCGTGGGTGTTAGTTTGGAAAATCTTGTCAGCGCCGCCCCCGAACAGATGGTTTTAGGTGCTCGCGATAAGGGTTGGCGAGATGCTGAGCGCGCCATCGATCGCGCCCGGGCCAGATTCGGTCGCGCAAGTGTGCGCCCAGGACGCTTAGTTGAGAGTGATTCAGAGGACGAGTAGCCCGCTCGGCAAAGTTGTTCTATTGTTGGGCCGTGCCACTTTCAGATCGCGAGCGCAAGTTATTAGCCGAGATGGAGCAAGCTCTATCGGCTGATGACCCACGCTTGTCATCAACTCTTACGGGAAGCCGTACATTTGTAGGCCGCACTCGAGTACTCACTGGCCTTGGCGCACTCCTGTCTGGCCTTGCAATTATTTTGGGTGGCCTCATTTCTCAGACTGTGCCAGTTGGAATTTTTGGCTTCCTAGTCGCACTCTTTGGATTGATCACACTGCTCTCAGCGCTATCTACTCTGGGCAAAGGCTCAAAGATGGCTAAAGCTCAGAAGAGATCAGGGCTTCGTGCACGGCTAGAACAACGCTGGGATGAGCGCAATTTCGATAATTAATACCTAATCACTTCCCTTAATTGCCCTCCGATTCGATTCGGGGGGCATTTTTTATGCCTTCTGGAGCTTTCAAGGCAAAGAAGAGAGAGGAGGGTGAGGTGGGGAGCGCTGGGGATATTTGTGGGGATAGGTGGTTGAAAATGGAGAAAAAGGGAGTAAAGTGGGGAATGAGCGTTTTTTACGCACGCACTGCGTAAGCACATAGGACACCTTGGGGAAGGGGGCCAGCAGAGATGTTTCTGGGCACTCACGAACCCCGTCTTGATGAAAAGGGCCGCCTCATACTTCCCGCGAAATTTCGTGAAGAGCTCTCACCTGGATTAGTAATTACAAAAGGACAAGAGCGTTGTCTCTATGTCTTTCCAACAGCTGAATTCGCGCACATCACCGAAACTCTGCGACAAGCACCTGTTACTGCAAAAGCTGCACGTGATTACTCACGTGTGATGTTTGCAGGTGCGCACGATGAAATTCCTGACCGTCAAGGTCGCATAACAATTCCGCAAAGTTTGCGCACATATGCAGCCCTAGAAAAAGAGTGCGTTGTAATCGGTGCGAACACTCGAGTTGAAATTTGGGATTTCACTTCATGGAATCAATATCTAGCAGATCGTGAAAAGGGATTCGCCGATGTTTCTGAGGAGGTATTCCCAGGACTGTTTTAGTCCTTTGTAAACAAACTTACATAACTCTCATTTGTGGCCACTGCCGACCCTACGACTGCGGCGCCCCTTCCCCGGCGCCGCATAAAACGATCCGTCGGCCGGCAGTGACCAGAGATGAGAGAAGAGAAATAAATAACACGATTAAAGGATTGGGGGAGAAGATGATAAACACGCAACATGTATCAGTAATGCGCGATGAGTGTATTGATTTGCTGTCTCCTGCAATTGCTTCGCACGCCAACCCCGTTGTTATTGATGCAACTCTTGGATTAGGCGGGCATACAGAAGCGCTTCTCAATAAATTCCCACAACTTGTTGTTATTGGTATTGATCGTGACAAGCAAGCAATTGAAATAGCAACTGAGCGTTTATCTCAATTCGGTACTCGTTTTATTTCTCACCATAGTGTTTTTGATCAAATTGCACAGGTCGCACTACAACATGGTTATTCGCACGTTCAAGGAGTTCTCTTCGATTTGGGTGTTTCTTCACTTCAGTTAGATAAGAGTGAACGTGGATTTTCATATGCCCACGAAGCACAACTCGATATGCGAATGGATAAGAGTCAAGCAAAGACAGCCGCAGAAATCGTTAATACTTACACACCGGGGGATTTAGTTCGTATCCTTCGCACATACGGTGAAGAAAAATTCGCCACTCGAATTGTCGAATCCATCATTAAAGAACGCGAGAAAGCTCCACTTAATTCCACTTCTCAATTAGCTGCACTTGTTAAGAACGCGATACCTGCAGCGACTCGTCGCACAGGTGGAAATCCAGCTAAAAGAACCTTCCAAGCTCTTCGCATAGAAACTAATGATGAATTAGGTGCAATTACTCGCGCGATTCCGCAGGCCCTTGAACTGCTCGATATCCACGCTCGCCTGGTGGTTATGTCCTTTCAATCACTTGAAGATCGAATAGTTAAAAACTTTTTCCAAGAAGCAACGACATCTGGAACCCCACATGGTTTGCCAGTTGAAATTGCCGAACTTGCAGCAAAGTTCACACTTGTTTTTAACGGTAGTCAAAGCCCAAGTGAAAAAGAAGTAGAAGAAAATTCTCGCGCAGCATCTGTTCGATTACGTGCAATCGAAAGGGTGGCGGCTTAAATGGCGATTACAGCAATTGCTCCGGCTATCACCAGGACGACATCACGCGTTGCGCAAAAATCTACTCGCGCAGCCCTTCGAATTGTTACTGACGCCTCGGCAGGCAATCAAGCCAAACGTCGATTCTTCGCGCTATTTATTTCAGCACTAGGCGCAGTATTTCTTCTGGGCTTGTTATTCATTAATACACTCTTAGCGCAAGATGCGTTCGAACTCTCTCAATTAAAAGCAGATCTGAAGTTATCTAGCGATCAGTATGAAGCAGTCTCACACGAGATCGAGCGACTCTCTTCTCCTGCCGTGTTAGCGCACGAAGCTCAAAAACTTGGCATGAAGGCTTCCTTAACCCCAACATTTCTCAATTTGGATGTGCCACGTGGGTAATTTAAATTTAGCAAAAAAGCGCATTGTAATTCTTACTATTTTTGCGCTCTCATTTATGTTGCTCTTTGCTTTCCGGCTTATCCAGGTACAGGTCATCCAAGCCGGTAATTACAAAATTCGAGCAGTTGATGAAATGCAGAACACACGCTCTATTCCTGCAAAACGTGGAGATATAACAGATATCAATGGTGTGACATTTGCTCGAAGCGTCTCTGCAATAAACATTGTCGTAGATCAAATTCAAATTTCTGATCCAGCCAGAACTGCAGCTTTTGCGGCTCCAATTCTTAAGTTGCCAGTAGCAGAAGTTCAACAGGCAATCACTGGAAAACTTCGTTACAGCATGGTGTTGCCAAATGCACAACCAGCGATTTGGCGAGCCCTGGTCGATGCGATGGCCACCCATAATGCTGCACTTGCTCCAAATGAGATTGATAAGAGAATCATTGGTTTCTTTGCTGAACGCGGATATATTCGCGACTATCCATCTGGTTCAATGTTGGCATCACTTATTGGATTCGTAAGAAACGATGGAGTTGGCGCGACAGGTCTTGAGTCAAGTATGAATTCAATGATTGCAGGCAGAGCCGGTCGATATTCCTATGCAGCAGCTGCAGGCGCTGAGATCCCAGGATCCCAATCCGAGATCATCTCAGCGCAAAAAGGAACAAGTCTTCGCTTAACAATTGATCGCGATGTTCAATGGGTGGCGATGAAAGCTATCTCAGATGCAGTACGTAAATCGCGAGCAGAAAGTGGAACTGTCATTGTTATGGATCCCAAAACTGGCCAGATTTTGGCTCACGCGACTGCGCCAACTTTTGATCCAAATAATACAAAGAAGGTTTCACTTAATTTAATGAGAAATCCTTCAGTAGAAGAAGCATATGAACCTGGTTCTACTGGAAAAGTAATGACGATGGCCGCAGCTTTAGAAGAGAAGAAAATAACTCCAACAACTGTCTTTACGGTTCCTTATTCAATTAAGCGGAGCGATGCAACATTTCATGATCACGAAAGGCATCCAACACAACGCTTAACCGCAACCGGAATCCTTGCAGTTTCCAGTAATACGGGATCAATTCAAATTGGTGAAACTTTAAGTAACGACACTCTTCACGGATATTTAACGAAGTTTGGCATTGGTCAGAAAACCGGATCTGGATTACCGGGTGAATCTGCAGGAATTTTGCATCCAGTCAAAGATTGGTCCGGAACTTCTGCGCCAACGATTGCTTTTGGTCAAGGCTATTCACTTACGGCAATGCAGGCAACGAGTGTCTTTGCAACAATTGCAAATGACGGTATTCGCGTTTCACCAACCGTGATTGCAGGCACAAGTGATTCCTCTGGCAATTTTACACCGGCGCAATCTCGCAAAAGTGAAAAAGTTTTAAGTCCGGAGATTGCAACGCAACTCAGATTAATGATGGAGAGCGTTGTATCAGCAAATGGAACTGCTCCAACAGCTGCCATCCCTGGATATCGAGTAGCCGGAAAAACAGGAACAGCTATGCGATACAACTCGGCTTGTGGTTGCTACAGCGGTTACACAGCCTCATTCATCGGATTTGCACCAGCTGATAAACCCGCATATGTCATCAGCGTAACGATTCAAAATCC
>JBPCTE010000143.1:0-8685 GCA_051006495.1 Candidatus Planktophila sp.
CGGTGATTGAGAGATCACAGCACCAGCTGCAACGCTTTCACTATAGGCAAATGAACTTTCAACGTTAAATCCTGCTTGAGTTAATTCATTCTGTGCCTGATCCGCACTCTGGCCAATGTAAGTCGTTAAGGCAACCTCTTCAACACCTTTGCTCACCAGAATAGTTACCGGTGTATCTCGTTTAACTTTTTGGCCATTAGATGGATTAGTTGAAATTACTAAACCTTTTGGAATTGTTGAGTTAAATTCTTCAGTAATTCCTGCTGATTTAAGTGGTTGAGTTGTCAGAGTTTTAATTGCGGCCTCGGGCGTTAAGCCAGTTAGCACGGGAATCACATATCGCTCTTGGCCCTTTGAGATAATTAACTTAACAATTCCACCAGCATCGATTTTTCCGCCACCACTTGGATCAGATTCCAAGATTTTTCCAAGAGCAATCTCTTCATCAAAGCGCTTCTCAATAATTTCTGAACGAAGCCCTAGTGGAGTTAGAGCGGCATTAGCTTCCTCAACAGATGCACCAACAACTGATGGAACAACGATTCGAGAGCCTGGTCCGATTAATACATACCATCCGCCAACTCCAAGTGCGACAGCGAGCATTGCCGCAATAATGCGGTTACGGCGAACTCGTCTGCTGACTCTGCGCTTTGTTCCCGCTGTCATTTCACGAATTGGTTTTTCTTGCGTGATCTCTTTGGCGATTTCAGCTTTTGCCTTCTTCTTTGAGCGCGAAGGTTTTTCTGAAATCTTTTGTAACGGAATATCTAATTCAAGGCTTAATTGGTTTCTTTTTGGGTCAATCGAGCGAGCTATGTCTTGAATCGCAGATAAGAAAATCCCAGCATCTCTAGGTCGCTCATCCGGATTCGTACTTGTAGCGGCATAAATTAGATCATCAAGATCTTTGGGAATGTCATTTCTGCTCTGGCTTATTCGCGGTACTCGATTATTTACGTGCATATATGCAATTTGAATGGGGCTATCGCCTGAGAATGGTTTTTCACCAACCAATAACTCATAGGCAAGGATTCCAGTTGAGTACACATCGCTTCGAGAATCTGAAATTCCACGTTGGACTTGTTCGGGTGAGAGATACGAGACGCTACCGAGAACAACACTAGATTCTGCCGTCATGGTGCTTCCAATGAGTGCCCCATGAGCAAGACCAAAATCGGCAATCTTTATTCGACCGTCATTAGATATCAAGATATTTTCTGGCTTTATATCTCTGTGAATAATTCCTAATTTGTGTGCGGCTGCGAGTGCTCCAAGGATTGCAGTTAAATACTGCAACGTTTGGGCAACACCAAATTTTCCAGATTCATCTAGATATTCGCGAAGGGTGTGACCTTCAACCATTTCCATAACTATAAATACTGCTGGTACGCCATTTGTATTCCAGCCCTGATCCTGAACAGACACTGCATTGGGGTGAGTAAGTGCTGCTGCAGCCTTGGCTTCGCGAATAAAACGATTTACAAAAGCTTCATCTTGTGCCAGGTGTGGATGCATAATCTTGACAGCAACTTTTCTATCAAGACGTGTATCGATAGCAGAATAAATGCTGGCCATTCCGCCTTGAGCTATTTGGGAGATGAGTTGATAACGCCCATCAATGAGTTCTCCAGATAGATCAGACACGTGGAAATCTTAGGTAAAAGGCTTGAAATAGATGGGTGTGGCGCGCCCAATTTATTCAGTAGTGATTATGAAATCAGCGTTATCTCTCGCACGAGATTGCGCAAAGTGTTGACTCTGAATTTCTTGCCACGCCCTCATCTGTTCAGCAATGTGATGCCCATCTCGCTCTAATACCCGTTGCACGCCACGTTGCGGATCTATCTCCATCCAAATAGTTATCGCTTTGCTCATACGAACTACTTCCTGTGCGCTTCCAACACCTTCAATTATAAGAATTTCTTTAGGATCTATTTCTCGTTTTTGATTATATGAAGAGGTGTGCCAATCATAAATCGGAACGGATATCGACTTATGTTCCACATGAGCTTTAACTATGGCTGAAAGATCACTCGTCAACTTTGGACCAAGTGCGTTATTCCATCCATCATAAATATCATCTAAACCCAGGAGATTAACTTCGCGAGAGGTACCAAAGTAAAGGTACAACTCTTTTGCGAGCGTGCTTTTTCCACCGCCTGCTGGGCCATCAATTGCTATCAGATGCGCTCTTTCAGCATCGAGTAATTCAGTGAGCGCTGCGGTGAGATTCATACCAACGTTTCCAACCAATCAGTGCAATTACAGTAAATGCGGCGTACAACATCGAAGTAAACCAATAACCTAGCGCTGCGTATTGGATAGTTCCGATTAAATCAATTGCGAACCACAATGGCCAGCTCTCGTATTTTTCATAGACCATAATTGCTTGAGCAAAAAAACTTCCTAGAAAGATAATTGCATCTGACCACGTTGCTGCTGCTCCTAAGTTTTTAAGCAGGGGAGTCAGAGCTAATAATGAAAGTAATAAACCAACACTCCACATTGCGCGATGTTTAGTTGAGAGCGCAGAAGGGACGGCCCCTTTAGGCCCCCAGCCAAACCAACCCCATACGGCTGCTGCAATAAAAACAATTTGCAGTGCCGCACTTGCAAACAAATCTGCTTGATAAAAAAAGATTGCATATAGTGCACTACTAAGTGCCCACCATGGCCACGTAATTCTCTTTGCAGTTACACCTAGACCCACGCCAATGAATGAAGTTACTGCTGCCAAGAACTCAAGAACAGAAACTTCATATCCCCATGCTGTAAACAAAATAGAAGACATCAATGAATTCCTTCCACGTCCGCATTACCGGACGGGTCAAGCGGTCGATCTGAATTTCAGACCCTCTCAGCCGAATTGGCTCCCGCACTGCTAACTATAGGGGAAAGAAATTATCTGGCAGCGATGGCGCGAACAAATGCCGGTAGAGCAACTTTAATTCTGCGAGCAGTGGAAGTTTTTGCACGCTTATTAAATACGTCGTAACCAATTTTTTCTACTTCATCGACGATCCCACAGTAGAGAGTGCTTGCTGCTTGAATACATGGTCGACTAGATGCTTCAAGTAATTCAATACCTGGTTCAGCTTCGCGCTGTAGCTGTCGAACTCGTTCGATTTGAAACTTAAGCGCGGCAGTAATTTGTGGCGTTAGTTTTCTGGCGTGAAGCATCTCTTGGTCTACACCAAATTGAGCGAGTTCATCGAGCGGAAGATAAATACGCCCACGATCTAAATCTTCGCCAACATCACGAATGAAATTTGCTAGTTGAAATGCAATGCCTAATTTCTTTGCCGGTTCATACGCCGCATCTGATAGTGGTCCCAAAATCGGCACCATCTGCAAACCAATTACTGCAGCGGAACCGTACACATATTCCATGAGATCCTCATACGTTTTATAGGTCCCAACCGTGAGATCCATGGACATCGAGTGCAAGAAATCTACGAAGTGTTGCTCCGGGATATTAAATTTACGAACGGTATCTATAAGCGCTGCACCAACATGATCAGTGCTTTCCCCTTTTGACAGCGAAGACAAGACGGAGTCACCCCACGTCTTAAGGTATTTAGATTTTTCTGACTCGGTTAATGTCGATGAAAGATCATCAACGATTTCATCGGCATAGCGAGCAAAGCCGTAGAGTGCATGAACGTAAGGTCTTTTGTGTGCAGGCAATAAAAGTGTGGCTAAGTAATAAGTTTTTCCATGTAACGAATTGAGGCGTTTGCACTCTTCGTAAGAAGCGCGCAGTACCGGATCTGTTATTCCAGCCGCATCTAGTTCATTCATTTACTTAACAGGTCCAACAATTCGTTCAGCAGCTAATCGACCTGAAATCAAAACCATTGGTACGCCAACTCCAGGTTGTGTTCCAGAACCTGTAAAGACAATGTTTTCAAAGCCACTTGCCATGTTTCGCGGTCTGAATGGACCGGTTTGGAAGAATGTATGCGCACTTGCAAATGGTGCGCCACGTTCCATTCCACGATCTTGCCAATCAAGGGGAGTAGTCATTACTTCAGTTTCAATACCATCTGAAAAACCTGTATATCCGCGATCTTCAAGTGTTTTAATCATTTGATCGCGGTATGGACCAGCTTGTTTTTTCCAATCAATATCAGCATCTAAATTCGGAGTTGGATACAAGATGTAATAGGACTCTTTACCTGCAGGCGCTAAAGATGGATCATCTTTTGTCGGAATTGTTACGAGCACACTCGGATCGCTCATGAGAGTTTTCTTATTAATTAACTCATCGAAAACACCATCCCAAGAATCACCGAAGTGAATATTGTGATGGGCTACGTGATCGTATTTTTTTGAAGAACCTACGAGCAAAGTCGCACAGGATGGGGAATACCGCAGTCGTTTAACAGAAAGTGGAGATTTTCCAAGTAGTTCTCGCCATGCGACAGGTAAATCTGGATTGAGCACTAGTGCATCGCATTCTATGCGTTGACCAGTATTGGTAATGACCGCTTTTGCGCGTCCGCCGGAGGTTTCAATTTTTTCAACAGATGTATTGTAAATGAATTCAACACCATGTTTTTGGGCAGCTGCTGCAAGTGCGCGCGGCACTGCGTGCATTCCACCTTTAGGAAAGAAAACTCCATTAACAGAATCCATATAGGCAATAACGGCATAAATTGCGAGTGCTTGTTGTGGACTTACTCCGGCGTACATAGCTTGAAATGAATAAACCTTTTGAAGTCTCGGATCTTTCATGAATTGATTTACTTTAGGAGAAAGTCGTCTGAATCCACCCAAAGCGATGAGTCGTGCCAAGTTGGGTGTTAAAAGATTTAGTGGTGAATCTATATTTCTATCGATGAAATCATTCATCTCATACTTATACAACTTGGTTACGAAATCTACATACCGACGATAACCCGCAGCCTCTTCTCCACTAACTGTCTTAGCAATTTCTGCTTCCATTTCTTCGGTATTGGCATGCACATCTATTTGGGAGCCATCAGCATAAAACGCACGATACAACGGTCGAACTGGAGTAAGCTCTAACCAATCTTTCAGTTCTTCTCCAACGCTATTAAATGCATCGTTAATCAGAGATGGCATAGTTAAAACGGTTGGACCAGTATCAAAGGCGTAGCCATCCTTGTTAAGCAATCCATTTCGTCCACCTGGAACGCCTTCGCGTTCGATGACTGTTACTTTGCGGCCGGCGCCCGCTAACCGAAGAGCTGTACTTAACCCTGCTAATCCAGCACCAACAATTACAACGTGATTAGTTGGACCTTTGACACGTTTTGGCATTAGAGATTCCTCTTGGTTGCGATGATTGCCAAGTCGCTAAGTACCTGGCGTGCTGTGGATGTAATGGATGGAGTATTAAGGGCTGCAATTGCACGATCTGTTAGCTCTGTTATTAGATTTTCAATATGGATAAGCGCCCCAGTATCGGTGATTATTGTACGAAGTGTGGTTATGCCTGATTCATCCAAATCTTGTTTTCCAAAGAGTGATTCGAATTCTTTTATATCTTCATTACTCATAGATTCTTGCGCCATCGCAACTAACGCAGTGCGTTTGCCTTCGCGTAGATCATCTCCGGCCGGTTTGCCAGTCAAATCTGGATCACCAAAGACTCCGAGCAAATCATCACGTAATTGAAACGCCTCACCGAGGGGTAATCCATAAGAAGAATAGTGTGAAGTAACTTCTGCCAAGAGAGTTTTATCGGTCGTAGCGAGGGCTGCACCAAAGTGAAGTGGACGCTCAATCGTGTATTTGCCAGATTTGTATCTTGCAATAGTCAGCGCACGTTGAACTGTATGAGCACTTCTTGTTTGCTCATATACATCTAAGAATTGACCCGCCATTAACTCAACGCGCATTTCATCGTGAACAGCTAGAACTTGTGACAAGAATTTAACTTCAATTCCACTCTGGTGAAGAGCGAGATCTGAATAAACCAGCGCTAAGTCTCCCAACAGAATTGCAGCCGCTTGTCCAAAACCAGTTGAGGAACCAACAGCGCTTTCCTGGCTATGTAATTTTTCAAAGTGCTTATGTATTGCGGGCTTGCCACGGCGAGTATCAGAGCCATCCATCAGATCATCATGAATTAATGCGCATGCTTGTAATAACTCAAGGCTTGCACACGCACGAATAATTTCAGATGAGTGAGTTCCCCCAGCACCTAAAAAGCCAAAGTAAGCAAAGAGAGGACGGAGTCTTTTTCCGCTATCCAAAAGAAATGATGCAAGCGCATCGGATGCAGGCGTTAGCTCGCTTCCGATTGATTCTAAATACTTTTTTTGGGCACCAAGAAAAATTGCGAGCTCGCCTTCAATTAACTGGCGAATCGCAGATGGTTCAGCATTCATTTCATTACCCACGCGGTAACGGTACCCTGAGCATTACCCCTAGTCATTTTGGAAAGGTTTTTGCCAATGATTACGCGCGAGCAATTTAGACAGCGATGGAGTGAACTCCATAACTCGGCGCCAACCACAGGAATCGTTGGCGGCTGGCTCGCAATCTCATATCGCTTTGGATTGATCTGCACACTCTTGCGAATCACTCCAAATGTTTTAACTTTGCTGGGACTCATCAGTGCAATTGGCGTGGCCATCTCTGCCCAATCTCTGTGGGCCATTGCCCTGATTGTAATCTCACTATTCTTTGATGGAATTGATGGAAGCGTTGCAATTTTTCAAAATCGCGCATCGAATTGGGGAGCGTTACTAGACTCAGTTGTAGATCGAATAAGCGAAGCTCTATGGCTCTACGCTCTCTACGTAATTGGCGTTCCAGCGAATTTATGTATTGCTTTATGGCTAGTAGCTTCAATCCAGGAATATATGCGGGCACGAGTTTCTTCACTTGGCGTCAAAGATCTTGGTTTGGTTACTTTTACAGAACGGCCCGTCCGTGCGAGTTTTGCTTTCATCGTTTTAATTGCATGGCAACTTGATTTGCCAGGAATCGAAATTGCTACGTGGGTATTTCTTGGAGCATCAATTTTTAGTGCAGCAAGCGTGATGCGTTTTGCGTATTCCCGATTGCGTTAGCGACAATCTCTGCACTTAAACCAACCAATGGCAATCCACCGCCAGGGTGTGCAGAACCTCCAACACAGTACAAACCTCTTAGTGGCGAACGATTACGTGCGCGTAAGAATGCAGATTTTGCCCCATTGCTTGAAGTTCCATAAATTGCACCTCCGGGAGCATTCACACTTCTTTCAAGGTCTGCAGGTGTGCGAATCTCTAAAACATCTAGTCTTTCGCGAACAGAAATTCCATGGGCTTCGATTTGATCAATTATTGAATTGGCGTATTTACGATTGAAATCTTCATCGTTCCAATTCCAACCAACTTCGCCCGAAACATCATGAATTGGAGCGTTAACCAAAACGAAGAGTGATTGTGCACCTATTTCTCTGACCATCGTGTCATCATGTGGTGCACATAAGTAAATTGTTGGTTTTTCAACTGGAGTGCGAGTCGTAAATATTGCGTCAAATTCAGCATCGTAATCTTGCGGGAAAAGTATTGTGTGATGATTTAAAGTTTCTGCGTTCGGATCTGGTCGCAGTCCCAGAAGAAGCGAGAAACCAGCCAAAGATTGGGTGCTCGCAGCGATTCGTTTTCTTGCCCTCTTGGTCTTCCGAAGTTTTTTGCTAATCAAAGAGTTGTACACAATAGATGCATCCGCGTTTGCAACCACTATTGAGGCATCTATCGAGCGGCCAGAATTAAGTGTGACACCTGTGACGCAGCGCTTGGTGTGATTAATTTTCTCAACGGATGAGTTGAATTCAAATGTAACGCCGAGATCAATGCAACGTTGATATACAGATTCTGAGAGTTTTCCTATGCCGCCCGTGATGTGCCATGCCCCGAAAGCTTCCTCAACAAATGCAATAGTTGATAAGACTGCCGGAGCTAAACGCGGATCTGAACCACTGTATGTTGCGTATCTATCCAGGATGTAACGCAGATGTTTATCGGGTAATAGTTCCTCTGCCAATTGGCGAAGAGTTTTCCATGGAGCAATTACTCTTAAATCGGAGAGCAGAGTTGGACGTTTCAATAATCCCAAGGAGGATTTTAGTTCAGATTCAACAAAAGGCTCTCGAGAGACGTCCCACATTTTTTCGGCACGTTTCATCAGCGCATCCCATTGCGATGCGACTTCAGCGCCGAGAACGCGTGTTATTTCTTCTTGAGTTTTGTGATGTGCAAGGTTTGCAAATTTTAATTGCACACCATCTTCGAATCTGTAATCAAAAGCGGGATCAACAGGTTTCATCTCAAGTACTTGGCCCAGATGTTTACCTGTACGTGCAAAAAAATCACGGTACACGGCGGGTAGAGTTAAAAGCGATGGACCAGTATCGAAAGCGTATTTACCAATCCATTCGGTTCGACACTTTCCACCAGGTTTATCAGATGCTTCAAGAACACGAACCGAATGACCTTGTCGAGCTAAACGTGCGGCTGTGCACATTCCACCCATTCCCGCACCGATAACAATGATTTCTTTTTGACTCATACGGTGCGACCCTTCCATTGGATTCGCCCACGCATTAACCATGAATACATAATCAAATAAATAAGCAGAAGGGCAGAAATCGGATGAAGTAATGAATCAAACAAATTTGAGCGAGAGATTTTCGCACTGAGTAATCGCGAGATGAGAATTGCT
>JBPCTE010000144.1:0-5136 GCA_051006495.1 Candidatus Planktophila sp.
GCAGGTCAGAGTGTTTTCCACGCTCACATGCATCTCTTAGGCGGGCGTGGACTCGCATGGCCACCAGGTTAAAAGTAGTATTTCGCCCAATATGCAGCGCACTCTAGTCACTGTACCTCCAGCCATTTCGATGGTTGCATTAATTGGTACCCATGATGACAACTTACGAATCGTAGAAGCAGCATTTCCTTCAGTTGCAATAACAGTTCGCGGTAACGAGATCACATTGCGCGGACCACACGCAGAGTGCGGCCAAGTAGAAAAACTATTTGCTGAACTCTTGGTAGTAATTCGATCTGGTCAAGTTTTAACAACTGACGCGATTACTCGTTCGATAGCGATGCTCTCGCAAGAACCACAAGAACATCCGGCTGAAGTTTTGTCGCTGAACATCGTCAGTAATCGCGGTCGCACGATTCGTCCAAAGACAGCAAACCAAAAACGGTATGTAGAAGCAATTGAAGAAAACACAATTACTTTTGGAATTGGCCCAGCTGGTACAGGTAAGACCTATCTTGCAATGGCGAAAGCCGTATCTGCGCTTCAAAATAAAAAAGTAAACAGAATAATTCTTACGCGCCCAGCTGTTGAAGCGGGCGAGCACTTGGGATTCTTGCCTGGAACATTGAGTGAAAAGATTGACCCGTATCTTCGTCCGCTCTTTGATGCCCTTCACGACATGATCGATCCAGATTCAATTCCACGCCTAATGCAATCCGGGGTAATTGAAGTCGCACCGCTTGCATACATGCGCGGTCGTACGCTCAATGACGCATTCGTAATTTTGGATGAAGCTCAAAACACCACACCAGAGCAGATGAAGATGTTTCTTACTCGCCTTGGATTTGGATCAAAGATGGTTGTTACAGGAGATGTGACTCAGGTTGATCTTCCTAATCTTGCTCAATCTGGATTGCGCGTCGTGCGAAATATTCTTAAAGATATAGATGACATTGCATTCTTAGAATTAACCGCAGAAGATGTTGTACGTCACAGACTAATTGGAGACATCGTTACGGCATACGCAACTTTCGATGAGAGTAAGCAACTCCCAAGGCCTATTCGAAACTCATGACAATAGAAATCACCAATCGCTCTGGACAATTAGTCCCTAGCGATAAATGTCTCTCCCTTCTAAATTTCGCATACGGCAAATTAGAACTGCACCCCGAATGCGATCTCAATCTGACATTTATCGATGACAAAGAGATGGAAGAGCTCCATATAAAGTGGATGGATCTTCCCGGAAGCACAGACGTACTCTCATTTCCAATGGATATGCCAGAAGATGGCGAAGCAGTAACTCTCGGCGACATAGTTATTTCACCGCGCTTTGCAGAAGATCAGGCAACCAAGGCTGGCCACAGCACAAACCACGAAATTTTTATTCTTGCTACTCATGGCTTGCTACACATTCTTGGATATGACCATGAAGATTTAGAAGATGAAAAAGTTATGTTTGCATTTCAAGAAGCAATAGTGAGTCAGTGGGAAGAAACCCAATGAGTCCCTATGCAATTGCTGCAATTATTCTGCTCTTAAGTTTTGCAGGTTTTCTCGCAGCAACGGAATCTGCTTTAACATCAATTTCGCGTGTACTAATTGAAGAGTTAGAGAGCAAACGCGGGGGAGAACTTCTCCGCAAATTCAGCCTTCAACCCGCTAAGTATCTCAATGTTATTTTGCTCGTTCGAAAGAGTTGCGAATTAACTGCCACAGTTTTACTAGCTTCAATATTGCTTCGAAATTATCCATCGGCGCAAGCAATGTCTCTGACCGTATTAATCATGGTTATCGTTTCTTACGTAGTCGTAGGCGTTGGTCCTCGCACATTAGGCAAACAACATCCACACACGTGGGCTCGTGCAGGAATTGGCGTTGCCTTCTTCCTCGCTTTTATCTTGGGACCTGTGACAAAGATATTGATTGCAATCGGTAACGCAATTACTCCAGGCGTTGGCTTTAGAACTGGTCCATTTACCAATGAAGCAGAACTGCGCGATCTCGTTGATCAAGCACACGAGCGCGGACTCGTGGAATCCGATGAGCACGAAATGATTCACTCAGTCTTCGAACTCGGTGACACTTTGGTTCGCGAATTAATGGTTCCGCGTACCGACATGGTTTGGATTGAAAAAGATAAGACACTGCGTCAAGCATTATCACTTGCTCTTCGATCTGGCTTCTCTCGCGTTCCAGTCGTTGGCGAAAGTATTGATCGAATTATTGGTATTGCTTATGTTAAGGATTTAGCAAAGCGCACTTTGGACCATCATGAGGCAGAGCAAAATGAACGCGTAGAACAACATATGCGTCCTGCAACCTTTGTGCCGGAGAGCAAAATCGCGGCAGATTTGTTAAAAGAGATGCAACGAGACCAAATCCACCTTGCCATTGTTGTTGATGAATACGGTGGAACGGCAGGAATTATTACTATCGAAGATATTCTCGAAGAAATTGTTGGTGAAATTGCTGATGAATTCGATGATGGCGTTGAAGCATTTACGTGGATTTCAGAGGGCAAGGCACGCGCTAAAGCAACTCTTCACATAGAAGATCTAGCGGATGAATTAGGGATTGAAATTTCTGAGGAAGACTTTGAAGATGTAGACACAATTGGTGGTTTGATGGCTCAAAAACTTGGACGTGTGCCTATTGCAGGCAGCACAATTACGATGGGTCAATACTTAATAACATCAGAACGTCCTGTTGGTCGTCGTCGTAGAATTAGTAGCGTATTGATCGAGAAAGAAAGTGCGGGAGATGACAACCTTTAGAAATCCTGAAGATCAAAAACTTGCCACTCTTGCAACCGCAACGCTTAAGCGAAGTGGTGCAAAGCAAGCTGCCGCACTTCGCGACAATACCGGTCGCACTTACGTTGCAATTAATATTTCAACGCCATCTTTAACCCTAGATGCATGTGACTCTGTTTTTACCGTTGCCATGGCTTCAGGAATAACAAGTATCGAAAGTGTTGTCGTGGTCGGAGATAAACCAAGTAAAGTTGGTGCGCTCCGAGATTTTTCTGCTAGCGCGACTCTCTTTTATTGCGCAGATAATGGGGAAGTTTCTACGCTTTAGCCAATGGCGAATTGCCCCGATACAATTAAGTAATGCGCATTGTTCGATTTTCTCCTGGGCCAAACTCTGGATTAGGCACTGATCCACTCTTTGGCCTGCTTGAAGAAGATGGAACAAATATCTCAGTAATTGCCGGTGATCCTATCTATGCTGGCGTAAGCAAAACGGGTGCGATCACACAGTTATCTGATGTTCGCCTATTAGCACCAGTTATTCCTCGCAGTAAAGTTGTCTGCATTGGAAAAAACTATGCCGATCACGCTGCTGAAATGAATTCGGAAGTTCCAAGTGAGCCAATAATTTTCTTAAAGCCAAATACATCTGTTATCGGTCCGATGGACACAATCGTCTGGCCCTCTATGTCAGAGCGCGTCGATCACGAAGCAGAGTTGGCAATTGTTATCGGTCGCATTTGTAAAGATGTTCCTCGCGAGAGAGTGAATGATGTAATTTTTGGATACACAGTTGCAAATGATGTTACAGCTCGTGATTTACAGAAAAAAGATGGACAGTGGAGCCGCGCAAAGGGTTTTGACACTTTCTGCCCAATAGGCCCATGGATAGACACAGACTTCATTCCGGGCAATCAAAGAATTACCGCAAAGGTAAATGATGAGCAAAAGCAAGATGCTCGCCTTAATCAAATGATCTTTAGCGTCGCTGAAATTGTGCAATTTGTTTCACAAGTTATGACGCTATTGCCTGGAGATGTAATTCTCACCGGAACACCAGCTGGTATTGGTCCACTACAACCACAAGGCACAGTTACTGTTGCCATCGAAGGATTAGGCGAACTAACGAATCGAGTGAGTGCGCATGGCTAAGAAGGTAAAGGTTCGCTTTGCACCATCTCCCACTGGTGATTTGCACGTAGGAAATATTCGTACTGCCTTATTTGATTGGGCGTATGCACGTCACACTGGTGGAACATTCTTATTTCGCATCGAAGATACAGATACAACTCGCGTAACTGATGAATACATTCAAGCTGCAATCGATACGTTGAAGTGGCTTGGGCTTAATTGGGATGAAGGTCCTGAAGTTGGCGGGGATAACGGGCCATACCTTCAATCACAACGACTAGATATTTACGCAGAGTGGGCACAAAAGTTCTTAGATCAAAAAGATGCTTACCATTGCTATTGCACACCTGCGGAGTTAGAAGCTACTCGCGAAGCACAACGCGCAGCAAATGTTGCACCTGGCTATGACGGAAAGTGTCGAGATTTATCAGCTGAAAAAATTGCTGCATATAAGGCAGAGGGCCGAGAAGCAGTTGTTCGCATGCGCATGCCAGATGGATCAACCACATTTGTTGATGAGATTCGCGGAGAAGTCTCCTTTGATCACAAGTTCGTACCTGACTTTGTATTAGTGCGTGCCGATGGTTCGCCTCTTTACACGTTGGCCGTAGCAGTTGACGATATATTGATGAAGGTCACACACGTCCTGCGCGGTGAAGATCTCCTTTCTTCAACGCCACGTCAGATTCGTGTGTATCAAGCAATGGGTGTTAAGTCAGAGGATTACCCAGTTTTTGCACACTTGCCATTTGTTATGGGTCAAGACAACGCCAAGTTATCGAAGCGCAACGGTGAAGTTTCAATCGCGTGGTATCGCGAACAAGGATATTTACCAGAAGCAATCTGTAATTATTTGGCGCTTCTCGGTTGGTCTCCAGGTAATGATCGCGAAAACATCACAATGGTTGAGCTCTGTGAATTATTCACAGTTGAAAAGGTTCACTCATCTCCTGCCCGCTTTGATATGAAAAAGCTTGAGGCAATTAACGCAGACAAGATTCGCGCTCTTACACTGGATGAATTCTTGAAGTGGTCTCTGCCATTCTTAACTATGTCTGGCATCATCTCCGGCACAGATAGTGAGATTTCACTTATAAAAGCCGCGCTTCCTATTATTCAAGAGCGAATTGTAAAACTCAATGAAGTCCCACAAATGCTTAAGTTCTTATTCGTAAAAGAGTTCGCAGTTGAGGCAGATAGCGTCTCTAAGATTACGGATGAAATTTCCAAAGACGTATTGAAACGTTCA
>JBPCTE010000145.1:0-4390 GCA_051006495.1 Candidatus Planktophila sp.
CGTACGCTATCTGAACGAGTTGTTCCGCCAACTACAACTGTAATGTCACTGCCGACTAACTCTTTAATCTGATTTTCATAACCTGCTGGTGCACAAATAACTATTTCGGTGGCAATCGGTGCTAGCGCAGCAACAGCGTGTTCGATGAGTGTGCGATTTCCTAGAGTGATTAACGCTTTAGGAAGTGTGGCCCCAAATCTTTCGCCACTGCCAGCGGCTGCAATGATGGCCGCACACTGGCTCATTTGTTTCCCCAAATACGTAGAAAATTTAAACCAAAATTAAGAAGCTAAAACCTCATCGAGGATGACAGCTGCTTTTTCTTCATCTGTGCGCTCAGCAAGAGCGAGCTCAGAGATTAAAATTTGCTTTGCTTTTGCAAGCATGCGCTTTTCGCCAGCAGATAGTCCACGATCTAAATCGCGGCGATAGAGATCGCGAACAACTTCTGCAACCTTAATAACATCACCAGATGCCAACTTCTCGAGGTTTGCCTTGTAACGGCGTGACCAGTTGGTTGGTTCTTCTGTATATGGCTGACGCAAAACATTAAATACACGATCAAGTCCGGCGCTATCTACAACATCGCGAACGCCGACTAAGTCAACGTTTTCTGCTGGTACGCGAACTGTGAGGTCGCCTTGTGCAACCTTTAGAACGAGGTAGGTCTTCTCTTCGCCTTTTATTACTCGGGTTTCGATGGCTTCGATAAGTGCTGCTCCGTGATGAGGATAAACAACGGTTTCGCCGACCTTAAATGTCATGTGTTGCCCTTCGTTAGAAGCCAATAATACCAGCCATTTAAGGGGTTCGTCACCTCGGATTTGTGCGTGCAAAAACGCCCTTTTGCCGTGAGAGAATATGTCCCTAACATATTGACAAATACAAAAACATTATTTTTCAAAGTACTTGGAGAATTCAAATGCGTTTACGCACAATCGTTGCACCGCTAACAATCGTTGCACTAGCACTCTCACTCACTGGTTGCGGTGCAGGATCAAATGCTGCCACTCGCCAAATTTCCAAGGTGACAGATGGCGCAGAAGGTGGCGTAAATAAAGATGGAAACGATATTTCTCTCCGTAATTTCTTGCTTGTTGCACAACCAGATGGATCAGCAGTTGTCGTAGGAACCGTAATTAACGAAGGCGCAAACGAAGACGCTCTACTCGGTTTAGCAATCAGCGGAATTCAAGCCCAATTTGGTGGCGTAAGCACAATCGCACAGAACCAAACAATTCGTTTTGAAGGCGAAACTGCTAACGCAAAAGCAGTATTAGTCGGCGCTAACTTAAAACCTGGCGCACATACTGTGCTCTCACTCTTCTTCGGAAATGCAGGCGAAATTACACTTAATGTTTTGGTGCGCGCACCCGAAGGAATCTACGCAGGTATTACAGCTTAAGCTTCCATCTTGTAACCCAGCCCGCGTACGGTCTGAATAATAATTGGATTTGCTGGATCAACTTCTATTTTTGAGCGCAATCTTTTGATGTGCACATCTAGCGTCTTTGTATCTCCCACATAATCACTTCCCCACACCCGATCAATTAATTGCATGCGGGTCAGCACGCGACCAGCGTTTCGCATCAAAAACTCGAGCAATTCAAACTCTTTAAGTGGAAATGAAACTTTTTCGTTATTAATACTGACTAGGTGGCGTTCTACATCCATGCGAATTGGGCCAGCAGTTAAAACTCCAGATGTTCCTTCTTGCAGTGAAATATCGCCTTGGCGACGCAAGACAGCACGAATACGAGCAACTAGTTCGCGTGATGAATAGGGCTTTGTAACGTAATCATCGGCACCGAGTTCTAGACCAACAACTTTGTCTACTTCAGAGTCCTTGGCAGTCAACATAATTACTGGGACATTGCTACGTGTGCGCAACTGTCTGCACACTTCTGTACCTGAAAGCCCTGGCAACATAAGGTCTAGGAGCACAAGGTCTGCGCCATTCTTATCAAATTCAATAATTGCATCTGGGCCAGATCCTGCAACTGCTACATCAAAGCCTTCTTTACCCAACAAGTAACTTAGAGCTTCTGAAAAGGACTCTTCATCTTCAACTACAAGAATTCTTGTCACGCTGATTTCTCCGTTTCAGAGTTTTCTGTTGCTTGGAACTGTGGCAAGCGAATTGTAAAAGTGCTACCTGCGCCTTCGGAGCTCCACACTGAAATGTCTCCACCGTGATTTGTCACTACATGTTTAACGATTGAGAGCCCTAGACCTGTTCCGCCTGTTTGGCGAGAACGTGCAGGATCAACTCGATAAAAGCGTTCAAAGATTCGCTCCAAATCTTTTTCGGAAATACCAATACCTTGGTCTGTTACCGCGATTTCAATCAGATTGTTTTCACATTTTTCAGTAATGCTTACTTGCGTGCCATCTGGGCTGTAATTAATTGCATTTTCAATAAGGTTGCTAATTGCCATTTCAAGTTGTGTTCTATCGCCGAGAACTTGGGCGTGAAGCTCTGGAATAAAATGCACTGATATTTTCCGTGCTTCCGCCGAAAGACGTGAATCATCAATTGCTTGACTGACTAAATCCGTAACGTCCACACCTTTTGCACCCACAAGTGGGTCATCACTTTGCAATCGAGAGAGATTAATTATCTCCTGAACTAAGTCAGAGAGTCGTCGTGCTTCAATCTGCATTCGAGAGGCAAATTTTGTGACAGCTTCAGGGTCTTCACTTGCACCCATTACTGCTTCGCTCAGCAAGGAAAGTGCGCCAATAGGCGTCTTTAGTTCGTGAGATATATTTGCAACAAAGTCTCGACGCACAGCATCTAGGCGCCTGTATTCGCTGTCATCAAAAATCAAAACAAGTGCCAAACCTTCTGAGCCAACAAGTGAAACTCGAACCAATAAGTCATGTGTTCCTGCTCCAACTGGACCTCGTGGAAGCTCAAGTGTGGCTTCTTGATACTCACTCGAACGACGCGCCGCACGCACCAGATTTAAAATTTGCTCAGAGTTCAACTTATTGTCACGAATTAAACCAAAGGAATCTATTTCACGAGAATTCTTAACAACTATTTCACCTGGTTGCAAAAGTAAATACTCTGCATCGATAACATTTAAAACATTTTCTAAATAATCTGGGATAGAAAGCGAACGCACGTCATCGGAAGATCCATCTTTTCTCCAACGCATTGACACACCCCTATCGTAGAGATGAAATGAATAGCCATCACATCGCCAACCACGAGCCCCGCCTGAAATGGACATTTTTTGCGCGTTGTTCAGCAAGTGTTTACTTAGGGTTTTAATTATGAACGCTCCTCGGTATACCGTTAGCCCATGCGCGATGCTTTCCATGACGATTTGGACTCAATTGAAGCCACACTCGTCGAAATGGCACAACTAGTAGGCCGTGCGATGGAGCGCGCAACAACTGCGCTTCTCACCTCCGATTTGAAGTTAGCTGAAGAAGTTATTTCAGATGACGACCGAATCGATGATATGCAGCACGAATTAGATGACAAAACTCTTAATGTGATGGCACGCCAACAACCTGTAGCGCGCGATCTTCGTACTCTTGTTACATCACTTCGTATGAGCGCAGACCTTGAGCGCATGGGCGATCTTGCTCACCACATCGCAAAACTTGCTCGCATGCGTTATCCAAATTGCGCGGTTCCAGAAGAATTACGTCCAGCATTTAAAGATATGGGCGCTGTTGCAACTCGCATTATTGAAAAAGTAGGAAAAATTATTGATCAGCACGACTCAGTCGGCGCTATCGAACTAGATCAAGATGATGACGAGATGGACAAACTTCATCGCTTCTTGCTCGGCACCATGCAAAATGGCCAGTGGAAACACAGTATTGAAATGACAATTGATATTACGTTACTTGGACGTTATTACGAGCGCTGCGCAGATCATGCGGTTTCAATTGCAAAGCGTGTGTACTTCTTGGTCAACGGCGAATACGCTGCCGACTAAATTTACTTCTTACCTTGATTGGCTACTGCTGCAATAGCCTCTTGGGCGGCTGCTGGATCTAAATACTCGCCACCCTTTTTCAGCGGTTTTAGGTCTTGACCCAATTCGTAATACAACGGAATCCCAGTTGGAATATTTAATCCTGCAATGTCAGCATCACTAATTGCATCAAGATGCTTTACAAGTGCGCGCAATGAGTTGCCATGAGCAGTAACCAAAACGGTTTTACCGCTCAATAAATCTGGAGCAATATTTTCATGCCAGTACGGAAGCATTCGCCCAACAACATCTTTTAAACACTCTGTCTTTGGAATATTGCTACCGAGATCGGCATAACGCGCATCGTTAGCTTGGCTAAACTCTGAGCCATCTTCGATAGGTGGTGGTGGAACATCAAAAGAGCGGCGCCACAGTTGGAATTGCTCTTCACC
>JBPCTE010000146.1:0-3792 GCA_051006495.1 Candidatus Planktophila sp.
TGCCTTTACAAAACCATGGGGGTTTGAACTTGCATCAATTTCAAAGCCAGTAAAAATCTGGCAAGGCGATCAGGACTACATGGTTCCTCATGCGCATTCACATTGGCTCAAGAAACACATACCAAGTGCAGAATTGACATTTATTCCCGGCCAAGGGCACGTCACATTATTAGTTGATTACACAGATAAAGTATTTGCTCAAGCAAAAGAGTTGCTTGCATAGATGATTCTTAATTCCACAACGGCACGTGAGTACTTCTCAATACTCAATCCAAATTCTAAGAAAATTGTTTTAGGAGTTTTATTGAGCTCCATCGGTAGTGGCATGACGCTCTCTTTCTTACTGGTTTACTTACATGATCTACGAGGTTTTACAAATACCTTTGGTGGCTTATTACTCTCATTCGGTGCAGTCATTTCACTTATTGTCGGGGGACCAGTCGGAACACTTATCGATGGCATAGGTCCAAAAAAGGTTTTAGTCGTTGGAACAATTGGAAGTGCAATAGGAACCTGTGGGTGGGCATTCGTGCAGAGCCATCGAGATGCATTTATTGTTATGACGATTCAATCCATAGGACAAGCTTTTATCTGGCCGCCTCTTAATGTGATGTTGACCAGGCTTACACCGATTGAAAACCGCCAAAAAATCTTTGGCTTGAACTTTATGCTCCTTAATTTAGGCCTTGGAATGGGTGGATTGATTGCTTCAATCATCATCAGGGAAGACTCATTGAGCAGTTTTCAACTCATGTACATCTTAGATTCACTCTCCTTTGTGCTCTTTTTATTTGTCTTGTTACAAATCCGAACCCCAGCCATTGGTAAATACACTCCCGAGGCCCACGAACCAAGCAGTGGAAGTTACAAGGAAGTATTCGCGGATAAGAAATTGGTTTTATTAAGCGTATCTGGTCTGGTTTTGCTGATTTTTGGATATGCGGGTTTAAATGCTGGTCTGCCAATTTATTCAACTCAATACTTAGGACTCTCTCCAAATTGGTTAGGAATTATGTACGGTGTAAACACAATCTCAATTGTGTTATTTCAACCGGCAGTGATTACAAGAATCAATCATGAGTCAAAATTCAAAGCTTTAGTTGCAGTTGGGATTATTTGGTCACTCTCGTGGGGAGTCGTTGGCATTTCGCCGTTGCTTCCACTTTTCGCAGCTGGCTTAATGATCTGCCTTAGCCAATTTGTATTTGCAATCGGAGAAATGATTTGGTCCCCCACGATGCCAGCACTCGCAAATGATTTATCACCCGAACATATTCGAGGTAGAACTAATGCGTTAATAGGTTTGCAATGGGGAGTTTCTGGAGTACTTGGTCCAGCAATAACCGGACCAATGCTCGGTGCAGGATTAGAAAGTTTGTGGGTCCTGACAATGCTCCTTGGTGCTTTGTTACCTCTTCCGCTCTTTTTAAAATTAAAAAAGATGGCGGAGTTAAAGAACTAAGCGAGCTTGCCCTTTGCCTCAACGATGTTGACAGCATTATTTGTCAGCACAACTGTTAATTCATCTCCGGCCGCACCTGGGCAAGACAGACCCCACGCGAATGTAATTGATTTACCAGCAGCTAATGGAGTTTGTGGCGCACCATCCATCTTTGCATCGCCATCAAAAATATCTACACATTCGCCAGCAGTGGTACTTCCCTTGACAATCAGAGTCGCAAGGTCAAGTTCGGCGCCAGATCCATTGCTAACAGAAACATTAAATCGCTGATTTACCTGTCCTGGTAGTTGTCCTGCAGCAAATTTTCCTGGAGAAAATTTTGAGGGTGATGAAACTGTGAAAGAGTTTTTATCTGGGGTCACAACGGCTGCATCAAATGCACCCTTCGCCTGAGCCTCTTCCTCAACGGTATTTACTAGCGCTTCGCCTTCGGCAGCAGTGGTCGTTTCAGCTGTAGACCCACCTCCGCAACCCGCTAATACAAGGGCAAGAAATAGAGCGGTGGCGCCGGCACCAATTGTGCGGCTTGTGCGTGTAAACATTTCATCCTCCATGGTCGGCAAGGATTTCCTTGCGCAAGGTGTAACTCTTAAGTATCAAAGTATAGAGTAGGTGTCATGACAACGAGCGTTGAAACTACGCGCGATAGCGAATCTGGAATTCAAAGTCGGAGCCCTCGCCAAATCGCATGGATGCGCTTTAAGCGCAATAAAGTCGGAATGAGCGCCGCGGTGATTAGCATCGCACTTCTCTCACTCTCACTCTTTGCGCCAATCGTCTGCAAGATTTTAGGTATCGATCCGAATACTTTAAATCTCGATGTTTTAGATACCAGTGGAATTCCAGATCTACCAAATGGTGGAATAAGTGCAAGTCACCCACTCGGCCTCATCCCTGGCACAGGTCGTGATCTCTTGGCACAACTTCTCTACGGATCTCGTATCTCATTTATGGTTGCAATTTTGACGACTTTTACGAGTTTAACTATTGGTTTGTTTGTAGGAATTATCGGTGGTTACTTCCGAGGAAGAGTCGATAGCACTCTTGGTCGATTCACAGATTTCTTACTTGCATTTCCATCTTTTTTTATGATTGTTGCTTTGAGCGAACCAATGGTCAAACGAATTGAAGGCACGGGTATTGCTCAAGGAAATGGCGCACGCGTTCTCTTCTTAGTTTTTTTCTTATCCTTTTTTGGTTGGCCAGGTTTTTCTAGACTTATTCGTTCACAAGTTTTAAGTCTGCGTGAACGAGATTTCGTAACCGCGGCAGAAGCAATGGGAGCAAAGCGCTCTCGCGTAATTCTCAAAGAGTTATTACCTAATGTCTGGGCGCCGGTCATCGTTGTTACATCACTCTCGTTACCGGGATACCTTGCAGCTGAAGCGGTCTTTTCATTCTTAGGTCTTGGTGTTCAACCACCAGCATCGACGTGGGGCATATTGCTCTCTGTTGCCTCTCGGTATGTCACCGTTATGCCGAGCTTTTTCTTAATTACCGCGGGCTCATTGGTCATTGTGGTTCTTGCCTTCAACTTAGTAGGCGATGCGCTCCGGGATGCCCTCGATCCACGCGCAGATCGCTAACTTCACCCCTCCTGTACTTCACTCGTTATTCACATTTCGGACACTTTCTGCTTGACTGTGCGCTCGGGAGCAGCCCGCGCCCATCAACTGAAAGGACCAATGAATGAGCAGCATCTCCGCTCTTCGTCGTGCCGTAGTTGTTACTGCCGCTAGTTCACTAGTTATCTCTGCAGCACTTGTTGCAGGATCACAAGTTGCTAATGCAGCATCAACACCTCGCACAGGTGGAACTCTTGTTCTCCTCGAGCACGAGCCACGTCTTGATCACTTAGATCCAAGCCGTATTTATACAGGACGCGACTTAGCGTTTATGAACTCTTTCCACACTCGCACACTCGTTGCATACAACCCAGTTCCAGGTGCTGCAGGTGCCAACCTCGTACCAGATCTAGCAACAAATACTGGTGTACCAAGTAATAGCGCGAAGACTTGGAAGTTCACACTACGCCCAGGAACTAAGTTCGAAGATGGAACTCCTATTACATGTGAGCACATTCAATATGGTGCATCTCGCGTATTCGCAACAGATGTAATCACTGATGGTCCTGCTTACCTTCTTTCTTGGTTGGATATTCCAACTGATGCTGATGGAAATTCAATCTACACAGGTCCATACAAGAACACTCCAGAAGGCGTAGCAGCATTTAAGAAAGCTGTTTCTTGCTCAAAGGACAATCGCACAATTACATTTAATTTGAACAAATCAGTAGCTGACTTCAACTACTTGGCAACTTACGGAACAAT
>JBPCTE010000147.1:0-1278 GCA_051006495.1 Candidatus Planktophila sp.
GTCGGCACATATCGCCCAGAGCGTTTAGTTCCTAACTCTGAAATTGTCGATCGCATTGATTCAAGTGATGAGTGGATTCAACAACGCACTGGTATCGAATCTCGCCGATTTGCACGCTCAGATGAATCTGTTATTGATATGGCGCAAGCAGCGAGTGAAGTTGCACTCAAGCGAGCCAAACTCACAATTGCAGATATCGACACCGTAATCGTTGCCACTATTACTTTTCCTTATCAGGCACCGAGCGCCGCAACTGCGCTGATTGAACGATTAGGAAATCCAAAGGCTGCAGCATTTGATGTTGGTGCTGCGTGCGCGGGTTTTTGTTATGGAGTTGGAATGGCTAATGATTTAGTCCGCGGTGGAACTTCTAAGAATGTACTAGTTGTTGGCGTTGAAAAGATTTCAGATTTCACAGACCCTGATGATCGCGCTACTGCATTTATCTTCGCCGATGGCGCTGGCGCTGTTGTTGTCAGTGCGGCCGACCACGTAGGTATTGGTCCAACTATCTGGGGATCAGATGCTGCAAACCGCGATGCAATTTTGATGGAGCCAGCATGGACGGATTACAAAAAGACTCCGCAATCAACTATTGAAGAACTTAAGTGGCCATACATCGAACAACAAGGACAGACTGTTTTTCGTTGGGCTGTATTTGAAATGAGCAAAGCGGCAACTCGCACACTTGAAGCTGCGGGA
This sequence comes from Candidatus Planktophila sp., assembly GCA_051006495.1. GTDB lineage: Bacteria > Actinomycetota > Actinomycetes > Nanopelagicales > Nanopelagicaceae > Planktophila. The sequence goes on from JBPCTE010000147.1 coordinate 703, forward strand.
GTCACAGTCGATCAACTAGGTGCATTTATTCCGCACCAAGCCAATTACAGAATTATCGAAGCTATGGCCAGACAGATGGATATTCCCGATTCAGTTCTTATTGCAGATGACATCAAAACAAATGGAAATACATCCGCTGCATCGATTCCACTTGCAATGGATGCACTCCTTGAAAAACATCCAGAGTTACATGGCTCACTCGCGCTGCTCATTGGTTATGGTGCGGGCCTTGTGTATGCGGGACAAGTAGTCCAATTACCTCCTGCACCAAAATAATTTCTCGCTTATGTGGGGCAATTACTCGTAAGTAAGCCCACTTATCAGAGAGAATTACCACCTAGTTAAAAACTACAGAATCACTAAAGAAGAGGATCTACACAGATGGCACTTTCACAAGCGGATGTATTAGCAGGGTTAAAAGAGATCGTTGAAGAGGTTGCAGGTATTCCAGCAGCATCAATCGAACTCGACAAGAACTTCACTGACGATCTCGAAGTAGATTCACTCAGCATGGTTGAAGTTGTTGTAGCTGCTGAAGAGCGCTTTGGAATCAAAATTCCTGATGAGAAAGTAACT
>JBPCTE010000148.1:0-12103 GCA_051006495.1 Candidatus Planktophila sp.
AGTTGAGCTTGGCCGTAAAGTCCTGGGTGAGTCAAAGGCTTCGTTCTTAAATGCGATTCTTCGAAAAGTCAGCCAAAAATCTTTAGATAATTATGTGTCAGATATTTCTTTGATCGATGATGATATTGAGAGATTATCTATTTTGCATTCTCACCCAGTATGGATTATTAGCGCATATCTAGACCAACTCGGTACGCTTCATGAAGTAGAAAAACTACTTATATCAAATAACATTGCGCCACGACCAACTCTGGTTTCATGGCCGGGTCTTAGTTCACAGCAAGATTTAATTAATATCGGGGCAGTTCCTACTCCATTCTCTTCATATGGGGCGGTTTACGATGGCTCACCTTCATCATTGGATTTAATCACTACTCGAAAAGCTGGCGTTCAAGACGAAGGTTCACAAATGGTCGTGGATGTATTCTCTAAAATTTCTGAGGACAAGGACTCATGGCTAGATCTTTGTGCGGGACCGGGGGGCAAAGCTGCTCTCTTATCTGCAATAGCTAAAGGTAAAAATATAGACTTTTCAGCAAATGAGATCTCACAGGTACGAGCAAAGCTTGTTCAACAAGTAGTAGGTGAAGCTGTTGTCACCACAGTCGATGCTCGAGAGATTGACTCACTCGGGAAAACTTATGGAGCTATTCTCGCCGATGTGCCTTGCACTGGTTTAGGGGCCCTGCGAAGAAGGCCCGAGGTTAGATGGCGTAGGTCGGTGTCAGATTTGAAGGCTTTGGTTGTGCTTCAAGGTCAGATAATTGATTCGGCAATTAAATCTTTACAGCCGGGGGGAATATTTGGCTATGCCACCTGTAGTCCTCATTTATCCGAAACACGAATAGCGGTATCTGAAGCTCTCAAGCGCCATCCAGATATGGAGCAAATAGATGTTTCTAGTTTTCTACATCCGGATCTAAAAATCTCCGGTGTTGATCGAGGAAATATGATGCTTTGGACTCATAAACACAACACGGATGCGATGTTTCTCTCAGTGATGCGTAAGAAGAAATAGAATTCGTTCATGACTCGATCTGTACGAATTCATCCAAGTATTTTGAATGCGGATCACTCAAAAATTCTCTCTGAAATAGATCGGGTCTCAAAAGTATCTGATCTATTGCACCTCGACATTTTAGATGGAAAATTCGCTCCGAATACATCATTCACATGGGAAGAAGCACAATACATAATTTCTGGTTCATCGATTCCGGTTGATGCACATCTCATGGTTATTGACTGCGATTACCAGGGACCACGTTATGCTGAAGCAGGGTGTGAAAGCGTTACTGTTCATGTTGAAGGTACAAAAAACCTCAGAAGCACGATAAGAAATATAAAATCTCATGGTTCCTGCGCAAGTTTGGCTCTTAAACCGGATACAAGTATTGAGGACTTCATTGATTATGTTGATGAAGTTGATATGTTTCTAATAATGACAGTTGAACCTGGATTTGGAGGACAGGCTTTCATGCCTGAAATGATGGATAAAGTTTCCAGAGCTCGCCAGTTAATTGGAGAGCGTCACATCAGACTTCAGGTGGATGGTGGAATATCTAGAGATACGATTGAGATTGCAAGTGCAGCAGGTGCCGACACTTTCGTCGCAGGAAGCGCTGTTTACAAAGCGCAAGATCCCGCTGCCATGATTTGCATGTTGCGCGATTTGGCGCAATCTGTGCAAAAATAGGTGCACGTTGTTCCGGGGGTCGGTGTAATTCCGAACCGGCGGTAAAGTCCGCGACCCGATCAAATCCATTGATCGGTTGATTTGGCGAAAATCCAAAACCGACAGTTAGAGTCTGGATAAAGGAACATAGTTTCATATGCGCCAAAACCGGCGCAATGACTCTTTGTTGCTTCCTGGGCACTTTATCCGAGGAGGGAATACGTAAATGTCTTTAATTAAATGGTTGTTCGAAACAAATATTTCTTTTGGTTCTAAATCTATTCCATTGCGAGAAATAGTTGGCGGTATTCTTGGCTTAACAAGTGCTGTTCTTGGAGCCAGGAGAAAAATCTCTGCTTGGCCAGTGGGAATTCTTGGAGATGCCCTATTGTTCACAGTCTTCTTAGGGGCTGTTTTTGCATACAGCGAACAAGATTCTAATTTTTACGGACAAGCAGGACGAAATTTGCTCTTGATTATCGTGAGCATTTACGGCTGGGTCCGGTGGGCTACCTATCGCAAATTATCCAAAACACAATCTACTGTCGTTCCACGCTGGACAACCACTAAGGAAAAAATGTATCTAGTTCCAGCGATACTCATTGGTTACCTCGTATCGATGAATATATTTAAAGCTTTAGGAGAGAGCGGGACGTGGTTATTAGTTGATACATGGATCTTTACAGGTACAGCTCTTGCCACATACGGAATGAGTCGCGGTTATGTTGAATTTTGGCTCGTCTGGGTTGCAGTGGACTTAGTTGGAGTGCCATTTGCGTTTATAAATGGTTATTACCCAACAGGTACCCTTTACGCTATTTATTTGCCATTCGTGCTTTGGGGCTTCATTTCATGGTTGAAAATAAGCAAGAATGAAAAGGTATCCGTCTAGTAAACTATTTACATGAAATCCTTCGAATCTCTCTGGAGCGAGTTGCAAAAGATCTCGTTGACTCGCCCAGAGGGTTCAGGGACAGTTAAAGCGCTAGACGCGGGACTTCATGCGATAGGCAAGAAAATTATTGAAGAAGCTGGTGAAGTATGGATGGCTGCAGAGCATGAAGACAACGAAGCTCTAGCGCTAGAAATAAGTCAACTTATTTATCACCTTCAAACTTTAATGCTTGCTAGGGGATTGACACTTCAAGATATTTACAAGAATCTTTAGGAGATATAAATGTTAAGAGTAGCTATTCCCAACAAGGGTTCTCTTGCTGAAGATTCGATCTCAGTATTAAAAGAAGCTGGTTATAAACAACGTACTGATAATCGTGATTTGGTTTTGGTTGATACTGAAAATCAAGTTGAATTTTATTATCTGCGTCCTCGCGATATTGCTTTATACGTTGGTTCGGGAGAACTCGAAGCGGGGATCACAGGTCGGGATCTACTAATTGATTCGGGTGCAAGTGCAAATGAAGTCCTCGCTCTAGGTTTTGGTAGTTCAACATTTCGGTTCGCAGCTCCTAATGGAAAAAACTGGAAGATTGCGGATATCGCAGGAAAGAGAGTAGCAAGTGCTTATCCGGGTCTGGTTAATGCACATTTGAACTCTTTAGGGATAGATTCAACAGTTGTTCGCTTAGATGGTGCAGTTGAAAGTAGTGTTAGGTTAGGAGTGGCCGACTTAATTGCTGACGTTGTTAGTACGGGAAATACATTACGCCAAGCAGGTTTAGAAATATTTGCCGATCCAATTCTTATAAGCGAAGCAATTTTGATTACCCGTGAATCGGAAACAAATAACCCTTCTCTTCAAATTCTGTTACGAAGATTGCAAGGTGTCGTAACTGCCAGAGGTTATGTGTTGTTAGATTATGATATTCCCAAGACAAAAGCTGGAGAAGCTTGCGCAATAACACCAGGGTTGGAATCGCCTACAATTTCGCCGTTACAAAATGATCAATGGGTAGCTGTACGCGCAATGGTTTTACGTAAAGATACCAATCGCGTGATGGATGAATTATGGGAGATTGGCGCAAGAGGAATTTTAGTCACTGATATTCATGCGTGCAGGCTTTAATTAATCTGACTCAGAATCTTCAATTTCTTCACGACTGATGCCGAGAATAAAGAGAACCGAATCTAAGTAAGGGGCATTGAGCGAACTCTGAGCTGCCTCTTGAACTGTTGGTTTTGCGTTAAAGGCAATTCCTAAGCCGGCTGCTGCAATCATGTCTAAATCATTGGCACCATCTCCTATAGCAATGGTGTTAGCCATCGTTATTTTTTCTTCTGATGCAAAATCTTTTAAAGCTAGAGATTTACCTGCTCGATCGATAATCGGACCGATTAATTTGCCGGTTATTAAACCATCAACAATTTCTAGAGTATTTGAACGAACGTGAGTTATTTCGAGTGACTTCGCAATCGGGTCAACGACTTGAGAAAAACCACCTGAAACCAGACCGACACCATGGCCTAATTTTTTAAGAGTTCTAATTAATGTCCTAGCTCCCGGAGTGAATGTTATTTGTTTTGCCACATCATCGAGAATTGTTGCGTTTTGTCCAGAAAGCAGTGCTACACGTTTACGAAGCGAAGATTCAAAGTCGATCTCACCTCGCATAGCGGATTCAGTTATCGAGCGAACTTCTTCACCTACTCCGCATTTCTCCGCTAGTAAATTAATAACTTCTTGTGAAATCAGGGTTGAATCCACATCCATCACGACGAGTTTGCGTGCCAATCGATTAAGACCAGATGATTGGATTGCGATATCAACTCCGAATTTTTTAGCAGAGCTACCAATCGCATTTCTCAATGAATCGGTTTTTGCTCCGGAAACTAAAAATTCGATTGAAGTTAACGGAAAAGACGCAGCACGGTGAATTCTTTCAATATTTCCTCCCGCGCTTGTTATATGTGATGCAATGTCTGCAATAGCACCTGGAGTTATTTTTTCAGATAAAGCAATGACGTGGATTAAACCACTTTTGGCTGCTATAGATTTTTCAGACTCGGTGCCGAATGACATGGCAATATCCACATTCAATTTATCTGCGCATTCATTGAGATCAGCTTCGATTGATTGCGCATGCGCAGGATCTAAAGCGATTAGAACTGTCAAGATTAACCTGGACCGGATTACAACTTGCTCAATATCAAGAATCGTCACTGAGAAAGGTTCTAAAGATGAGAATAGAGAGGAAGAGATTCCAGGGGTATCGACACCAGATAAGAGAATCAAGCCAGTGAATCTTTGCGCATTTTCTGCTTGTTCATCCATGGAGGTAGATTATCGTCAATTACATAAGCGAAATTGCGCTTCATTCCACCTTTCCAGTAGGTCAAAGCGCTATCTTTTTGCTCTATGGCTTCACAAACTGTTTTGGCGCTCGAGAACGTATGTGTTATTCGCGAGGGTAAACAAATATTAGGGCCGCTCTCTTTTCGAATTTCAGCAGGGGAGCGGTGGGTGATTCTTGGTCCAAATGGCGCAGGGAAGTCGACTCTTCTAGGTGTTTTGGCTGCGCGTATTTTTCCAAGCAAGGGACAAGCGATTTTGCTAGAACAACAAGTAGGTCGAGTTGATCTATCTGAACTAAGGACTCGTATTGGTTTAGCCGCACCTTCTTTAGAAGCCATGGTTGATTCAGATGAATTAGTTCGAGATTTTGTACTAACTGCGGCCTACGCGATATTTGGTCGTTGGAATGAAAATTATGACCTGTGGGATGAGTCAAGAGCGGTTGCCTTGCTCACAACATTTGGTGTTAGAGAACTTGGTCAACGCCGATTCTCAACGTTAAGTTCAGGTGAAAAAAAGAGAGTATTGATTTCGCGTGCGTTGATGGCTGACCCAGAACTACTTCTATTGGACGAACCTGCAGCGGGTTTAGATGTGGGTGGCCGAGAAGATTTGCTAAAACGATTTGCCCATTTTTCCAATGACGCTTCCGCACCTGCAAGTGTTTTAGTCACGCACCATATTGAAGAAATCCCGATAGGTACAACGCACGCAATTCTGCTCAAAGATGGAAAAATTGCCGTGAGCGGTCCTGTGGAATCAGTAATAACTAGTGAACACGTTAGCGCTGTATTTGGGTTGCCCATAGAAGTACTTCACGAAGGATCCCGGTTTTTTGCCAGAGCTTAAAGAGCTGTTAGATCAACGATGGAGTTTCTTGCTTGAATCATCATCTAGAGTGCTAGATAAACTTGATCAAGAGATCGATTTCAATAATAGCGTCCCGAGTAAAGAGTTCATTTTCAAAGCGTTTAATTGTGACCCGAAGGATGTTTCAGTTGTTGTTTTTGGTCAAGACCCATACCCAGATGAAAATCATGCTACGGGTTTAGCTTTCAGTGTTGATCCTAGTATTAAAGTACTGCCGGCTTCTTTGAAGAATATATTTCGAGAAATCGAAAGTGATATTGGTGTTGGACCTAAAAACGGAGATTTAACTTTCCTAAGTGAACAGGGTGTTATGTTGCTCAATAGAGGATTATCACTCGATGTAAAGACGAAAAAAGTTCACCCCTTGTGGTATGAATTTACAAATTCGGTTGCAAAGGTTTTGGCAGAAATGGGAACCATTGGAGTTTTTTGGGGAAACAAGGCTCAAGAATTGGCTCATTATTTTCCTGATGAAAAAAGAGTCCTTGGGGTTCATCCAAGTCCACTCTCGGCATACCGCGGGTTTTTTGGAAGCAAACCATTTTCAAAAGTTAACAAATTGTTGCAAGCTGAAGGAAAATCTCAGATTAATTGGACAAAGCAATAGCGCGGAGCATTTCTACTCCGCGCTATTGCTTATTTTTTTGAATTTATCCGATCCAGGAATTAATTGGTGAAGCCAAGAAATAAACCATGAACAGAATACTGACAAGGAATAGAAGTGGATGAACTTCCTTGCGTCGACCTTGAACCAATCTAATTACTACATGTGATACGAATCCTGCGCCGATACCTACAGATATATTGTAAGTAAATGGCATTAAAATGATTGTTAAGAATGCCGGAATTGCAATTCCGTAATCTGCCCAATCAATACCTTTGATTTGAGTCATCATGAGGAATCCCACGATCACCAATGCAGGAGTTGCCGCTTCGTAAGGAATGACGGCAACAAGGGGTGCGAGGAATGTTGTTAACAAGAAGAGAACTCCCGTTACAACTGAGGCTAATCCAGTACGTGCGCCTTCTCCTACACCCGAAGCTGATTCGATATAACTTGTGTTTGAGGAAATACCTCCAGCGCCACCAGCAACCGCTGCAAGTGAGTCAACAAGAAGAATTCTGTCATTATTTGGAATATCACCCTTTGAATCGATTAATCCCGCTTCATGACCAATTGCTGTAACTGTTCCGACAGTGTCGAAGAAATCAGAGAGCAAGAGTGTGAAGACAATAAGAATTGCTGCAACAACTGAAATTCGGCTGAATGAACCGAATAGAGAGAAGTGGCCGAGAAGACCGAAATCTGGAGTTGCAACAATGTCAGAAGGCACGCTAGGAACGTTTAAGCCCCAACCTTTTGGATTAACTTTATCTGGAGCAATAAAGTTTGGACCAATTTTGAATGCTGATTCAACTGCAATAGCAGCAACTGTTGCTACGGCAATTCCAATTAGTAAAGCACCCTTAACTTTTTTAACCATCAACGCAATCATCAAGAATAATCCGAGTGCAAAAATGATAATTGGCCAACCCACGAGAGTTCCGTTATCACCAAGAGTTACTGGTACTGGACCAGATCCTGTGCGACGAACGAAGCCTGCATCGACTAGACCGATCAAGGCGATAAATAAACCAATACCAACAGATATTGCTATTTTCAACTGAGCTGGTACGGCGCGAAAAACCGCTGTTCTAAATCCAGTAAGGACAAGAACGGTGATAATGATTCCTTCAAGTACCACAAGACCCATTGCATCAGCCCATGACATTTTTGAAGCAATGCCAACGGCTACGAATGTATTGAGTCCTAAACCAGTAGCAAGTGCTAACGGATAGTTGCCAACTACACCCATGAGAATTGTTAGAACGCCCGCAATTAGAGCCGTTGCTGCAGCTATAAGTGCAAGATTTGGAGCGTCGCCGCCACCGAGGAATTTTCCATCACCATCTTTTGCTAAACCAATGATGAGTGGATTAAGTGCCACGATGTAAGCCATCGTGAAAAACGTGACAAAACCACCGCGGATCTCGCGACCAACAGTTGAACCACGTTCAGAGATTTTGAAGTATTTATCGAGCATGACCGACCTTCCTGATTTTGTTATCGGGGGTGTTTGCGACCCCGTGCGAAGTGACGGCTCGCAGGCCGGAGGAAGATGAGGTAAGACTATCTAAGGAAGCGATGAAATCCTTGAAACAACACCCAAAGAGATGGCGATTGATTGACCTATGAAGAGGGCGAATAGAGCGGTTCCAACTCCGATAGTTCCGCCTAATAAGGCTCCGAGGATCAAAACTGTGCTTTCAATCCCTAGACGCACTCGGCCTACACGAATTCCTGATCGGTTATGAATAGCCGTCATTAGCCCATCTCTTGGACCAGGTCCTAAGGCACACGTGATGTAAAGAGCAGAACCAGTTCCAACTAAAGCGATGCCGATAAAATCCATAATAATACCTACAGCAAAATTATTTGCCAGCGGAAAAATATTTACACCCAACTGGATAGCACTGGCAATAATTACAATATTTGCGATTGTTCCAAATCCAGGTTTTTCTCGCAGTGGAATCCATAAGAGCAGAACCAATGTACTGATTGCAAATGTAGAGATACCAAGGGAGACATCGAGTTTTTTAGAAACCCCTTGCGCCAGAACTGTCCAAGGCGCATTACCAGTATCACTTTGAACAAGTAGTGAATCACCTAAACCGAAGATGAAAAGCCCAAAAAAAAGTATTAATACACGCGAAAATGAAAAATCCCAACGATGTTTGGCCGCCCAGGAAGTATGTGGGATTGTTCGATGTGGGCGTAGGAATTCGGAGACGAAGTTCTTAGATGTACTAGAAGTCATCACTGGAGTCTACGGGATACACTTGGATCATGAGGTACATTTCTTGTTAATCGGGCTTGGTACTCTGATAAATGTTTTAACAATCATTAGTGGAGCCGCACTAGGCGTTGTTGCAGGATCTCGATTGAATCTGAGATCACGCGAATTGATCACGGATATTTTGGGTTTAATAACTATATTGGCAGCTGCAAGCGCAGTAATACCTATGTTCAGTGATAATTATTCAAATGCTTTGCCGAAAGGTTGGACATTACTCAGCATACTTGGTTCTATGCTCATTGGCGGCTTGATTGGTTCTGCTCTGAAATTGGAGGAACGCTTAGAAAAAGTGGGAGAAAATCTTCGCAACAAATTTGGAGCCAATCGAGAAGGTACCTTCGTGGAGGGTTTTGTATCTTCATCACTTCTCTTTGTGATTGGACCCCTCGCAATTCTTGGAAGCATAAGTGATGGAATGGGTACCGGAATTGATCAACTATCACTTAAATCGATCCTTGACTTCTTTGCTGCCATCGCTTTTGCTGCTTCATTAGGTTGGGGAGTTGCTGCATCAGCAATTCCGGTGGGCATCTATCAAGGGTTATGGACAGTAGTCGGTTTCGCTTTGGGGAGCATTCTCGAGCAATACCAAATCGATGCCATGACTATCGTTGGTGGATTGCTACTTCTTTCAATAGGTCTGCGGTTATTACGTATCAAAGAGGTAGCAGTGGGAAATTTACTGCCTTCGTTAGCAGTGGCACCGATATTTGCTTACGTACTAAATACCTTTATTTCCTAAAAAGTGCTTGCATCTATCACAAATCGATACTTCACATCACTGGCAACTGTGCGGTCATAGGCAGTGTTGGCATATTCAGCCTTTATTACTTCGACGTCACTAACTATATTTTTTTCGCCACAGAAATTAAGCATTTCTTGGAGCTCTGAAACACCGCCAATCATCGAACCAGTGATTGAACGACGACCATCAAGCATCACTCCAGCATGAACTGCATAGGGTTTACCCGGAAGACCAATAACAACCAAAGTGCCATCTAGTTTAAGAGTCTGTAGATACTCATTTATATCCAACTCCGCACTAACAGTATTCAAAATTATGTCGAACGACTTTCTAAGTTTTGCAAGAGACCCAGATTCTTTAGTTGATACAAAATGATGGGCGCCCATTTTCTTCGCATCCACTTCTTTATCGGGGGAGTGTGAAAGAACAGTTACTTCTGCTCCCATCGCAACCGCGAATTTAACTCCCATGTGTCCAAGACCGCCCAAACCCATGACGGCCACTTTGGTCTTGGGCCCAACTTTGAAGTGTTTTATCGGTGAGTACAGAGTAATTCCTGCACAGAGAAGAGGTGCAACACCTTCGAGTGCAAGATTGGTTGGGATATGAACCGCGTAATCTTCATTGATTACAAAGTTGTTTGAATAGCCACCGCGAGTCTGGGTTTTTCCATCGCGTTCCATACTGTTGTAGGTACCAGTCATACCTTGTAGACAATATTGTTCTAAACCGCTCTTGCAATTCTCGCAATCGCGACATGAATCAACAAATACTCCAACTCCGATGAGATCGCCAACCTGAAATTTTGAAACAGATGAACCAATAGATGTAACTACACCAGCGATTTCATGACCTGGAACCAACGGATAATAAACTGAACCCCACTCGCCACGTGCTGTATGAATATCTGAGTGGCAAATTCCGGAAAATTTCACATCCAATGCAACATCATTTTTGCCCAATTCTCGACGATCAAATTCAAATGATTTGAGGGGAGATGTCGCACTTTCGACTGCCAGTCCGCGTGATTTCATTTTTTTCCTTTTCTTTAAGTAAATGGAAGTGGTTCAGTGGATATGTGAGCTGCTTTAGATGAACGAGCCGTAACTTCTCTCATATGATGCCTGCGACATAAAACTTCGTATGCAACTTCTTGTCCGGGCGCCACGTCGCCTACTACGACTTGTTCGCCTTGGGTAACCATCGTGCCATCAACTGTACGTGCGTTATGCGTGGCCCGTGAGCCACACCAACACAATGCTTCAACTTGTAGTGTATTGACGCGATCGGCTAGTTCAACCAATCGAGCAGATCCTGGAAAAAGTTTGGTCCTAAAATCTGAAAGAATTCCGAAAGCGTAAACGTCAATGCCTAAACCATCAACTATTTTGGCAAGTTGCTCTATTTGAACAGGCGCGTAGAACTGTGCTTCATCACAGATTATGTAATCTATGCGAGAACCTTGTGATAATTTATCTACTACGAATTTGTGCAGATCTAAATCTGTTGACACCTCTATTGCCGCACTTTGCAATCCAAGACGCGAGGAAATAACACCTGAACCAGCTCTATCTTGTGATGTGAAAATTAATCCAGATCGGCCACGACTCTGATGATTATGTGCCGTCTGCAGCGCCAAGGTTGACTTGCCGCTATCCATCGTCCCGCAGTAATAGGTGAGTTCGGCCACGGGAGCATCTTGCCATTGGGTGAAGGCTCTCGCACACTTTTATTGAGGTCTTAACTAGAGATTTATACCTTGGTCTCTGAGGGCTTGTGTCAGTCGCGGGATCAACGCTATAGAAATGTCTACTGAAATATGAGAGGCATCTCGATAGGCAACAACTCCATCTTTGACAGCCGGACAACGGTTGGAGCACAGCCACGAGTTTGGGTCGATTACTTTGAAACCTGGGATCGATAAATTCTCACTTCGTAATGTGGTGTTGCATTTAGAAATCGAATAATTTGCTAAACATGCAGGAATATCACGAATAGGATGAGGAGAATCCGTAATATAAATCAAATGTGGTGATGTGTTTTTAACTTCGGTTAGTAATTTACGCTGGCCATCGTTCCACCACTTCCTCCGATCACTTATTTGAGGAGGTTGGGCGAAGTACTGATAACTGCTCATTATCAAAATGTCGGGTTTAATCTGTCGAATTCTATCAATGGAATTCTTGCGCCATTGCGCACAACGAGACATTTTAAAGCCTCCTTGATCTAGGCGGACAGTATCTACTGAAGGACAAGCAGATTTGGTTAAGGAGATCAACTTATATCCTGAGCGATTAGCTATTTCGACCAATGCGGGAAACCATTGAGCCGCATGTGAATCTCCATAAAGAACCATCGTTTTCGAAGATGTTACGTCTGCATACTCACATTTTCCAGACTTTGTTTGAGCGTAATTAGCATGGCAACCATCTTCGTATACGAGTGGGCGAGCTTTAATTTGTGCAAGCGAAACAGCACCATTTATTCCAGAAACATCAATTTTGTCACTACTTGTAATGATTATTAATCCACCGATTAGTACGGAAAGAGCAGTAATGGATATTGCGCGTTTATAAATCGTTGATGGCGCGAAACTTCTTTTTCTGTAAGGATCTTCGATAAATCTATGTGTTAAGTCAGCAAATAATAACGTGGCAACAATGGCAATA